>DASXKD010000665.1:0-21079 GCA_036497045.1 Streptosporangiaceae bacterium | reverse complement strand
GGCGGGGGCGTAGTCAAGGGCTGAGGGGGGGTGTCACGGTCACGGTCTCGTAACGATGTGGTCACGGCGGTGAGCCTCAATCGTTATCAAGTCCCGTACGCCCGTGGGGGTCTAGGTACGCCCCCGTGGGTATACTTAGATCAGGCGCCGCGCCCAGCGGTCGCCGGCCCAGAGAGGATCGCGACTCATGAGCACTTCCGTCACGCCCGCGCAGCGCCAGACCGTATTCGACACGGTTCAAGGGCAACTCCGTTTCGGTCAGGCCAGCGCGTACGCATGGGGGCACAGTGACGCTACGGGCGCCATGATACCTGTCGGATCGTTCGAATTCGCGCTGGCCTATGCGGAGGCGTTCGCAGCGTTTGACCGGGGCGCCGGCCGGGGGCATATGCACTCGATCGGCGGCCATTACCACCACTGGCTACGGACCGGCGGGGCTTCCATCTGGGAGGACTAGCTAGCGCCGAAACCGGGGCCCACGGGCCCCGGTCAGCGAGGGATGGCAGCCCCCGCTCCGATGAGGCAGGCCACACACAGAAGGGGCCATAAAGCGACATGGCTCACGCAATCGAACAGTTCAGCGACGGATCGGCCGCGTTCGCGTCCGCCCGGGAAGATGCCTGGCACCGGCTGGGCACGGTCACCACCGACGCCATGACGGCGGAAGAGGCGTTGTCGGCCGCGCGGCTGGGCGGCTGGCAGGTTCGCAAGCTCACGCTCACCGCGCGTGAGCTGAGCGAAGACGGGGTTACCTCGCATGAGGTCGACCGCTTCTACGCCACCGCCCGGACCAATCCGGTAACGCAGGCTACGGACATCCTGGGCGTGGTGGGCGAGACATACCGCCCGGTTCAGAACGAAGAGAACTGCGAGATCCTTAACGCGATCGCGGATGAGTCCGGGGCTCATTTCGAGACGGCCGGCAGCCTGATGGGCGGCCGGCAGGTATTCGTCACGATGAAACTCCCGCAGGGGATGCTGCTGAACGGGAAAGACGCGCTTGACCTGTATATCGCGGCGCTCAACAGTCACGACGGGTCCACCGCGTTTCGGCTGCTCATCACCCCCGTGCGGATCGTGTGCGCCAATACGCAGGCTATGGCGATACAGGCGGCCAAGACGTCGTTCAGTATCCGGCACACCGAGACGGCCAAAGGCCGGATAGCGGAGGCTAGGCGGGCCCTGGGTCTCACGTTCACCTACTTGGAGGAATTCGAGAGGCAGGCGGAACGCATGATGAACGCCGAGCTAGCGGAGGCGGAATTCAAGAAGGTCTGCGATGAGCTGTGGCGCCCGGCCACGGACAAGGATTCCGCCCGGACGGTCGGCAACTCGGTTCGCCGCGATGCGGCCCTGGGCCAGCTGTTCACCACCGCCCCCACGCAGGCGGGTATCCGGGGGTCGCGCTGGGCGGGGTTGCAGGCAATCGGCGAGTACATCGATCACTACGCCCCGGCTAAGGACAGCTACGCGCGGGCGGTGCGCACCGTGTCGGGCGATTCGATGCGGATCAAGGAGCAGGCGGCCCGGCTGCTCATGGTGTGAGCGGCGGGCCCGCCGCCGGGGGGACCTCCCGGCGGCGGGCCCGGCCCGCCGGCCGGGCGGGAAGCGACACCCGCCCGGCCGCCCCGGTGGGGGGACAGGCGGGACACCCCGGGGCGGGGAGGATCGCGACGACCAGCCATGACGCCGGGGCATCCCAGGCAAGATCATACGACGACAGGAGGCAGGATCGTGACACCGCAGACGCGGCGCCGCAGGAACGTGCCCAAGGAAAAGGGCACCGCGTGGGAGAGCACCGTAGCCGCCTGGCTGCGGGAGCAGGGGCTGAGCTACAGCCGGGCGCCGCTGGCCGGCACGGCTGACCGGCTAGACCTGGTGGGCCCGGCCGGGGCCGGGATGCTGTGGGGCTGCAAGTACCGCAGCCGCCCCCACCTGCGAGCCAACGGGACGCCGGCCCCGGACCGGCTCAGTGAGGCCATGGGCGAGGCGGAGGCGGCCCTGTCGCGGCTTCCCGCCGCCGAGCGGGCCGAAACGGTAGCGGTGCAGGTGCTGAACTGGCAGGGGCGCGCTACGGGCCGCGCCCACTGCGTTGTGCACGCGGGCGACCTCCCGGAGCTGGCCCGCCGCTGCGGCGCGGGCACCTGCTGGCTCGGCTCGGAGCCGGGCGGCTGGGAGCGGAGCTTCAGCTCGTGGGCTGAGCGGGCCGGGCTGCCCTACCGCTCAGCCCCGGAGCTGTCGGAGCTGGCCAGCTCCGAGCTTGGCGCCGACCCCTCCCGGCTGGTGCTCGCGATCGGGACGCAGGCCAAGGTCACCGCGCCGCGCGTGGTCGACGGCCGGGCGGCGCCGGACCGGCTGGCGATCGCGATGGGCGAGGCCGAGCTGATGCGGGCCGCCGTGCCCAGGCAGCTGCGGGACCGGGTGATCCCGGTCAAGGTCTTGCAGCGGCCCGGCTGGGAGCCGGGCGACAGCTACGCGGTGATCCAGCTGTCAGACCTCGCCGTTATCGTCCGCTCAGCCAGGCCGCTGCACGAGCGCACGGGGCTGGCCCCGCTCGCATCGTGAGGCGTGACGCGAATCGCGTCACGCGCAAACGCGGGGGGCAACCTGAAGTTGCCCCCCCAACCGAACAGGAGGAAAGACATGGCAGGCAAGCACCGGGCCCGGCCCCGGACCGAGACAAGCGACTACGTCGCGATGATGACGCGCCTGATCAGCGCGTGGGGGGACCGGGTAGCGGCCGACCCCGCCGCACTGGTCCACCTGCGCGACCTGCACCAGCAGCTGACCGACGCGACCAACCGGGGCATGTTCGAGGCCAACCGGGGCCAGGCCCGCTACAGCCACAGCGACATGGCGGCGATCCTGGGCGTGAGCCGCCAGGCGGTAGCCAAGCGGATCGGGCTGGGTGAGCTGGTGTACGCGGCGGCGGCGGCGGCCCGGGGCGCCGGGCCCGTGGTCCGGCTGGCCGACGTGCGGCGGGCCCGCGCGGCGGGGCTGGCCAGCGCCGGGGTAGCCGACGTGACCGGCACCGAGCGGGAGCGGCGCGCGGTATGACGACGACGACGGAGCCGGGCGGCGCGTTCGCGCCGCTCGGCGGGCTGCTTGAGATGGTCGACATGCACGCGGCCGGGTCCGACCTCACCCGCGAAGAGGCGGTAGCCGACCTGGTCGTCGCGGGCATCTTCCGCTTCTACGGGCCGGCCGGCTTCCCGCAGTCGCGGATCAACCCGGGCGGGTACGACCGTACGGAGCTGGCCCGCTCCCGCGGCTCGCAGCCGCCCGGCTCCGGACTCGAGCCGGAGCTGGCCAGCTCTGTGCCGGAGCCGCCCGGCTCCGGGGAGCTCGACCGGCTGCGCGCCGAGCAGCAGCGCCAGATGCGCGACGGGCCGGCGCCGGCCAGCCCGTGCGACGCCTGCGGCGGCGACCCCACCGGAGACGCGAGCTGGGCCAGCCCGGCGCGGGCCAGCCGCGAGGCGCTGTCGCTGCTCGGCTGGCCGATCGTCGCGCGCTGCCTGCCCGGCGAGGAACACGAGTGCGGGCACGGCTTCGCCGGGCACACCCTCGCCCACCTGGCGACCATCATCGGGGTGTGCAACCACCAGCTCATCCACCTGGGCGCCGACGAGGACACGACGGCCAGCGAGATCATCGGGCACACGATGCGCGAGATGGACAGGCGTGACGCCCGCCCGTTACAGCTCACTGGAGGCGTTCTACGCGGGGGGCCGGGCGTGGCCCGGCCCCGGCCGCCGGGGCAGCCGCAAGGTTGACTACGGGGTCCGCTGGCTGGACCGGCCGCCGTGGGGCGGGCTGGCCCCGCCGCCGTGGCGGGCCACGTACGTGTTCGTGACCGGGGAGCTGATCATCACGCCGCTGTCCGGCGACGGGCCGGTGCACGTGCTCGCGGTGCTGCCCCCCGCCGAGCTTGAGCGGCGGCTGGCTGGCTGGGACCGCCCGGAGCTGACCGGCTGGCAGCTCGGATGGCTTCGCAACCAGCTAGCCGGTGCTCCTGCTACAGGCCCGTAGCACGCGAACACAGGGCCGCCCAGCTGCGACGACACGCGACATGGTTAAGGCCCGCGCTGGCTTGCAGCGCGGGCCCTGGGCCGGCAAAGATGTCCGGCGAACCTGTAAACCACGCGGTCGTTCCGTTTCCCCCCTGCGACCAACAGGCGGAACACGCGACAAACAAGAAAGCGAAGAAAACAAAGGAGGCAGCCTAGACGAACCTTCCGGTTTGTGGAACCTCTTGGCTTTCGCGCATTTCTAGAATGCGCTGCCAGGGTACAGCACCCGCGAGGGTGACACCAGGATGTTTCAGGGCAATCCTGGGCGTGAGCTTGCATAACGCGCAATTCCATAGAGCTGGCCGGGTGCCGGGCTGCCGCCGCGTGGCCTTGCTTTTCAACAAGAGGGGAACCAAAGGTTCCCCTCGCCCCTCCTAAACCCTGGGGAGGTCCCCTCCCCAGACCCCACCGGCAACCCCAGGTCTCAAAACCGGAGACCTGCGGTTTACGAGATGACCGGTACCGGTGCTACCCCGGACTGAGTCCTAGCTGTCACCGGTAACCACTGACCGCGCGGGCGCGAGGGGCCCGGAGCTGGCCGGGGCTGTCACTTCGGGCGTGATCTCCGCTCGGGGGCAGTAGCCAGCGCAGGCTTGGGCGCGGCGGCGGCGGGGCGGGCCCGCCGTGAGGCGGCTAGCCGGTCCTCCCGGGCCCGGCCGGTCTCGGCGGCGTACCGGCGCGTCTTGGAGTCCTTGCGGTAGGTCTTGGCGCGGGACCGGCCGACCTCCCGGTCGGTGCGCGAGCGGTACTTGTAGGTCTTGGCGCGGCCCTGCGCGGTGGTGGCGTTGGCCGCCCCGGTGGCCGCCCGGCGCCGCGCGGTGACCGCGTTGGTTTCCCCGGTGGCCGCCCGGCGCTCCCCGGTCGCCGCCGTCCGGCCCCGGGCCCGGTGCGCGGCGGTCCGGTTGACGGAGCCGCCCACGGCCGACATGGTGACCCCGGCCGCCTCTGCGGGCGGGAACAGTGCCAGCAGCTCGCCCGTGCGGGCCGCCGTCTTGCCCATCCCGCCCCCGGAGCCGCCCAGCCCCGCGCTCTTGAACAGCAGGTCAGCCCCCACCAGCACGATCACGAACGCCCCGGCGATCACCAGCCCGCCGAGCAGCTGCCGCGCCAGGGTCTTGGGCATGACGCAGCCGACCACGGGGAAGCTCAGCAGGCACGTGTTACCGGTGCTGGGGGCGGGGGTCGTCGCGGCGGTCGTCGTCGCGCTGCCCCCGGCCGGGTAGCCGCCGCCCGTGCCGCTGCCCGTCGCGGACCCGCCGCCGCCGGTCGTTCCCCCGGTGCCGCTGCTCACCGTCCAGTTGCCCGACTGCGCCCAGCTGGCCACGGTGGAGGCGAAGTTGACCCGGTCGTTGTACCCGCCGTTGCTGCTGGCGCTGGCCCCGTAGGAGCCGGACGGGGAGCAGGCGGCGCACCGCTCGAAGTAGTACGCCCAGTTGCCGGCCACCTGCCCCGGGGTGCTCCCGGCGGTCGCCTTGCTCTTGGGCCCGTCGATCGTCGCGAGGTAGGCGACCTGGCTGTTGATGTCGGCGGTGGGGTTGCCGGTCACCATCGACCCGGCGTGCGGGTAGCTGGCCCCGTTGAACTGGACCAGCCCCACCGAGCGGTAGCCGTTGCTGTCCATCGCGTCGGCCTCGGGGTTGAGCGACGACTCGTACCACATGTTGGCCATGATGCCGATCGCCTGCGTGCTGCTGTACCCGTTGCGCAGCAGCGCCTGGTAGACCGCGAGGGCGTGGACCGGGGCGGCCATCAGACCAGCGTGGTTCCGGCCGCCGGGGACGGGGCCGGGTTGTAGGCCATCCCCACCACCTCGTAGCACTTGCCGCCGACGTTCATGTACCCGGCCGGGCACCCGCCGGGGTAGGTCTGCTTGGTGCCGCTCTGCTCCCCGGCCTTGATGCTGGCGCCGGGCGACCCCCCGGTGCTGGCGCCTGCGGAGCCGCCCGCGCCCGTGCCGGACCCGGCCGGGCCGCAGCCCCCGGCGGCGGGCAGCACGGACGTGTCGGACACGGTGTTCGCGGTGACGTTCCCCCACCACCCGGAGTTAGCCGGGTTGGTGCCGGTCAGGGTGCCCAGCGCGTTGCCCATCAGGGCGGGCGAGGCGGGGAACAGCGCCATGAACCCGGCCGCGTTCAGGCCCCACGCGACCGCCAGGGCGATCTTGCGGGCGTCCGGGCCCGCCTCCGCGAGGACCGCGAGCGCCGCGAACGCGCCCGTCCCGGCCAGCAGCTGGCCGGGCCACGGCGGGCCCCCCTGGACCTTGACCGACCGGTAGATCATGATCCCCTCCCCGGCCAGCCACGCGATGAGGAACGCGCCCACGGGCCCCCTCCTAACTGACTGCCCGGGTGCCGCCGGACGGCAGCCCGGCGGTTCCCTGGGCGTTGGCCTTGCTCGCGGGGAACGACGGCGAGATGACGTTCATCGGGGTGACGCAGTAGCCCCGTACCAGGCAGTAGCCCCATGTCCCGGCGGCGTAGCCGAGCCAGATCACGGCCAGCGCGACGGCGCCCATTACCGGGCCCGCCCGGCTGCGGGCGGCTGCTTGCCCTGCCCCGCCGACAGCGCGTGGGCGTACATCAGCCACATCATGGTGCCGGTGAGCACGCCCCCGGCGGCGGGCCAGAACGCGCGGGCCATCCCGCCGCCGCCCGCCGCCGAGCGGAACGTCATCACGCCGATCAGCACCGCCGCCTGGAGCGCGCCGAGCTTCACGTACTTCATCAGGGTCTCCGCGCGGTCGGACGCGAACAGCTCCGTGGTCTGCGGGCTTGAGTTGGTCGCCCCGAACACGGTGTAGGTCAGGTCGGCGGCCACCCCGAACGCGATGGCGTCCTGGCTGCCGAGCGAGCTAGCCGGCATCGCCGTCCTTGCCCTTGCCCTTGGGGGCGGGCTGCCCCTCGTTCTCCACGTACTCCATCGCCCGCGACAGGGCCGCCCGGGCCCGGTGCAGG
The DNA here is from genome assembly GCA_036497045.1 of Streptosporangiaceae bacterium. Lineage (GTDB taxonomy): Bacteria > Actinomycetota > Actinomycetes > Streptosporangiales > Streptosporangiaceae > DASXKD01. The sequence goes on along the minus strand of DASXKD010000665.1, from coordinate 14,055 downwards.
TCCGGGCTGGGCGTGGTCACCTGGTGGTTGACGATCAGCCGCTCGGCCTCGCGCAGCTGGTGCATCGCCCGCGAGAGGCCGTCGCTGAGCGTCCCGGCCGCCCCGTGCCAGGGCTGGCCGTCGTCGGCGGCCGGGGCGGGCGGCGGGTCGCCCCACGGGGCCGCCCCGCTGCCGCCCGCGGCCTCCCCGGGGGAGGCCGGCGCCGGCTCCGGGGTGGTGGAGCCGGCGCCGGGGTCTGTGGTCTCTGCGTCGCCCTGCGGGCCGCTGGGGCGCCGCTGGCGGCGGGGGGGGTCCTCGGCCATGCCCGTGCCTCCTGTCCTGTTGGGGGGCAACTTCAGGTTGCCCCCCTGTTTTGCCTGGTCAGCGGGGGGCAACTTCAGGTTGCCCCCTAAACGGCGGTCCCTACAGGGCTGGTGTGTAGAGGTAGGGGCGCTGCCACGTGCTCTTGTCGTAGATGTCCGTGCCGACGCCGCCGCGCATCCGCTGCCCGGTCGCGGCGGCGATCGGGAACACGGTCTGGTCGGGCCCGGTGACCACCGGGCCGCGCGGGCGCAGGCTGTTCATCGGGTTGCCGTTCAGCAGCAGCGGGCCGCCGAGCCCGGCGCTGTTGCCCATCGGCGGGCGCGGCTCGGGCAGGTACCCGTGGCGGGTGCCGACCGGGCCGGGCCGCCCGGCGCCGTACGTGTTCGGGAAACCCTGCTGGCCGCGCGGGCTGACCCCGGCGACTCTCACCGGGGCCGCCCGGCTGCCACGACCTGCCCCCACGACCCGGGGCCGGTCTGCACGAACGGGGCCCCGTCTGCGGACACCAGCGCGTCGGCGGGCATCTGCGACACGGTGACCCCGGCCGGGTCAAGGTAGACCACCCGCAGCGGCCCGGTTACCGGGGTGCCGGGGGGGAGCGCGGCGAGGGTGAGCGCGGCCGGGCCCGGCTGGCTCAGTACCCGGCGGATCACGCGGCGACCTCCGTACTCGAGCCGGAGCTGGCCAGCTCCGGGGGACTGGCGCGGCGCAGGACCTCGGCGGTGTGCAGCACCGTCAGGTCGTACCCTTCCCGCACGAGGTCGGCCAGCTCCTTGTCCAGCCCGCTTGCCCGCACGTACCAGCCGATGCCCGCCGCGTAGATGAAGAACGCGAGCTTGCCCACCTGGCCACCCCTTTCATGTTGTCGTTACCTGCGTGGTCGCCGGCAGGGTGCGGTAGGGCCGCCCGTTGCTGCCGGCCGTCATGACCGGGCTTCCGCCGCCGCTGGTGCTGCCGCTGGTGCTGCCGCCGCTGGTGGTCAGGGTCACCTCGGTACCCACCTGGACCACCGTCCCGGAGCTGGGCGACTGCGCGGTGACGGTGCCCCGGTTGGCCCCCTGCACGACCGCCGTGAGCCCCTGCGCCTGGAGCACCGCCCGCGCCTGCACCGCCCCGTCGCCTACCACGTCGGGCACGCTGACCGACAGCGTCGACCCGGCGCCGGGCGTGCTGGTCGGGGTGGAGGCGGCCCCCTGCATGTTGTCGATCTCGGCTTGCAGCGCCGCGATCTCGCTGGCGTAGTCGGCCTGCCCGCACGGGACGCTGTTGCCGCCCGCGTCGTAGCACCCGGTGTCGGTCGCGGTAGCCGCCTGGCTCGCTGCCGTGTTCGCCGCCGTGGGGGCGGTCGCCGCCGCCGCGCCGGACTGGCCGTGCCTGATCCAGAAGTAGGCGCCGACCGCGAGGACCCCCGCCAGGGCCAGCCAGCCCCAGACCGGCAGCGGCCCCCACTTGGCCGACATGCCGCCGCCGCCGCCGTCCGGCTCCGGGGGCAGGCCGCCGTCTCCCGGCGGCGCGCTGCCGCCCGGGCCGCCGCCCCGGTAGTGCTGCTTGACCAGCACCGGCTGCTCACTCATGAGGGCGCCATCGGGTTACCCTGCATGAACTTGGGCCACGCGACCAGCCCGTAGGGCTGCACGACCTGGCCCCGCCCGCCGATCCGGGGCGGGCGCTGCGCCATCACGGCCGGGCGGCCGCGCGGGTCGATCGCGGGCACCGGCAGCTGGTTGTCACTGATCACCGACACGTGGTGCGGGCCGATCGCCGGGTTGGCGGCGGGCCGCTGGTAGTACAGCGCGGGCAGGATCACGTTCGGGCTGTCCGCCGAGCTGGACCGGCGGCGCGGCCACCCGGCGCTGTTGCCCCGCCCCAGGGTCGGCAGGTTCCCCGGCGGGATCGCGGCCGGGTCCGGCGCCGGTATCGGCTGCGTCCCCGGCTGGCCGGTCAGCGTCCCCCAGCTCTGGTAGGAGCTGGCCCCGGCCGCCGGGGCGGGCAGCAGCCAGGTACCGGGCGCGGCGGGAGACAGCGCCGGGTCGGGCCCGATCGCGGTTATCCTCATCCGGCGGCCGGCGGGGTGCTGGTGTTGCCCAGCATCGCGTTGTAGGTCGGGTCAAGGATCGTCGCCGCCCCGTTGGCCGCCGCGACGGTGCCGGCGGGATGGATAAGGAAGTCGGCCACGATGATGCCGACCAGGGCCAGCCCCAGCAGCCCGACGAACGTCGTAGGACGCACCGCCCTACCTCCTAGTCGTGGTCTCAGCCGCCGCTAGGGCGGGGAAGCGGCTTCATGAAGGCGTGGTAGGCCCACAGCCCCCCGATGCCGATCACGGCGCCCCAAAGGAACGCCCGCGTGGTCGCTTGCATGTGCTCTCTCCTATCTGGGCAGGCTCCACCACAGCCACAGCAGCAGCACCGCCGCCGCCGTCCCCGCGATGCCGGCGCCGAGCGCCGCTGTCTTGGCGCCGGCCGCGCCGGACACCCCTATGCCGAACGCCGCCGCCGTCGACGAGCCGCCGGCCGGGCCGGTCGGCGTCCCGGCCGCGACCGGCAGCGACGGGCCGGACCCGTTGAACGTCCCGGCGCCCGCCCGCAGTGAAAGACCAGCCATCGCGAGCCCCTCCTAGATCCGGATCATCTGGGCTGCGAGGCCGACGACGAGCAGGGCCGCCAGGACCCCGGCACCGACCATGAAGCCCTTGCTGAAATCGGACACGGCTAGACCTCCGGCAGACCCTGGATGAGCTGCCCGGACGGGACCACCTGGCCGACCAGGACGTTCAGCCGGGCGGGCGGGGCGTTGATCGTGCCCCACGGCGACCCGTTGACCTCCCGGCTGGTGCCCGGGTTGGTGGACAGAAACGTCTCGCCGGTTTCCAGCAGCCCGGTCATCCGCTGCATGAGCGCCGTCTTGCGGGTCAGGCAGATCGTTCCGACCGGCCGCTGGCACACGATCGTGCCCGCCTGGCCCTGCGGGACCGCGTTGCCGACCAGGGCGCCGCCCGTGGTCGCGCCGACGCTCAGCCCGATCGCCATGTCGTCGTAGACCGTGGTCAGCGCCGAGTCGATCAACGGAACGCCGTCGACCAGGAACCGGGGGCGGGCCGGCCAGCCGTCCACCCGCGCGTTGTTCGCGTCGCGCAAGATCAGGATCTCCGTCGTCAGGTAGCCGCCCAATCTCGGGTACTGCACCGACATGGACCCGTTGGACGCGATCACCGGATTGCACGGCTGAAGCACCCACTGGCACGTGGTGCCGATACCAGGAGGTTCCACGCTGACGCCCTGGGGGAGCCAGTAGAAATCGGCGTCGACCTCGACCATGATCGTCGGGGGCGCCCCGGCGATCGCGGTGAACACGCCCGATGCCGACGCGATGTTGAGCTGCAACGTCGGCAGGAGGCTGGCGTTGGCGCCGCTCACCAGCCCGTATGCCTTGCTGAACTCCCACGGCAGCGCGCTTGAGAACGACCCGGCGCCGGACGTGAGCGCGCCGGGCACGAAGCTGGGAAGGTTGCCCGGGTCCTGCGTCTCGGCCAGCCCGAACTGCCCGCTGAACAGCGGGATCAGGTTGAACGCCTCGTAGCCGGGCGCGACGATGATCGGCGTGCCGAAAGCGTCCTTCAGGGTCACCAGGTCGTAAACGGCCGGCATCCCGTCTTGCCCGTAGGTCATCGCGGTGCCGCCCGCGTCGGTGAACGTCGTCTTGATCCGGTAGCGGGCCGCGTAGCCGGGCATCGCCACCATCGGCTGCGCGACCAGGCCGCCCCATGAGGGCTGGTCGATGTACATCGCCCGGCGCCCCGGCTGGCTGTGCCGGACGAACGGGCCGCCCGGGCTTTCCACGGTCGTCTGCGGCTGCGGGCGCCCGGCGGCTACCCCGGTCTCAGCCGTCATGGTGCTCACGCGACCACCGCGACGATCTCGGCGGCGCCGTGGCTCACGGTGCCGTTCTGGCTGGTGAGCATCGTCTTGGCCGCCCACAGCCGCGCGAGCCCCATGATCGGGTGCATAAGGACGGTGACCACGACGGCCACCTCAAGGATTCGGCGCGTTGGCATAGGTAGGTCTCCGCGTATACGAGGCCCCCCCGCGTCGCGGTGTCATGCGTCAGCTCCATACCATACGCCAGGGCAGCGACAATCACCCGACACGCGGCGGGTGCGTCAGGATCACCGGCTCCCGGAACCGCTTCGGGATCACCAGCACGTGGTAGGCGGGCAGCTGCTGCACCATCGCCTGCAACTCCCGCCAGGGCCGCCCCATCGCCTGCGCGATCGTCTTAACCGAGTCCTCGTCGCGGGTGCCCCACAGCACCACGAACGACGCCTGCCGGGTCGCGGCCCGGGGCACCCACGCGGGCGCCTGGTAGGCGGTCACCACCGACGTGCCCCGGGTCCGGGCGCTGATCAGCAGCTGCTCAACCTGCGTCGTGACCCCCATCATCCGCCGGTCGGTCAGCAACTGGAATTCATCCACGTACAACGTCCACCCCCCTTCGGTGCGGACCCCTTCCACCGCCTCCTGCATGAGCTGGCCCAGCCGGGTCGTCTCGGCGTCGGTCCGGCTGGGCCCGCCGACGATCAGCCGCGCCGGGTACCCCTCGGCTATCTGGTCGCGCACCCGGCCGGGCGGCGGCCATTCCTTCAGCCGCATGTAGCCCGACGCGCTCAGCGTGTCGTCTTCCCCCTTGGGGTCAAGGGCGATCACCCACCTTCGCAATTCGAGCAGGCCGACCGCGAACGTGGACTTACCTTCCCCGGTGGGGCCGATCAGCGCGATGTGCTGGCCCGCCTCCCATTCCTCCCGCATGTGGTTACGGAAGTTGGGCCAGCTCAGCGCGCGTACCCGGCGCCCGTCGTCATCCTTCGGCGGCACCGGGCGCTGCCGGGGCTTGCTGCTGCTGGGCGAACATGGGCGCGAACACCTGGTCGATCATCGCCTCGATGTCGAACCCGTCGAATTCCTCGCCCATCTCGCCCATCTCGGCGGCGAACTTCTCCTCGCGGCGGCGCAGCTCCCGCAGCTTGGGGCCCGCCGCGATGATCCACTCCTTCATCGCGACGGCCAGCAGCGGCCGGGCGACCGGGTACAGCTCAGGGCGGGCGCACACCATGCCGACCAGGACCGGCGGGCCGATCAGCGCCCCGGCGGTGCTGCCAGACTCGACCAGCCGCGCCACCGGCTGCAGCACCGCGTCGGCCACGGTGTGCTTGAGCACGTCCTCCGCGACCAGCCCGGCCACGGGCGCCTGGAACGCCATCACGTTGGCGACCGGCAGGAACCGGCCGTCCCCGTAGCGGGCGCACAGCTGGGCGGCCCCCGCCCAGACCAGGCCGCCCAGGGTTTCCAGCGTGACCCGGCGGCGGCCCCGGGGCCGCTCCCGCTCCGGGCGCCGGAACCGCTCGGCCAGCTGCTCGCGGCGCGACCGCTTGGGCGGCTGCTCGGGCGCCCGCTCATCGGCCGGCTCTGGCTTGTCCTCGTACGCCGGGGCGGCCCCGACGTCGGGCGGCACGTAGTCGGGGATCTCGAACGTGACCGGGCCGGCGCTGCCGTTGGAGGCGTGCCCGTTGCCGGACGGCGGGGCGCTCACCGCGGCCCGCAGCTGGCTGGCTCCCCCGGCGTTCGCGGTCGCCCACGCGCTGCGCAGCGCCGCCGGTACGCGGCCCTTGTCCTCGACCTCCCACCCGTTCTCCCGGCCCCACGCGCGGATTTCCGGCGCGTCCGGGTCGCGGGCCGGCGGGCCGCTCACGAGACCGTCACCAGCCGTACCGCGCACCGGTGATCGGACTCGGTGTTGCACCGGGGGCAGAACTGCACGTCGCGGCGCAGCGTCCACGGCGCGGCGGCGTCCCCGGTGAACTGGTCGTAGTGCCCGGCGCAGAGCGGCACGATCGGCCCCCGGTGCCCGTGCTCGCACGTCCAGCGGAACCGGTGGGCGGCCGGCTCGGTGCACGGCCACTGGCGGATGACCGGCTGCGTGTCGAACCCGCCCAGGTTGACCGCCCCGGACACGTTCTCAGCGCCGTAGGCGTTGCACCGGGTCACGGCTTGCCCCAGCCCATCATCTCTTCGACGCGGCGCAGCTGGCGGGGGGCGCGCTCTAGGGACTTCTCGACCTTGCCCAGCCGGGTCATCAGGTCGCCCCGCTCGGCGTCGGCTTTCTCCTGCCCGCGCAGCGCGGCCAGTTCCTCGCGGATCTCGCGACGGCGGGCGTCGGCGTTGTCCGCCTGCGTCGGCCTCGGTGAGCTCCCGGAGCCGCCTGGCTCCGGCCTCGAGCGCGAGCCGCCGCTGAACGCGCGGCTGACCCGCTGCTCTAGCCGCTCGATCGCGGCCGACAGGTCGTCCAGTGACCGGATGCGGGCACCCTCGCCACCGCCGCCGTCGTCACCCTCGGCGGCGCCGTCCTCGGCGTCGTCGTAGTCGTGGTCGTCGTCGTCGTGGTTGTTCCGGGCGGCCATAGCCCACCCCTTGTTTCCCCCCCCTGCGCTTTTAGGTCGTGTCCAGCTCCCCAAGGTCGTGCCCGCAGCGCAGCTCATCGTTGCGCTTGCGCAGCAGCGCGGACAGCGCGCCCCGGTGGCTTTCCGGTGCCCGCCCGTAGGCGTTGTGCGCCCGCCGGACCGCGTCGCAGTCCGGCATCGGGTAAGAGCCGTCCGGCAGCGCGTGGCCGCGCTTGGCCAGCTCGGCCCGCTCATCCTCGGTGAACACCCGCTCAGCCACCGGCCGCACCCTCCTGCCCCCCCCTCCTGCGTCCCCTGCCCATACCGCGCATACCGGTCATAGATGCGTACCTGCGCATTACAGGCTCATAGATATCAAGCATGTCACTAAACCTCGTAAGAACCAATTCAAGGTCAGCGAGCCGCCGCGAGATATCATGAAGATCGGTATAGACGTGACGGGCAAACCCGGCCATGTCCTCGGCCGCGCTCTCCGGACCAGCCCGGACGGGGGAAACCATAATGGCAACGGTACACCAGCAATCCGGAATTGCCACGAACCGCGAAACGGAATGCGGAATGGCTATTTTCGGGCTGCTTGTCGCGGCGGTCATAGCGTACATTTCGCTTGACCTGCTGACCGACGGAATGCTCACGAGGCTAGCCGGGGGCGCAGTCGCCGCAACTTCCCCCGCCCCCGGAGACCCCGGCATCCCGCGCCCCCGCCTGGCCCCGGAGGCGTCCGGTGCAGCATGACGTAGCCGCCGACGCGGCCCCGGCCGCCGGGCTGTGGGCGATGCTGTCGCTCACCCTGGAGACCACCGCCACGGCGGTGCGCCAGTACCTGGCCCGCCGCGAGCGGCTGATGCAGTCGATGCACCGCGTGCCGGTGACCGGCCCGGCGCTGTCCAAGCCGGGGATCACCGACCAGGGCCGGACGATGGGCCCGCAGATGGGCATGGCGTGGGACGTGAAGCGGCTGACGCTGGCCAGCGCCGACCCGGCCAGCCCCTGGTCAGGGGTGGTGTACGTCTACACCGGCTTCCCCAGCTCGGCCAACCTGGTCGACATCTTCGACGCCCCCGGCACGCACACCTACCCCAAGGCCACGGTGCTGCTGACCGGGTCCGAGCGCCTGGTGCTGGTGGCCGACAACACCTACGCGGGGCTGTGCGTGCCCGGCGGCGCCGCCGTGGAATTCCTTGACGAGTGCCTGCCGGACTACCTGTCATGATCGTGACCGACACCGCGCAGATGCTCATCCCCGGCCCGGAGACCGGCCACGGGTACAGCCCCGGGTGGATCGTGCACAACGACGACCCGGTGAACGAGATCTACATGGACATCACCCCGGCGATCATTCCCAAGCCGGGCGCCGCGCATTTCGTCATCCCGCCCGGCACCGCCCTGGCGGTGACCGGCGCCCAGACATTCTGGGCGCGGACGGCCTCAACCGGGCTGACCGCCGCCGTTCACACCGTCCCGTCCGCAACCTACGGCTCCGTCACGTCGGGCCCCGGCCCCACGCGCGGGGCGGGATAGGAGACAGCCATGACCATCGCCCCGTGGCAGCGGGTACCCGTGCCGTCGCTCCCCCCCACTGACCAGCCGCCACCGCCCGCGCCCGACCCGGGCCCCCGGACACCGGCTGCGCCGCCGTCACAAACCCCCCTGCGTCCGGCGGCGCAGTCGGTACCCTACTACCAGGCGCCGACAACGGACGGCCACGCGCTCCCGCAGCCGCCCGGGAGGGGTTGGGCGCCCGCCGGGGCGGCACTGGTCCCGCAGACCGCCGCCCCGGCACCAGCCCGGCGCGGCAGCGTGCGGGCATCGTGGGTACTGCCCTTCCCGCCGAACATCATGCAGCCGGTGCGCTGCCAGCAGTTCGGCGCCCCGCTCGCCGGGGAGCTGCCCGCGAACTGGGTCAACTACGACCCGCCCCCGGAGGCGGGCGGCACCGGGCTCCAGCAGACCAACGCGGACGGCTCCTGGGTGGTGCACCCGCTGAGCGTGATCCACCCCGGCAGCCGCGTCGGCGACGAGGGCCCCATCAACGAGGCGTTCCTGTCCACCCCGGTCGTGCACCTGTGCGCCGGGCGCCCCTACGCGCTGTCCTCCCCGGTGGTCGTGCCGGACGGCGCCACCCTGCACCTGAACCGGGCCGCGATCGACCGCGAGCAGATCAACATCGGAGAGGGCGCCCAGGTCTATGACTGAGGTCGTCTACGCCGGTCCGCTGCGCGCACCGCGGCGTCCCGCGCCCGCCCCGCCCGGGCCCGGCTACACCCCGTCCGGGGTGCCCGCCACGGAGCTGCCCGGCTACTGCTACGCGCCGACCGGCAGCGCGATCAACTACGACCCGCCCCCGGAGACAGCCGGGTCCGGGCTGGTCCAGCAGCAGAGCGACGCGGCGGTCACCGTCGCGCCGCTGTCCGCGATCCTGCCCGGCACCAGCGTGGGCGACGAGGGGCCCATCAACGAGGCGTACCTGTTCAGCTCGGTCGTCAAGCTGCTGGCCGGCGCGACCTACCTGCTCCAGCCGCCCGGCGTCTACGTGCCGCCCGGCGGCAAGCTCTACCTTCAGGACGCGGTGATCAACCGGGCGCTGCTCAACCTGGGCACCGGCGCCGTCATCGTCGACGACCCGCACACCGGCGGCGCCCAGGGGCCGCCCGGCCCCGCCGGGCCCGCCGGGGCGACCGGCCCCGCCGGGACGCCGGGCGCGGCCGGCGCGACGGGCGCCACCGGCCCGGCCGGGCCGGCCGGGCCGACCGGCCCGCAAGGTCAGGCGGGCACGGGGATCAACTTCAAGGGGTCCGTCGCCGCCGTGGGGGACCTGCCCGCGACCGGGAACAACCAGGGCGACGCCTACACGGTGCTGGCCAGCGGCGACCTGTACGTCTGGGAGGGAACCTCCTGGGTCAACGCGGGCCCGTTCCAAGGTCCCGCAGGGCCCGCCGGGGCTGCCGGGCCGCAGGGCGCGGCGGGCGCGACCGGCCCCGCCGGGCCGCAGGGCCCGACCGGCGCGCAGGGCCCGCAGGGCTCCACCGGCCCGGCCGGGCCGCCCGGCCTGCCGTCGACCACCGGGGCGGGCAGCAACGCCTTCGGGCCCGGGACGATCCTGCTTGGGGCGCTGCCCCCGCAGTCGGGGTTCCTCAACCCCAATCCCTCGTTCATCAGCGACACCAGTTTCTGGCGGGTGCAGGGGGCTGGCTCGATAGCTCAGGCCAGCGCCAACGCCGGGTGCCCCGGGCTGACCATGTGCACCGTCACGCAGACCACGGCCGGGACCGGGACGCCGCAGCTCCAGGGCGGATTCAACCCGCAGCTCGTGCCGGTGCTGCCCGGCTTCCCCTACCAGCTGGGCGCCTACGTGCAGCCCGCCGCCGCCGGGGCGGTCGCGCTGTCGATGCAGTTCTTTGACGACAACATCAACAGCGTCGGCGGGCCGGTCAGCGTCACCAGCGCGGCGCTCGCCGCAGGCTCGTGGACCTGGCAGGCCATGACGCAGATTGCCCCGGCCGGGGCCTCCTACGTGCTGTTCAGCATCAACGCCGCCGCCGCCGCCGCCTACCCGCTCAACATCACCCTAGCGGGCATCGCGGAGGGCAGCCCGCCGCCCCGGGTGCGCTCGTTCTACGGGCAGTCGACAACGCAAATCCAGCCGTCTGCGGACGGGTCGTTCCGCGAGCTGACCGGCTCGCAGGTGACTTTTACCCTGGCCCGGCCCGCCGACGTGACCGTGACCGCGTTCGTGCAGGGCCGGATAGCGGTGAACAACACGGCGGCCAACGCGGCGCTCAACGTCGGGATATACCTCGACGGGGTGATGCAAACGACACTGCCGGTATTCCAGCTGGTAGCGCAGAGCGTTACCGCCGGGGCGGCGGGCCCGCTCGGCGGGGTGTGGAATTTCCCCGGCCTGGCTGTCGGGCCGCACACCATCGGGCTGGGCTACTCGTGGAACGGCACCGCCAATACCGCGTTCCTGAACGGTGAGACAGTCGCGGCGCTGGTCACCCCGGCGCCCGCCTACGCCTCTGCGGCGGTGTGAACATGCTGGTCATCCCCCGGTGGGCACTGTGGGTCATGTTCGGGTCGTCGCTGCTCGGAACCGTGATGCTGGCATATCAGATAAGGGCTTACGGTTAACCGCAGTTGCCATTAGACTTTCACCTATGGCAAATGCGACGAACAGCCCCGGCCCAGTCGCCGGACGACCCTACGCGGTCCTGGTGCTAACCGGCAGCTTCACTGTTGAAAGATTCAATTACAAGGCGCCGGTCGACGCGCTTATCGCGGCGGTCCGGTACATGCGCGAGGGCAGGCAGGTGCGGCTGACCGACCGGACGGTCGCGGCGCTCAAGGAGGTCCCGGAGATGGCCAGCCTTGACGCGGTGATCGACCGGGTGACCCGCCCCGCTACCGGCCCGGCGTCCGTCCCGTTCCGGGCGGTTACCGGTGAGTAAGCCAAAGCCCAAGCCCGCCCCCGTGCCCGAGCACCTGTGCATACAGTGCATGACGCGGCCCGCCGCCCCCCACAACGGCGGCCTCTGCGCGACCTGCGCCCCGCCGCTCAAGGTCCCCAAGCTGCGGGAGGCGATGGCCCGCCGCCGGGCCGCCGCGGCCCAGAGCCAGGCGGCTGCGAGACTGGGCGCCTGATGCCCCGCCCCCGCGATCCCCTGTCGGTCGCCTACGACGGGCAGACCCTGTCGTTCCTCGACCGGGTGACCCATGACCCCGTGGTCGGCACGGTGCTGGTCCGGGGCGGCGCCGTGAGCCGCACGGGGGTCGTGTCCACCGCGATCGTGGTGCAGCTGCCCCCCGGCCAAGAGCAGGAGTACCAGGACGCTTTCCGGCGCTCGCTGCACTACCAGTTCAGGGCCATGTTCACCCCGCCCGGCCGCACCGGCACCGGGGCCCGCTACCCCTCCCCCGTGTGGCTCCACCTTGAATGGCGCGGGCTGGCCCCCGGCGGGGTACGCGGCGTGGTCCGGATCGGCCCCGAGTCAGCCCGCCCGTGGATCAGCGGCGCCGAGTCCTACGTCGACAACCCCCAGCTCCGCTACGCCGGGGCGGGCGCGTGAGCGCGCAGGGCATGTCCTACGACATGGCAGCGGAGATCTCGCTCGGCGCCGCCGCGCTGATCTACCTGACCGCCGAGCCCGGCCGCTGGGAGAAATTCGCCCGGTTCGCGATGCTCGGCGCTATCCCGGACGTGCGCCCCGAGCTGGTCAGCGCCCCGGCCGGGCGGAACGCAGCCGTCCACCTGCTGGGGCTGGCCGCCGCCGCGATCCACACCGGGGATGAGCTGGCCACGTGAGCTACTGGACGCACCCCCTCTGCTACCCCTGCTGGGAGGAACGGGTAGGGACCGACCGGACCCCGGTCCGGCTCAACCCGCGCGAGCTTGAGACCTGCTGCCGCTGCGGGTACCCCACCAACAGCGGGATCTACATCCGGGCCAGCCCGACCGAGCTGCCCGAGTGCACCAGGGACCACGAGCGTGGTTAAATGGGGGCGACCGCAGATCAGGGCCACGGACCCAGGCCCAGAGGCGCCCAGTCGGTCAGATGGGTCAAGCCGTGACGGGCTGGCGGTGCCGGGACGCTGGCAGCCTCCCGCTCGCGGCGCTTCCGCCCGGCCGGGCCGCATGACCCGGCCGGGCGGCTCCATTTACCCGGAAGGAGACCCCCCGATGAGCGAACCCGCGCAAGACCTCGACCCGGCCCGGCCGGACCCCGACCCCAACCCCGAGCCGCCCCCGGAGAACCAGGACCACGACGCGGCCAAGGACCCCGGAGAGGGGGCGGACGATGGCACTGCAACGCCAGTGGATAGCCAGCCCGAATTACAGCGGCCGGGGCGGGTCGCAGGTGCGGCTGATCGTGCTGCACACCAGCGAGGGCGCCCAGGACTTTACCTCGCTGGGCAGCTACTTCCAGGGCAACGTGGAAGCCTCATCGCACGTCGGGATCGACAACCGCTCACCAGGGCTGATAGGCGAGTACGTCAAGCGGGGAAACAAGGCGTGGACCCAGGCGAACGCCAACCCGGTGTGCGTCGCCGCCGAGCTGTGCACCCCGGCCGGGGCGGCGGCCGGCTGGTCGCGTGACTACTGGCTCAGCGTGCAGACCACGATGCTGGACAACGCGGCGGCGTGGGTCGCGGAAGAGGCGGCGGCGTTCGGCATCCCCCTGGTAGCGCTGAGCGCGAGCCAGGCGCAGGGCAGCGGCCGGGGCGTCTGCCAGCACAACGACCTGGGATCGTGGGGCGGCGGGCACTACGACTGCGGGAAGGGCTTCCCGCTCGACTATGTTCTGTCCAAGGCCGGCGGCGGCGGCGGCGGCCCGACTCCCCCGCCCGGAGGGTCAGCCCCGCCGCTGTCGGTCGACTACTTCGGGCCCGCCTACGGGCACAACTCCCAGGTGCCCGACGTGCGGACCTGGCAGGCCCAGATGAGCGCCCGGGGCTGGACGCTCGACGTCGACCAGGTCTACGGGCCCGGCAGCGAGCAGGTATGCCGCCAATTCCAGTCAGAAAAGGGGCTGGGCGTCGACGGCATGGTCGGCCCCCAGACCTGGGCGGCCACCTGGACAGCCCCGGTCACGTGAGCGAGGCCGAGAGCTGGCTAGCCGGCCAGCCCAAGACCGAGCACGGGAAGGTGTCGGTGTTCCTGCTGATCGCGGAGGGGCAGCAGCGCGGCTACTGCATCTGCCCCAAGCCGCTACGGCAGCTGATCGTGTTCGACGGCTGGTCATGCCAGTGGTGCCACCAGCCCGAGACCCGCGAGTCATGGGCGTTCTGGTACGACCAGCCGCCCCCGCCCGGCGAGCGCGTCATCATCTGCCCCCGCTGCGGCGCGGTCAGCGCCAACGCCAACGACATCAAAGAGGGCTACTGCGGGGCGTGCCACGACTGGACCACCCCCCGCTACGGCCTGTGGCCGGGCCCCGCCGAGTGAGCCCGATCGAGTGGATGGGGGCGGCCAGCGTCGCCGTGGGCGTCGCTGGCAACTGCGTCGCCCTGGTCTACATCCGCCTCGCCCAGCAGCAGCTGGGCAAGGCGGGCGCGATCTGGCAGGAGCTGACCGAGCGGCTTTACAACGCCCCGGCCGCCCTGGCCCCCGGCGCGCTGCCGCTAGGCCTTCCCATCAGCCTCAAGTGCCGCATCTACGGCAACAGCCCGCACGTGCCCTGCTCCGGAACCAGGGACGACGGCACGGGCGAGGCGTGCGAGTGCTGGTGCCACAAGCTACGCCCACGAGAGCCTAGCGAACCGTTATAGAACCGCAACCTAGCCACGCCCCTCAGCCCTTG
>DASXKD010000664.1:0-8017 GCA_036497045.1 Streptosporangiaceae bacterium | reverse complement strand
CACGAGCAGCGCAAGCGTCACGCTGGCCGCGGCCGCGGTGCCGGTCAGCGCAGGCCACGCCGCCGCGGCCCGGCTCCGCAAACCGCCCCGGGCCGCCTTGTCCCGGCTCTCCGCCTTGTCCCGGCTCCCGGGCTTGACCCGGCTCCCCGGCGCCGTCATATCGACTCCCCGGCGCGCAGCTGGGCGGCAGGGTCCGGGTGGTAGGCCCCGGCCGCCGCGGCGGCAAGGACCGGTACCGTCGCGACCGCCAGCGCCAGCAGCGCGATCCAGCCCAGCGGGACCACCACCCGCACCGGCGGGAACGGGGCCGCCGCCCCGCTGGTGAGGGTCACCGCGGGGACGAGCAGGCGGGCCAGGCCGACGCCGATCAGTGCGCCGGCGGCCGCGGCGGGCAGGCTGAGCATGAGCTGTTCCAGGCACAACTGGCCGGTCCTGGCGCCGCGGCCCATGCCGAGCGCGGCCAGCAGGGCATCCTGCAGGCGGCGCTCGGTCACTGCGGCCACCACGCAGACGACGAACCCGATCGCCGCAAGCAGCGCCGCCGCCACCGCGATCACCACCAGCGCGAGCTGGGGCACGCTCGGCAGCGGGTCGCTGAGCAGCGCCGCCGCCGCCTTGTCCAGGCTCACCGCGCTGGCGCCGTCCGGCAGGCCCGGCGGGACGCCGTGCGCCGTCCGCAGCCACCAGCCGGTCACCGGCAATGGCGGCTGCGCCTGTGCGGCGAGCGCGGCCTGCAGCGAGGGCTGGTCCACGATCACCGTGGCCGTGCCGTTCCCGGCGCTAGGGAAGGCATGGATCATGGCCACCAGCCGCACCGGCACGGTGGCGTTGCCGACCGGCAGCGATACGACCTGGCCGACGTGGCTGTTGGCGGCGGCGAAGAACGCACGGGTCGCGATGGCCGGCAGTGGCCCGTAGGGGTATCCGGCGGTGAGCGCAAGCTGCCCGGTGACGGGCAGGGGCGGCACCCCCGCCTTCTGGATGAGCAGCCCGGTGCCGGTGCTGAAGGTCAGCGTGGCCGGCCCCGGCCGCCATGCCTTGACCTCGGGCTTGAGGCCGATCGCGTGCGGATCGGCGAGCCCGGCCGCGGCCGCCGCCGCATGCCACCCGGGGAGCGTGGCCCCGGGTTTCCCGGCCCCGGTGAACGGTGCCGGGAAGCCGCCGGAGCCGCGGGGGGAGGCCGCCAGCGCGCGCACGTCCAGCGTGGCGCGGGCCGCCGCGATCCGTGCCTGCACGTGCGTGGCCGCCGCCGTGCCCAGGGATGCCACCGGAAAGGGCGGCAACTGGTAGCTCAGCGACAGTCCAAGCAGCCGCAGCGGGTAGCGCGCCTGCCGGGGGCCCTGGGCGGCCAGGCCGGGGGCGGCGAGATCGGCCACCAGTTGGTGCGGGCGGCCGTCCGCGGGCAGGCGGCCCGCCGGGATCGAGTACACGATGCCCCAGCCGTCCTGGACGGACAGGCTCACCGGCAGCGCACCGAACCGGATACCGCGCGGCGGGCTGACCGTGGCGGTCACCGCGATCCTGGCCGGGCGGCCGGGCAGCGTCAGGCCGGGGGCGGCGTGAGCCGGGATGAGCTGCTGCCAGAGCGCGGGTACCGGGATCCGGGCCAGGTCCGGCCGGAACAGTACGGTGGCCGCCGCCGCCCGGGCGTTCAGTGCGTAGACGTCGAACCCGCTGTTGACGTTGCTGACCGGCATGGCGTCGAGCACGCCGCGGGCATGCGCGACCTGGCTGGCCCGGGCCAGCGGGAGCGGTGTGGCCAGGCCCACCCTGACGTCGGCACCGGTCGCGAAGGCCGCCTGGTCGAGCTGGGACTGCCGCCAGCTCTGGTGCTGGGCGAGCACCAGGGTGCCGGTGCCCACGGCGAGGACGACGAGCAGGATCGGGCCGCCCTGCCGCACCGGCCGCCTGCTCACCTGCCAGCTCGCCAGGGCCGCGACGATGTGCCTGCCGTGGGCGCTCAGCCGGTCGAGCAGCCGGGCGGCCGCGGGCAGCGCGCGCAGCGGCAGCAGCGCGAGCCCGGCTAGGGCGAGGACCGGTGCGATGGCGAGGATCGGGTCGATGCCCAGGGCACCGCCGGACAGCCGGGGCACCGCCGAGTACCTGCGCAGTTCCCAGAAGGCCACCACGCCGAGCAGGAGCAGCGCAGCGTCCAGGCCGGCCCGCGCGGCGGTGGCCAGCGCGGCCTGCCTGCCGCGCCGGAGCCGCGCGGTACCTGGGGTCACCGGGCGGAGCGCGGGCCGGACCACGACAAGGATGACCAGCACGGTGATGACCGCGGTGGGCCACCAGGCGCCGCCGGCCAGGCCCTGGCGCAGCGTCATGGCCAGGCCGCCGGCGCGGTGCGGGAGCCCGCTGGCCGACATCAGCAATGCCGCCAGATAGCAGCCAAGGATGATCCCGGCGACCACGCCGGCCACGGTGAGCAGGGCCGCTTCGGCGAGCGAGGCAAGGACAAGCTGCCCGCGGGCGACGCCCCGCGCGGACAGCAGCGCGTTCTCCTCCTCCCGCTGGGTGGCCAGCAGCCGGGCGGCCAGCGCGGCGGCGGCGGTGGCCAGCAGTATCAGCTGCAGCGACCCGATCAGCAGTAGCGACCTGGCGACCACCAGGCTGCTGCCGAGGGCGGACAGGGTCTGCGGCAGGCTCGTGGCCGCCTGCAGCCCGCCCAGGTCCTGCCGCGCCTGCAGGGACGTCATCACCGCACTGAGCCGGGCGCCGAGCGTGGCCGTGTCACCCGGTGAAATCCGCGCGGTGTGTACGACGAGGAGCCAGGATGCCTGGCCCACGGTGAGCCCGCCGGGCCCGAGCGAGGCGGCCGACACCAGCATGGGGCCGTAGGTGATGAAGGTGCCCTGCACTAGCTTGCCCGAGGTGCCGAGCAGGCTGAGCCGCCAGTACGGGGCTGCCGGATCCCTCGGCCGGTACAACCCGGTCACGACGAGCCGGGTCCGGCTTCCGGTGATGCTGTCGGGCAGCGTGAGCACCTGGCCGACGGCGACGTGCAGCATGGCCGCCGTGCTGGCCGGCAGTGCCACCGGGATCGGCCGGCCATGGCTGGCCGGACCGGGCCAGTGCCCGGCCGTCAGCACGGCGTGACCGGTGACCCCGCCCAGGGCGGCGGCCTGCAGGCCGGGGGCCTGGCTGGCGTCCCGTGGCTTGGGCAGCGCGAACTGGTCGGACCAGCGGCCGCTGAGCATCTGGAAGCCGGTATGGCCCAGGGCCGAGGAGATCGAGGCGCGGATGACCTTCGCGTCCGCAGCCGCCCTGGCGGTGCCGATCTGGCCGCTGATCTCGATCGTGGCATCCGCGACGTTCGCCAGCCGCCGGTGCTCGGCCGCGGGAAGCGCCCTGGTGCCGAAGCTGGCCAGGGCCACGGTGACCATGGTCGAGGCCAGCACGGCAAGCAGCAGGCTGACCGGCAGCAGCCGGGCCCACCTCATACGGCGCAGCACGAACGATGCCCGGGCACCCCGGGCCCTGTCGTGCTGATGCGGCCGAGGCGGGCGGCGCGTGCCCTGGCCCAGGCTCCTGCCCATGCTGCCGACGCTACGCACCGGCCGCCGGATCACCAGCGCCGGGCGGTAATGGTTACCCGTTTGGAGCGCAATCGTTGCCCACGTGGCGTCGCTGTTCCCGCACCGTCCGGCACCCCGGCAGGCGTTCTCCGTACCGGACCGCGGGGGATGAAGGGCGGCGGTTACCTGGCCGCGCGGCCAGGAGGAGCGGAGCCTGGCGGTCGGGGGCGTTACCTCGCCGCGGTGGCCGCCCTGGCGGCGTGGCGCTGGTACAGCACGGTGACCACGAGCAGCACCCCGTAGCAGGCCAGCCAGGCCCCCATGACCGCGGCCATCACCGGTACGGTGATCGCCGGCCAGAAGATCACGATCAGGCCGGCCAGCAGGCTCAGCCCGCCGGTGATCCCGGTCAGCGCCCGGCCAGGCCACGGGCGGCCGGTGGCCACCAGGTCCACCAGCCCGTGCATGACCCAGAACAACCCGACCACCAGGGACAGCAGGACCACGGTTCCCGCGACATCGCCCAGGCAGTAGATCCCGGCCAGCACGGCCAGGATCCCGATCAGCAGGTGCGCGCTGCGGTGCGCGCCATCCTCGCCGCCAGCCGTCACGGCCCGCACCAGCCGCAGCACGCCGGTTGCCGGGAGGGCGATGCCGAGCAGGACGGCGGTCACCACGAGCGAGGCGTATGGCCAGAAAAAAAGCAGGAAACCGAGGGTGACCATGGCGGCCGCGGCCGCCAGGGTGATCCGCCTGGCGCCGCGGGCGGCCAGCGGGCCCGGCAGCGGGCCTGGCAGCGGGCCTGTTTGCGCGCGAGCATCGGAAGCCGTCATAGCCGCCTCCTTGCCCGCTCTTTACTTTAGAGTGCCATTATCCCAGGTCAGAACCCTGTTATCACCATCCGGGGCGAGTGAAACACGCCGATCCGCCCGCGCCGCGGCGGCCGCGGGCCGCGCGGCGGCCAGAGCGTGGCCTGTCGGGGGCCGTGACTGCCCTAGACTTGGCCGGCGTAGCTGCGAGCAGTGCGGCGGGCACCCGCACCGCCGGGCACCTCGCAGCCCACCACAGCCGACCTGCCGCGCAGGCGACCAGGGAGTGACGCCGCCGTGAAGACCGATGTCGAGGAGCTCAGCCCGACCCGGGTCAAGCTGACCATCGAGGTTCCCTTCGAGGAGCTGAAGCCCAGCCTCGACAAGGCTTACCGCGAGGTGAGCAAGCAGGTACGGATCCCCGGCTTCCGGCCGGGGCACGTGCCGCCGCGCATCATCGACCAGCGGCTTGGCCGCGGCGCGGTGCTCGAGCAGGCGATCAACGACGCGGTGCCGCAACTGTACGGCAAGGCGCTGGAGGACAGCGAGATCCGCGCCCTGGGCCAGCCCGACCTGGAAATCACCCAGCTCGACGACGGGGACCAGCTCGCCTTCACCGCCGAGGTGGACGTCCGGCCCAAGTTCGACCTGCCCGACCTGTCCACCATCCCGGTCACCGTGGAGAACGCCGAGGTGGGCCCGGACGAGGTGGAGGAGTACCTCAGCGACCTGCGCGAGCGGTTCGCCTCGCTGCGGGGCGTGGACCGGCCCGCTGCCGAAGGTGACTTCGTCTCGATCGACCTGTCCGCGTCGGTCAGCGGGAAGCTGGTCGATGACGCGCAGGCCAGCGGCGTCTCCTACCAGGTGGGCAGCGGGACCCTGCTTGACGGCCTGGACGAGACCCTGACCGGTATGTCCGCGGGCGACGCGACCACGTTCACCACCGAGCTGGCCGGCGGCGACCACGCGGGGGAGCAGGCCGACGTCTCGGTGACCGTGCACAGTGTCAAGGTCAAGGAACTGCCCGAGCTCGACGACGAGTTCGCCCAGTCGGCGAGCGAGTACGACACGCTCGGCGAGTTCCGGGCCGGCACCCGGGGGCGGCTGGAGAACGTCAAGCGGTTCGGGCAGGTCGGCCAGGCCAGGGACCGGGCGCTGGACGCGGTAACCAACCGGCTGGACATCCCGCTGCCCGACCGGATTGTCTCCTCGGAGCTCGAAGGGCGGCAGCGCTCGCTGGATGAGCAGCTGGAGCGGTCCGGCACCACCAAGGACGCCTACCTGGAGGCCCGCGGCATCAGCGAAGAGGACCTGGACGCCGAGATCACCGTCGACGCGCGGCGGTCGGTCAAGGCCGGGTTCGTGCTTGACGAGCTGGCCAGCACCAGCGACCTGCGGGTGGAGCAGGAAGAGCTGAATGCCTACATCGTCGAGCAGGCCTACCGTCTCGGGGTAGAGCCGGACCGGCTGGCCAAGGAGATCGTGGACCGCGGCCAGCTCGGCCTGGCCATGTCCGAGGTGCTGCGCGGCAAGGCGCTGCGGCTGCTCACCGAGCAGGTGAAGGTCACCGACGAGGCCGGGCGCCCGGTGGACATCACGGCCGTGGCCGCCCTGGGTGCCGACGGCGAGGACGGCGACGGCGAGGACGCCGGGGAGACCGGCGAGGACGCCGGGGAGACCGGCGGCGCCGAGGGAAGCGCCGAGGACTAGCCAGGCGCGGCGGGCAGGTCCCCGCGCGGCTTCTGCCGTGCGCCGACAGCGAACAGGGCGTCACGGGGGACGTTTGACCATCGCAGCGGCGTTAGTGTCACTGTCAACGGCCTGGTGAAAACACCGGCGGCCGCCGGGGGCGATACCCGGGCGAAACGGGCGCCAGCAGCAGACGACATGGTCGGGAGAAGACTGTGGGCACAGCGCGGCAGAGCGCAGGAACGAGGAGGGGCACCGTGAGCGACGCGGCGCGGCGCGCGGACGCGGTCAGGGACGGCATCGCGGGCGTGACGCCCAGCGACGGGCAGGTCGCGCAGATCCTGGCGCGCACCGCGGAGGCACCGTTGCTCCCGCTGGGCGACCAGTTGTTCCAGCGGCTGCTCCGGCACCGGATCGTGTTCCTCGGGCAGCAGGTGGACGACGACATCGCCAACCGGATCTGCGCGGAACTCATCCTGCTCGCCGCCGAGGACGCGCACACCGACATCAGCCTGTACATCAACTCGCCGGGCGGCTCGGTCAGCGCCGGCCTGGCCATCTACGACGTGATGCAGTACGTGCCCAACGACGTGGCCACCTACGCGATGGGCATGGCCGCGTCCATGGGCCAGTTCCTGCTCTGCGCCGGCGCCGCGAAGAAGCGCTATGCCCTGCCGCACGCCCAGATCCTGATGCACCAGCCCTCCGGCGGCATCGGCGGCACCGCCTCCGACATCAGGATCCAGGCCGAGCAGATGATCTACGTCAAGAAGACGCTGGCCGAGCGCATCGCCTTCCACACCGGGCAGACCGTCGACCAGATCGAGACCGACTCCGACCGTGACCGGTGGTTCACCGCCGACGAGGCCAAGGACTACGGCTTCGTCGACCTGGTGGTCCGCAGCGCGATCGAGGTCCCGTCGGCCGGGCCAGTCTCCTAATGCACCGGACCGGAGCGGAGGAACTACCGTGAGCACATCCCACCGGCCGCTGGCCCAGGCCCCGCTGACCGCACCAGCCGGGGCCGCCCAGGCCGGCCTGGCGGAGGCACGTTACGTGCTGCCCTCGTTCATCGAGCGCACGTCGTACGGGATCAAGGAGATGAACCCGTACAACAAGCTGTTCGAGGAGCGGATCATCTTCCTCGGCGTGCAGATCGACGACGCGTCGGCCAATGACGTGATCGCACAGCTCATCGCGCTGGAGTCGATGGACCCCGACCGCGACATCACGATGTACATCAACTCGCCCGGCGGGTCGGTGACGTCGATGATGGCGATCTACGACACCATGCAGTTCGTCCAGCCGGAGATCCAGACGGTGTGCATCGGCCAGGCCGCCTCCGCGGCCGCCGTGCTGCTCGCCGCGGGCTCCAAGGACAAGCGCATGGCCCTGCCCAACGCTCGCATCCTGCTGCACCAGCCGGCCACCGAGGGCGGCTACGGGCAGTCCAGCGACCTGGAGATCCAGGCCAGGGAGATCCTGCGGATGCGCAGTTCGATGGAGCGCATCATCGCCAAGCACAGCGGCCGGGACGAGGAGCAGGTCCGCCACGATGTCGAGCGGGACAAGTTCTTCTCGGCCGAAGAGGCCAAGGAGTATGGCCTTGTGGACGACGTTCTCACGAACCTGAAGCGCCGTGCCGAGGTAAGGTCGTCTTAGGCAGTACCGGAGTACGCCCGGCTGAAATCCCTTTTGCGGCCGCCGCGCCGAGGGCAGGTGGCTTCGCATGAGGGCCCGTTGGAAGGTACCGTTCCACTACGGACTCGATCGACCGGGGTGGACAGCGGCCAGCCACGGCGGCGGGGCTCCCTGGTGGTGGCCGGGCCGCATCGGCGGTCCCCGCAAGAAGGAGTTACTGGGTGGCACGCATAGGTGACGGCGGTGACTTGCTCAAGTGCTCGTTCTGCGGGAAGAGCCAGAAGCAGGTCAAGAAGCTCATCGCCGGTCCTGGCGTGTACATCTGCGACGAGTGCATCGACCTCTGTAACGAGATCATCGAGG
>DASXKD010000663.1:0-5000 GCA_036497045.1 Streptosporangiaceae bacterium | reverse complement strand
TTCTTCGTCCGCGACCTGGCCGCGCCGTTCGGCGGCGCCGGGCTGTCCGGCATCGGCCGCGAGGGCGGCACCTGGAGCTTCGACTTCTACAGCGACGTCAAGAACACCGTCTACGCAGGACAGGGGTGGAGCCCGGATGGGTGAGGTTGCCGGGGCGGGGCTCTTGGCCCATGTGCCCACGATCATGCTGCCGTACTCCGAGCGGCTCGAACTGAACGAGGGCAAGGAGATCAGTCTGGTCCCTGGCCTGGAACGGCTCCGCGCGGAGGTGTTCGAGGCGCTCGACTACGACACGGTCGTGGTGCTCGACTCGCACTGGCACACCACCGTGGAGTTCGTCGTGGCCGCCCAGGCGATGCGGGCGGGGCTTTTCACCTCCGACGAACTGCCGCGCGGCATGTCCCGGATCCCCTACGACTGGCCGGGCGACCCGGAACTCGCGCACGCCATCGCCGGCCAGGCTGACGCGCACGGAACCTGGATCACCGCCATCGATGACCCGTGCCTGCCCACCCACTACGCCACCGTCAACCTGTGGCACTACCTCGGCCGCGGGCTCGGCAAGCGGTGGATCTCGGTCAGCACGGCGCAGACCGGCGACACCGAAGACTTCCTGCGGGCGGGGCGGGCGCTTGGCGCGGCCGTCGGCCAGACGGGCCGCACGGTCCTGCTCCTGGCCTCGGGTGCGATGTCGCACACGTTCTGGTCGCTGCGGGAACTGCGTGCCCATGAGGCAAGCGACACGGTGCACATCAGGACCGCCGGGGCACGCGCGGCGGACCTGGAGCGGATTGGCTGGCTGCAGGCGGGGCAGCACGCCAGGGTGATCGCCACGATGCCAGAGTTCCTGAAGGTGCATCCCGAGGCCCGGTTCGCGCACTACCTGATGATGGTGGCGGCGCTAGGGGAGGGGACGGTTACCGCCCCCGCGCGTGCGTATAGCGACTATGAAAATTCGGTGGGCACGGGACAGATCCACCTCTGGTTCGACCGGCCATCGGGAGGCTGGTCCCATGGTTGAATTCCGGAGAATCCTGCTGGACGGCGCCGTCGCGCAGGTACGGCGCGAGGGGAGCGACCTGATCGCCGGGGACGGGCGGCGGGTGGCGGCGGCCGACGCCGTGCATCTGCCCCCGGTGCTGCCCACCAAGATCATCGCGGTGCACCTGAACCACCACAGCCGGGTGACCGAGTTCGGCGCCACGCTGCCGCCCGCCCCGACCTACTTCCACAAGCCGGTCTCCGCCCTGGTCGGCCACGGCGGCGCCGTGGTGCGCCCGGCGAACTGCAAGTACCTCAACTACGAGGGTGAGGTGGCCATCGTGATCGCGCGCACCTGCCGTGGCGTGCCGGCCGCGCGGGCGGGGGAGTACATCGCCGGGTACACGATCGGCAACGACTTCGGCCTGCACGACTTCCGCGACACCGACGCCGGGTCGATGCTGCGGGTCAAGGGCTCGGACACGATGGCGCCGCTCGGGCCGGGGCTGGTCACCGGCTGGGACTTCCACGGCAAGCGGCTGCGCACCTACGTCAACGGCACGCTGGCGCAGGACGGGTCCACCGACGAGATGCAGTGGGACATGCACTACCTGGTCGCCGACATCGCCCGGACCATCACGCTGTACCCGGGAGACGTGCTGCTGTCCGGTACCCCGGCAGGCTCGCGCCCGGTGCAGCCGGGGGACGTCGTCGAGGTCGACGTGGAGGGGCTGGGCCGGCTGCGTAACCACGTCGTGGCCGGGCCGCTGCCGGTGCCCGGCGACCTGGGCGCGCAGCCGACGGAAAGCGAGGAGGTCCGGTCCACGGCACTGGGCGGGGACTGGGAGTTCCGCGGCATCCGCCCGCCCCGGCACTAGTGCGTGCCCAGGGGGCGACCCCTGGAACCCCGATGGCCTGCGGCCCCGTTCCTTCGTCACGGAGCCTTGGCCCCAGAGAGGACGCTCGATGGCAGCCCCGAGGATGTGCCTGATCCTCAGCGAGAACTGGACCATGACCCGCGGCCGGGACCTGCCGCGCCTGGTGCGCTGGGCACGCGAGGCCGAGGACGCCGGGTTCGACTCGGTGATGGTCAGCGAGCACATCGTGCTCGGTCCGGCCGCGAACGCGAACGGGCTGATGGCCAACCCCCGCGAGTACGCGCTGCCGGGCAACCAGGACCCAGCCACGCCGTGGCCAAGCTCGCTGGTGCTCCTTTCCGCGGTCGCGGCCGTGACCACGCGGATCCGGCTGGTCGCCAGCGCGGTGATCGCGCCGTTGCGGCATCCGTTGCTGCTCGCCCGCGAACTGGGCTCGCTCGACCTGCTCAGCGGGGGGCGGCTGGTCGTGCAGCCCACGGTGTCCTGGCTGGAAGAGGAGTACACGGCGCTCGGCGTTCCGTTCCGGCGGCGCGGCAAACTGCTCGATGAGCATCTGGCGGCCTGGCGGGTGCTGTGGCGGGACACCCCGGCCTCGTTCGCGGGTGAGTACTACCAGTTCCAGGACGTCTACCTCGAGCCGAAGGCGTTCCGGCCAGAGGGCCCGCGGTTGTGGCTGGGCGGTGTGAGCCTGCACCGGCGGATGCTGGAGCGGATCGTGGCCTACGGCGACGGGTTCAACCCGCTGGGGCGCCCCGCGCCGGAGGAAATGTCGCGGCTCAGCGCCTCGATGCGCGCGGCGGGCCGGGACATGCGCAGCCTGGAACTGGTCGGCGGGACCCGGGCTTCGTTCGGCGGCCCGGACACCGTGGCCGATCTCGGCCAGGCTCTGGAGACGATACCGCCGCAGGTGGCGGCCGGGTTCACCACGTTCTGCATCAAGCCCTCGCAGTTCACCGACGACCCGGCGGGGGTGGCGGAACTCTGCCGGGAGGTCATCCACCGGGTGGACGGGATGCTGCCCTGACACAGGCCTCCGGCCCCTTCCCGCGCTGCGGGTCTCAGCGCCCCGCGGGTGCGGCTAACCGCTGCCCGGCGGCCGCCCAGAGCCGTTCCCTGGCCCGCGCCCACGCGGCGTCGATGGTGGGCAGCCGGGCCAGTCGCAGCGGATGGTCTGCGGGCAGCGTGAGGTGGATACGGCGCTCCCTGGACAGCACCACGGCCAGGTTGACCAGGTAGGCGTCCTCGTATCCGGTCCGGCGGACCACGTCCTCGAGAAGGGCAGCGGCGCCGGGCGTGCCGGCCAGCAGCACGCTGAGCATCGCCAGGTCGAACCCGGGTAGGAAGAGGCCGGTGAACTCCCAGTCCAGCAGCGCCCACTCGCCGCTGGGCAGCCGGACCATGTTGCCGGGCAGCGGGTCGCCGTGGTTGAGCTGCCGGGGCTGCCCGCACTTGGCGAGCAGCCGCTCCAGCGCCTGCCGGTCTTCTTCGGTGAAGTACCCGGCGGCGTGGTAGCGGGCGATCCGCTCGTGGTAGGCGAACACCGGCCGGAACCCGTCGGGCGGCGGCTGCCAGCCATGCAACCGGCCGACCAGCGTGATCGCCGCACTGACCTCGCGCCCGGTGAGGACCCGGGGGTAGCGGCCGCTGCCCAGCGTGGTGCCCTCCAGCCGTTCCATCACGACGATGCGATGCCCGTCGGTGTGCACCAGCCGGGGCACACGCACCGGTGGGGGATGCTCGGCGAAGATCTTGTACACGCCGATCTCGTGACGCTGCCGGTGCCGCCAGCCCGGATCGCCGTCGGCCAGCACCTTGATGACCACCGGCTGGTCACCAGCGTGCCCGGTGGCCACCAGCGACTTGCCGTCGTGGCACAGCATCTCTTCGACCCGCAACCCGGGGAACTGGGCGGCCAGCGCGGCCAGTCGAGTCGGAACCCGCCGGCCGGGAGATCCTCCCCGGTCCAGGTTCGCTGGCTTGTCCCCGGTCGGCGTTAACAGCGTCACGGTCCCCTCCGGCGCGCGCAGTCCAGTCACGGGCATGGCTCCTCGTTCAGGCATCGCGGGCTCCCGGGTGTCGACCGGGCGACGAGTTCAGTTCCACCGGACCCGCGCCCAGCCGCAGGGCCCCGGCTCCCAGCCAGGCGGCGCACGCGCAGGTCGGCGCGGCGTCAGCGAAGCCGGGAGCTCACTGAGAGTAGAGGCAGTCCAGTGGCGATACACGTGATGCTTGACCAAGCCGCGCGGTCTGTAAAGGGACTGGGCGCGTTGCTGTCCGAAGGATGCGGGTCTTTGCCCGGACCGTACCGGCGCTAGAAGGGGCCATTTACACGGCGGCCCGCGAGAGTGTGGGCGGACGGGAGCGCACCCGCGCCCAGCACGAGGAGTTGATGGCCGAAGTGGGCTTACCGCCTCGTCAGGGACACACCGCTGGCCCAGGTGCTGCCGTGGCGCATCCTGGAGTTCCGGCACGGGTGACGCTGGCCCGGTCACCCCTGGGAAGATGGTGCCCATGACGGGCGTGTACCTGGAGATAGGCAGCAAGCGGGTGTTCGCGTGCGCCGTGGACTGGCCGGGCTGGTGCCGGTCCGGCCGCGGGGAGGAGCAGGCCCTCGCGGCACTGGCGACCGCGGCCTCGCGGTACGCGGTGCTGCCCGCCCTGGCCGGCCTGGCCTTCGACCCGGTCAGCGAGGTGGACTGCATCGAGATCGCCGAACGGGTGACCGGCACGTCGGCGACCGACTTCGGTGCTCTGGACGTCGCGCCCGCGCTGGACGGCGAGCCCGGCACGGCGCAGCAGGCCGAGCGGCTGGCCACGCTCGTCGAGGTCGCGTGGGACTACTTCGAGCAGACTGCCGCGGCGGCGCCGCCGGTGCTGCGCAAGGGCCTGCGCGGCGGCGGCCGGGACCGCGACCAGATCATCGGGCACGTGCGCGAGACCGAGGTGCTGCACGCCCGGATGCTCGGGCTCGCCGAACGGCCCTTCCCGGCCAGCGACCTCGCGGCTGTGGCCCGGGTCCGCGCCGGGATCCTCGCGGAGATCCGGGCCAGGGCTGCGGCCCGCCCGCCCGGGGATCTTGGCCGCGCCCGGCGCCCCGCCAGGTTCGTCGCCCGCCGCGCCGCCTGGCACGCCATTGACCAC
>DASXKD010000662.1:0-2272 GCA_036497045.1 Streptosporangiaceae bacterium | reverse complement strand
CCGGTCTGGTTGTAGAAGCTGACGTTGCCGCCGGTCACCGGGGTGCGCAGGAACGCGCAGCCGTCCGCGAGGCCCCGCACGGTCTCGGCGAACTGCCACATGACGCCCGGGTCCTCGGGTGAGCCGAAGTTGAGGCAGTTGGTCACGGCGGCCGGGCGCGCCCCGGTGGCCGCCACATTCCGGTATGCCTCGGCCAGGGCGAGCTGGGCGCCCGCGTAGGGGTCGAGGCGTGAGTACCGCCCGTTCCCGTCGGTGGCCAGCGCCACCCCGAGCCCGGTCTGTTCGTCGACCCTGATCACCCCGGCGTTCTCCGGGGCAGCGAGCACCGTGTCGCCGAGCACGTGCCGGTCGTACTGCTGCGTCACCCAGGTCTTGTCCGCCAGGTCCGGCCAGCGCAGCAGCGCGAGCAGGATGCCGCCCAGTTCGCCGGGTGCGGGCCGGGGCAGCCGGTCGGTAACGTCGGCCGCGAGCGCGTCCTGGCCGGCCGGGCGCACGGCCGGCCGGTCGTAGACCGGGCCCTGGCTGGCGGCGGTCCGCGGCGCGATGTCCACCACCACCTCGCCGCGCCAGGTCATCTCCAGCCGGCCGGTGCCGGTTACCTCGCCTATCACGGTGGCCGGCACGTCCCAGCGCGCGCAGATGGCGGCGAACTCCGCCACGTGGCGCGGCTCGACGATGGCCATCATGCGTTCCTGGGACTCGCTCATGAGGATCTCCGCGGGCCGGAGCGAGGTATCCCGGAGCGGCACGAGATCCAGGTTCACCGACATGCCGGAGTCACCGCCCGCGGCGAGTTCGGCGGTCGCGCAGGACACCCCGGCGGCACCCAGGTCCTGTAGGCCGGCCAGCAGCCCCGCCGCGCCCAGCTCCAGGCAGCACTCCACGAGCAGCTTCTCCATGAACGGGTCGCCGACCTGCACGCTCGGCCGCTTGGCCGCGGCGCCCGCGCCGAACGACGCGCTGGCCAGCACCGACGCCCCGCCGATGCCATCCGGCCCGGTGCGGGCGCCGAACAGGATCACCTTGTTGCCCGCGCCGCGCGCCGCGGCGACACGCAGGTCCTCGTGCCGCATCACGCCCACACAGAGCGCGTTCACCAGCGGGTTGCCCGCGTAGCACGGGTCGAAGGCCAGCTCGCCGCCGATGTTCGGCAGGCCGAGGCAGTTGCCGTAGAACGAGATGCCGCCGACCACGCCCGGCAGCACCCGGGCGGTGTCCGGCGCGTCCGCCGGGCCGAACCGCAGCGAGTCCATGACCCCCACCGGCCGGGCGCCCATGGCCAGGATGTCGCGGACGATCCCGCCGACCCCGGTCGCCGCACCCTGGAACGGTTCCACGTAGGACGGATGGTTGTGTGACTCGATCTTGAAAGTGACCGCGTAGCCCTGGCCGATGTCCACCACGCCGGCGTTGTGCCCGATGCCGGCCAGCAGGGCCCCACCCTCCTCCCCATCCCCCTGCACCGGCGGCGCCATGTCGGCGAACTGGCGCAGGTACACCCGGGAGGACTTATAGGAGCAGTGCTCGCTCCACATCACCGAGTACAGGGCAAGTTCCGGATCGGTGGGCCGCCGCCCGAGCAGCCCCCGGATCCGCTGGTACTCCTCCTGCGTCAGGCCCAGTTCGGCATAGGGCTGGGAGCGCTGTGGCGTGGCGGTGGCCGCCGCCACGGTGTCCGCACCTGCCGCAGTCCCCTGGCCGGCCTGCGCGCTGGCCGGGACGCCGGCGCTCACCGGCCCACCAGCGCGCGGGCGGCCGAGGTGAAGAAGCCGAGGCCGTCACTGCCCGGGCCGGTCAGCGGGTCGATCGCGTGCTCGGGGTGCGGCATGAGGCCGACCACGTTCCCCTCGGGGTTCGTCACGCCGGCGATGTCGCGCGCGGCGCCGTTCGGGCTCCCGCCGGCATACCGGGCGACCACCTGCCCACCGGACTCGAGCCGGGCCAGCGTGGCGGGATCGGCGAGGTAGGCGCCCTGGCCGCTCTTGAGCACCACCGTGATCTCCTGGCCCCGCTCGTAGTCACCGGTCCACGGGGTGCCGTCGTGCTCGATGCGCACCCGGACCTCCCGGTCGATGAACCGGAGCCCGGTGTTGTGGGTCAGCGCGCCGGGCAGCAGGTGCGCCTCGCACAGGACCTGGAACCCGTTGCAGATGCCGAGCACCGGCAGCCCGGCCCGGGCGGCGGGCACCAGGTCGGCCATCACCGGCGCGAACCGCGCGATCGCGCCGCAGCGCAGGTAGTCGCCGTAGGAGAAGCCGCCGGGCAGGATCAC
>DASXKD010000661.1:0-1760 GCA_036497045.1 Streptosporangiaceae bacterium | reverse complement strand
ATGGATCGTCTATCGCGTCCTGCTAGTTAACAACGCCGTCACGCCGTCCAGCGGAGTCCCCGTCACGCTGGCGGTGATCCTCATCCTGTACGCCATCCTGACGATGGTCTCGATTGGCGTTCCGATGATCATGTCACGGCGGTGGCGGCAGGAAACGCCCGCCGAAGAGGAAGCCGAGCAGGTGCCATACGGACCCTCGCCGGCCGGACCCTCGGCGGCCGAACCCTCGCGGGCCGAAGCCGCCGCATCCTCGGGCGGCCCGGAGGCTTCATGAATCCGTCGCCGGAAGCCATCGGGGTCGCCACGATCCTGGTCGTGGTCGTCGCGGCGTACGCCCTGTTCGGCGGGGCGGACTTCGGCGGCGGTATCTGGGACCTGCTGGCGGGCAGTGCCAAGCGCGGCGCGGCCCCGCGGGCGCTCATCGACGAATCCATCACACCAGTCTGGGAAGCCAACCACGTGTGGCTGATCTTCATCCTGGTGCTGCTGTGGACCGCGTTTCCGCCCGCCTTCGCCGCCATCATGACCGCGCTGTTCGTCCCGCTCAGCCTGTCCCTGCTCGGAATCGTCCTCCGCGGTGTCGGGTTTGCCTTCCGGCACACTGCAGAGCGGCTGCAGATGCAGCAGCTCACCGGCGCGATGTTCGCCGCCGCCTCGCTGATCACGCCGTTCTTCATGGGCACCGTCGTCGGGGCCGTCGTCACCGGGCAGGTGCCCGTGCACCCCACCGGCAATGTCCTGGCCGCGTGGACCTCACCCACCGCCATCCTCACCGGGTTCCTGTTCGTCGCCGCCTGCGCCTACGTCAGCGCGGTGTACCTCGTCCCGGAGGCCCGCCAGCGGGGGCACCAGCAGCTGATGCGCTACTTCGCGCTCCGCGCCACCGCCGCCGGGGTAGTCACCGGCGGCCTCGCTGGCGGCACATTCGCCGAGCTATCGACGAGCGCCCCACACGTCTTCGCTCGCCTGACCGGTATCGCCCTGCCGCTGGTGGCGGTCTCGATCGCCGCGGGGATCGCCGTGCTGGGAATGCTCTGGCTGCGCTGGTACCACCCCTTCGCCCTGCGAGCCACGGCCGCTATCGCGGTGGCGACCGTGGTGTTCGGCTGGGGACTGGCCCAGTATCCCTACCTGTTCCCCACCTCGCTGTCGCTCACCGCGGGCAGCGCGCCCACCGGGTCCCTGGTGGGGGAATTCGTCGTAGCGGGCCTCGCGCTCCTGCTCGTGGCGCCTGGCTTCGCCCTGCTCTACTACCTGCAGCAACGGCGCATGCTGGGGGAAGCCGAGTCGGATGCCGACCTGCGGGTGGCCGCCCACCTCGAACTTGCACCTCCCGGTCAGCCGGCGGCCGCCACGATGCGGGCCGGGACCGCGCCTGCCGGGACCGGGATTGCCAGGGCGCTGGTGCTGGCCGTGCTGGCCATCAGGGCGATCAGGGATGTGTTCTCGTCCCGGCGCCGCCGGTGATGTCGGCAGGGCCAAGTACTGGCGGGCAGTAGGTCGGCGGCGGTGATGACACGGGGTCGGCCTGGATCTCGACTGTGCGGTAGCGGCGGGCGGTGCACGCTCGCGAGCGAGTCGCGATGCTCAGCATCCAGATGCTCAGCGTCCATAAGGCTGGCGAGTACTCGTGGAGCCGCAGCATCTCGTCGTCGGGCCGATGGGTACCGACAATCATGGTCGGCGGCACGTCGGCGGCCTCAAGGACACCGCCCCATTGCGAGATCAACTGGCCGTCACCGGCGAACACGACTGCCTTG
>DASXKD010000660.1:0-1985 GCA_036497045.1 Streptosporangiaceae bacterium | reverse complement strand
TGCGCCACGTCGGTGGGCTCGGGCAGGGTCTTGGACCTGGTGATCGTCTTGAAGTTGGCCAGGCGCAGCTTGACCACCACGGTCCTGGCCATCCAGCCGCCCGCCCGCAGCCCCTGCGCCGTCCGCTCGGACAGCCGCAGCAACTCCCTGCGGATCACCACGGGATCGGCCACGTCCGTGGCGAAGGTCTCCTCCGCGCCGATGCTCTTGTCCGGCACCCCGGAAAGTACCGGGCGCGGGTCCCGGCCCTGGGCCAGGGCGGACAGGTGAGCGCCGGCCGCGGTGCCGAGTTCCCGCTGCAAGGTGTCCACCGGCGTGCGCGCAATGTCCCCCACCGTGCGGAGCCCGAATCTGGCCAGGACCTCGCCGGTCCGCTCCCCCACGCCCCACAGCGCGGAAACCGGCAGCGGGTGCAGAAAGCCGAGAACCTCGGCGCCCGGGACCACGAGCAGGCCGTCGGGCTTGCTCACCGTGGACGCGAGCTTGGCCACGAACTTGGTGGTGGCCACGCCGACCGAGCAGGTCAGCCCGTACTGGCCGCGGACGCTGGCCCGGATCCGCCGGGCGATGGCGGTGGGCGGCCCCAGCCGCCGGAGGGCCCCGCTCACGTCAAGGAACGCCTCATCAAGGGAGAGCGGCTCCACGTCGGGGGTCACCCCGCGGAACAGGGCCATGATCTCCTTGGAGACCGCGCCATACGCCCCATGACGCGGCGGCACGAACACCGCGTGCGGGCACAGCCGCTGCGCCCGGCCTACCGGCATGGCTGAACGCACCCCGTACGCGCGCGCCTCGTAGGTGGCCGACAGCACCACGCCGCGGCCGCCGACGGCGCCCACGATCACCGGTTTCCCGGCCAGTTCCGGCTGGTCACGCACTTCCACGCTGGCGTAGAAGGCGTCCATGTCCACGTGCAGGATGCGGCAGCCGGTGTCGTCGGGCTGCCCGCCCGCCTCCCCATCGCCCTGCGCTGCTCCGGGACGCATCGTCACCGGTACCCCAGGACGTGGACCTGGGCGGCGAAGTCGTGGAAGGCCGGGTGAACGGCCACGGCCAGTTCCAGCCCCTGCAGCGCCTGAGCCGCGCCGGGGTCGGCGTCGGCGACGACGCGGGGCACCAGGTCGGCGAAGACCCGCACCCCCAGCGCCGGGCCCGGTCGCAGCCCGGCCTCCTCGATCAGGCCGTTGACACCGGCCAGGGTGAACCGCCGCGGGCCCGCACCGGGCTGCCCGTGCCGTTCGGCCGGCGCACCGCTGCCACCCTCCGCGGTGCCGAGGCCGGCGAGCAGCCGCCGTGCCTCGTCGAACCGGCCCGCCAGGGCCCGGTGGATGACCGCCGCCACCGCGCTCGCGGCCAGCACGCTGACCGCGCCACCGGGGCGCAGGACCGCCGCGATGGCCGCCATCGCGGCCGGCGGCGAGTCCACATACTCCAGCACGCTGTGGCACAAGACCAGGTCGGCGCTCTGCTTCCCGGCGACCAGGGCCAGGTCGGCCGCGTCGCCCTGGACGGCGCGCAGCGGCACGTTCTGCTCGGCCGCGCGGCGCGGCGCGGCGGCCAGCGAATCCGGGCTCGGATCAACCACGGTGACGTGGTGGCCAAGGCCCGCCAGTGGCACGGCGAAGCCGCCGGTCCCGCCGCCCGCGTCCACGATGTCGAGTGCGGCCCTGCCGCTCTGCCCGGCCAGCGCGGCAACCACGGTCTGCAGCACATCGAGCACCACCGGGTTGCCTGCCACGCTGTCTCCTCACCGCCCGCCGCGATGGCGCCGCACTGCCTCCGGCACTGGACCGCCTCCGCCGCGTCCAACTGTAGTGTCGCGGCCTGACATTACGTGCTGGCCGTGCTGGCCCGGGGGCGACCCCCGGAGCCCCCGCTGGCCAATGCCCCGTTCCTTCGTCACGGGGCATTGGCCCTGCCGACTCGTGGCCCAACGTGTCGCTCGCCCGGGTCATTGCCTCCCGAAGGTGACAAAGCCGGTCCTC
>DASXKD010000659.1:0-9441 GCA_036497045.1 Streptosporangiaceae bacterium | reverse complement strand
CAGCTCGTGGCTGGCGTCGGCGAAAAAGCGCCGGGTCAGTTCCTGGCTGGCCTCGCGCTCGCTGACGGATGTCTCGATCCGGGTGAGCATGCCGTTCAGCGCCGCGCCGAGGCGGCCTACCTCGGTCCCCGGATCCTGCGGACGGACCCGCTCGGTGAGATCACCGGCGGTGATCTTGTCGGCCTGGCCGGCCATCCGTTCGATCGGGCGCAGGCCGTGGTGGGCCGGGTGCGGCGCAGCACGGTGCGGATCCTGGCCGCAAGTTCCTCCAGCCCGAACGGCTTGGTCAGGTAGTCGTCGCCGCCGATGGTCAGCCCGTTCACCTTGTCGGCCTGGGTGTCCCGGGCGGTCAGGAAGATCACCGGCACCCGCAGGCCGTCCCGGCGCAGCCGGGCCACGACCTCGAATCCGTCGGTGTCGGGCAGCATCACGTCCAGCACGACCAGGTCGAACGGGCGGTCCCTGGCCAGCCGCAGCGCGCCCGCGCCGTTGTCCGCCGTGGTGACCTCGAAGCCAAGGAACCGCAGCGAGGCGGCGACCGCCTCACGCAGGAACGGCTCGTCATCGACTACCAGTAGCTCCCCCTGGCCGGGGGGCAGGCTCGCCGCCGCCTCAGTCATCGCCGTGCTCCTTGCCCTCACGGGTCATCTGACCACGTTAACCCCAGGTTCCGGTGTGAGGAGCATGCGAGTTTGGGGTGAGCGGAGGGGAATCCGCAGGTCCGGCGGGTGCTCCGGCGCTCATACTGGAACTCACATCGGGCCTCACACGCAATATGCTGCCCGCGCTGCGCGCCGCCCGGATGGCCCCCACCGAAGCGCTCCGGACCCTGTAGGGCCCCTTTGGCCCAGGGGTTCCGGGGAGCCCCCCGGAACCGCGTAGGCGGCGGCCCGTTCCTACGTAACGGGGCTGCGGCCTCCGGGTCCGGTCTCCGCAACGGCGGCGGCGAAGGCCGCCATGGACGGAAACTCCCAGTCCGGCGTCACCGGCGCCGGAGGCTGAGGGGTGGCGCCCCAGCCGCCCCGGTCGTGGCGCCGGTGGATCCAGACCGTGGGCAGGCCGGCCCGCTGGGCGGGCACGTGGTCGTGGAACAGGCTCTGTGCCACGTGCAACAGCCCGCCAGGCCTGATGCCCAGCCGGGCGGCCTCGCTGACCAGGGCCTCGAAGTTCCGCGGCGACGGCTTGTAGGAGCCGACATCCTGCGCGGTGATGATGCTGGTGAACTCGACGCCGAGCCGGGCGTTCGATCCGGCGAACGAGGCCCGGTCCACGTTGGACAGGATGATCAGTTTGAACCGCCTGCCCAGCGCGGTCAGCGCGTCGTGTGAATCGGGGAACGCGGGCCAGTCGGGGACCGAGCGCGCCAGGCGGGCCGCGTCGTCCCCGGTGACCTCGGCACCCACGTTCTCGCCGAGAAGCCGCATCCCGCGCGCTAGGACGTCCGGGTACGCCGCGGCGGGGTGCTCCGCCTCGACTGCGGCCTCGGCCTGCGCATACGCGGTCAGCAGTTCCTCGGCGGTCAGCTCGAGCCCGCGCGCCCGTGCCCACGGGCCGAGCACAGCCAGCAGGCCGGCTTCCCAGTCGATCAGGGTGCCGTAGCAGTCGAAACTCAGGGCTTCAAAGTCGGTAAACTCCATAGCTCCTGAGTATCAGGGCGGGCGGCGGAGCACTAGACAGCCGCCTTACTGGCCTCGGCCTCCTTCTCGAAGACTTCGACCGCCTGCTCCACCGACAGGCCCTTTGTCTCCGGCAGGAACTTGTACACGAATCCGATCGCCACTACCGAGAGGACTGCGAAGGACACCATGACCCAGGCCAGCCCCCAGGCATTCTGCCAGGCCGGGAATGCCTCAATGAGCGCGAAATTGGCTATCCAATCGACGGCCGCGGCGATCGCTGCTGCCCGGCCGCGGACAGAGGTCGGGAAGACCTCGCCCTGGATCAGCCAGCCCGTCCCGCCGACACCGATCGCGAACGAGCTGATGAAGAACGAGAAGCCGACCATGACCACCACAGTCTTCGGTATGTCGGTGAGCAGCGCGACTGCGGCGGCAGTGAGCAGCATGAACACCGCCATGCCCAGGTAACCTCCCATGGCCAGCGGGCGCCGGCCGAACTTGTCGATCCAGCGGAAGGCGAAATAGGTCGCGACCACGTTGACCGCGCCCAGGATGGCGGTGACCTCGACTCCCGCCACTGCGGCAGCGACGGCATCGTGCCCGCTCTGGAAGAAGGTCGCCAGGATCTTCGGGCCGTAGTAGAAGGGAATGTTGATCCCGGTGATCTGCTGGAAAATGAAAAACACGCAGACCACGATCAGCGCCCGGATCACGCCCTTCGTCCACTGCGTCTTCCGCTGCCGCTCTTCCTGCGTGCCCCTGAGCTGCTCCGCGGCCGCACGGATCTCCTCCTCTGTGGTCTCCATCCCGAGCTGGCCGAACGCCTTCCTGGTGTCGGCGTAGCGTTCATGGAGCATGAGCCACCGGGGGGACTCGGGCATCTTGGACCGCAGCGCTACGGCTGCTATCGCCGGGAGCGCGCCGATGCCCAGGATGAGCCTCCAGTCGAGGTTGCCAGCGTTGTTCGGCAGGGCCAGCAGGATGACCACGGCCACGAGATAGGACACCAGGATTCCCACGGTGATCATCCACTGCTGGATGATGCTCAGCTGGCCCCGCCTCTCGCGGGGGGCGAACTCCGCGATGTAGCCGGTGGCGATCGCGGAGTCGGCCCCGATCGCGAGCCCGATGAGGGTCCGGGACGACAGCAGCATGAAGGCATTCACGGTGAACGCCGACAGGAGCGCCCCGATGGCGTAGATGGCCGCGTCGGTGATGAGCAGGGTCTTGCGCCCGAAGTGGTCGGTCAGCGGCCCGGCAATGAGCGCTCCCGCGCCGGCGCCCAGGGATGCGCCGGCCACCAGATAGCCCGTCCAGAAGCTCGACAGGTGGTAAGGAATGAAGACCAGCGCCGAGCCGATGTTGGAGGTGTCGTATCCGAAGAGAAACCCGCCGACGCAGGCCAGCACGGCCAAGTACCAGTAGAAGCCCGTCGGGATGCGCGAATCCAGATCCTCAATCACGTTGCGCCGTGACGGCTGCCTGGCTCTAGTCTCAGATACCATCCGCAGACCTTTCTCGATACCGCCCCGGCCCGCTCACCCCAGGCCAATTGCTGACCACGGCCGGGCTAATGGCGCGCCTGGCTACCCGACCGGCCAGACAGCAAACCTCACGTGGCAGCGGGTGACATGCTCAAAAACCGGCCCGCCGGGGCCGCTTCGCGGGCACCTGGTGCCTGGGCGGGTTCACACATGGCGTGCGCCGCCGGGCTTGACGTGCGACACTGCCACGGGGGTGGTTGTTCGGCCGGCCGCAAGCCCGGGTCGGCTAGAAGCCAGTTTCGCGGTCCTTACGGGGCGGCAAACCGCCCTGGAGGGGAGCAGATAATGCCCGATCAAGAGCGCTTGGCCTATGCCCCGGCCGGGCCGGGTGCCGTCCAGCCCTGCTGGTTGTGCGGGATTCGCTTGCCCGGCGACCACATGATGGCCGACGGTGGCAGCGCCTGCGCCGACGTTCGGTGGTACTGCCTGGACAAACGGGCATGCACCGAGCGGTGGACCGCTCGCGCGACCAGCCCGGCCGACCTTC
Source organism: Streptosporangiaceae bacterium (assembly GCA_036497045.1). Lineage (GTDB taxonomy): Bacteria > Actinomycetota > Actinomycetes > Streptosporangiales > Streptosporangiaceae > DASXKD01. The sequence goes on along the minus strand of DASXKD010000659.1, from coordinate 5,791 downwards.
GGCTGAGCAACGCCGGGATGCCGGATTCCTGGGGCTCGATCAGCTTAGAGCCGGGCGCCGCCGGGCGGTGAAACGACCGGACGGCGGCAGGCCTGCCGTGGGACCGGGGCCGGCTGCAGGCCGGTGAACATGCCGTGCAGGGCGGTGACGCCGTCACCGGTTGCGCGGACGTCCAGCGTGAGCTGCGTCGCGCTTGCCTGCACCGTCCAGGTTGCCCAGGGACAGCACTGCGTCTCCACCGCGGCCAGGGCGCGCAGTTCCTCTTCGATACCCGGATCTGGGCGGAACACAAGGCAGAAGCCGCCGGCGGTCTTCGTGTGCCCGGTCATCGCCCGGGCCGCGATCCGCACCCAGCGGCCGGCCTGCTCGGCCAGGCCTGCCATGGTGAGCGAGCAGGCCACCGGCACGCTGGCGGGGGTGTCATCGGCGGGTATCTGTGCTGCGGTCATGGCCTGCCTCCTCGGTGCGGGGCCTGGGACATCGCCCGCCAGCCATCGTCATTGTTAAAGTCGGCTTGATGTCAAATCCCGGTGCCGGTCCAGACAGCGCCCCCTCACTCACCATCGGCGCGGTGGCGAAACTGACCGGCAAGAGCGCGTCCGCGATCCGCTACTACGAGCAGATCGGGCTGCTGCCCGAGCCCGCGCGGGCCGCCGGGCGGCGCAGGTACGACCAGGCCACCGTGCGCACGTTGGCGGTGATCGAGACCGCACAGCGGGCCGGCCTGGCGCTCGATGAGATCAAAGTGCTGCTCTCGGCTTCGCCCGGGGATCCGGCGGCGGTCGAGCGGCTCCGCGAGGTGGCCAGCAGGAAGCTCCCGGAGATCGCCGCCCTGATCGAGCGCACCGAGCTGGTGCGCGGCTGGCTCGAGTGCGCGGCACGCTGCGAATGCCCGGACCTGGACCATTGCCCCCTGTTCGACGAGCCGGCCCTGCTCCCTCGCTGATACCGGCGGGTGATTCTGCGGGTTTTTGGCTCAATCCCGAGCCGGGTCTGACGGCACCTGGCCTGCTGGCATTGGGCAGGCCGGCGGCCAGGTGCCTGGCCAGGCGGCGGGCATGCTGCACCGGGATCGCGCGGATAGTTGGTCACTTTGGATATTGGTCCAGCACGGCGGGACGTTCCCACAGGGACCGTCCCGCCTTCATGAGGCTGCCGTACCTGGCTAGCCGCTGTAGGTGATGGTGACGGCGTGCTTGGTGCTGGAGACGGTCTTGACCGTGATTGTCCCGGTGGCTCTTGCGAACGCGCCGGTTCCCCCGGCCACCTTGCCGTTAGTGATCGCTCCGGTCCCAGGACGGCTCCTAAGCCCCTGAGACTCTGGGGATCCACTGACACCGCCGGCTCCTAGAGGATTCTGCGCAGGTTCACGTGAACTCACGTAGGCACGCGGGCTCGGCGAGCTGGAACGGCGCCTGTCGGCTGACGAAGGGTTGTAGGCCGCTGGTGCTGGGCCGCCGTTCCTTGGCCGATTTCGGCGGAATGATGGATGGAGTCATGCTGCGCGGTACTTCTCGTACAACTCGGCTAACGAACAGGTGAGTGGTTTTCAGCCATCTACCTGCAAAGACGCAGGTGACGCGGCTGCGGTCACCACTTGAGCTGTGGGAATATAGCTACCCAGAGGGGTAATGAGGAGTGGCATGCCAGCCAATGTCGAGCTGATCGCGTACGCGGACCGTCTCGGCGGCGACCTGCACGGACTGCACCGACTGCTCAGCGGGCCGCTGCAGGGGCTGTTCGGCGGCGTGCACGTGCTGCCCTTCTACCGCCCCCACGACGGGGCCGACGCAGGCTTCGACCCGCAGGACCACACCGAGGTCGACCCGCGCCTGGGCTCGTGGGATGACATCGCCGCGCTGAGCGCCGAGTACCGGGTAATGGCCGACATGATCGTCAACCATGTGTCCTCGGGCTCACCGCAGTTCCAGGACTGGCTGGCCAAGGGTGGCGCATCCCAGTTCGCCGGGATGTTCCTCACCTACGGGACCGCGTTTCCCGGGGGCGCCACCGAGGAGATGCTGCTGCGGCTATACCGGCCACGGCCGGGCCTCCCGTTCACCCCGTACCAGCTCGGCAACGGCAGCAAGGCGCTGGTGTGGACGACGTTCACGCCGCAGCAGATCGATGTCGACGTCAGCCACCCGGCGACCCGCGCCTACCTGCGGCGCATTCTCGACCGGCTGGCCGGCGCGCGGGTCGCCCAGGTCCGGCTGGACGCCGTGGGCTACGCGGTGAAGACGCCCGGCCTGACGTCGTTCATGACCCCGGAGACGTTCAAGTTCATCGGCGAGGTCACTGGCTGGTGTCACGACCGCGATCTGGGGGTCCTGGTCGAGGTGCATTCCCACTACCTGCACCAGGTGGAGATCGCCCGGCAGGTGGACTACGTGTACGACTTCGCCCTGCCGCCGCTGATCCTGCACGCCCTGACCGCCGCGGACGCAGGGCCCCTGCTCACCTGGCAGGGGCTGCGCCCGGCCAACGCGGTCACGGTGCTCGACACCCATGACGGGATCGGTGTCATCGACGTCGGCCCGGACGCCACCGACCGGGCCAGGCCGGGCCTGCTGAGCCAGGACCAGCTTGCCCGGCTGGTCGAGGCCATCCATGGCAACAGCGGTGGCACCTCGCGGCAGGCCACCGGCGCCGCGGCCTCGAACGTGGATCTCTACCAGGTGAACTGCACGTTCTACGACGCGCTCGGCCGCGACGACGACCGGTACCTGCTGGCCCGGGCGCTGCAGTTCTGGACGCCCGGGATCCCGCAGGTCTACTACGTCGGTCTGCTGGCTGGGGGCAACGACATGGAACTGCTGGCCCGTACGCATGTCGGCAGGGACGTGAACCGGCACCACTACACGCCGGCCGAGATCGAGGACGCGCTGGCCCGGCCGATAGTGCAGGCGCTGTGCCGGCTGATCAGGTTCCGCAACACCCACCCGGCATTCGAGGGCAGCCTCACCTGCTCGGGCAATGCCGCAAACATCGAGATGAGCTGGGCCCGCGATGGCGACAAGGCGGTTCTGCGTGCCAACCTTGCCAACGGCTCCGCGGAGGTGACATGGACCGAGAACGGTACCCGCCGCAGTGCTCCGCTGGGCGCGCTGCCATGACCTGGTACCCGCCGCAGCGCCCTGGCCGCGCCGCCGGGGCTCCGTGCCAGGCCGGGGTGACGGCGTGACCAGCGCCCGGGCGAGCCAGCCCGCCGCGCCCGGCGACCTCGTCGACGTCGCGAAGCTTGTCACCGCCTACTTCGCGGTGCATCCAGACCCGGGCGAGCCGGCCCAGCGGGTGTCGTTCGGCACCTCCGGCCACCGCGGGTCCGCGTTCACCGCGACGTTCAACGAGGACCACATCGCCGCCACGACCCAGGCGATCTGCGAGTACCGGGACGCACGCGGCATCCGCGGGCCGCTGTACCTAGGCGCCGACACCCACGCGCTGTCCGAGCCCGCGCAGGTCACCGCGCTGGAGGTGCTCGCCGCCAACGGCGTCCACGTGCTGTGCGACGTGCGCGGCGGGTACACGCCGACCCCGGCGGTGTCCCGGGCGATCCTGGCACACAACGCGCCCGGCTCGGCCCGCCGCGCCGACGGGATCGTGGTTACCCCGTCGCACAACCCGCCCTCGGACGGCGGGTTCAAGTACAACCCGCCCGACGGTGGCCCGGCCGGCACCGAGATCACCCGGTGGATCCAGGACCGGGCCAACGAACTGCTCGCCAGCGGGCTGGCCGGCGTGCAGCGTATCCCGTACTCGCGGGCGGCCGCCGCCGAGACGACCGGGCGGTTCGACTTCCTCGACGGCTACGTCTCCGCTCTCGAGCGTACCGTCGACCTGGCCGCGGTCAAGGCGGCCGGGATCCGCATCGGCGCGGATCCGCTCGGCGGGGCCAGCGTCGCCTACTGGGGCGCGATCGGCGAGCGGTACGGCCTGGACCTCACGGTCGTCAACCCGGACGTGGACGCCACGTTTCGGTTCATGACCCTGGACTGGGACGGCAAGATCCGGATGGACTGCTCGTCACCGTCGGCCATGGCCGCCCTGATCGCCCGCCAGCACGACTTCACGATCGCGACCGGCAACGACACCGACGCCGACCGGCACGGCATCGTCACCCCGGACGGCGGGCTGCTGAACCCCAACCACTACCTCGCCGTCGCGATCGACTACCTGTACCGGCACCGGGACGGCTGGCCGGCCACGGCGGCGGTCGGCAAGACGCTGGTCAGCTCGTCCATGATCGACCTGGTGTCCGCCGGCCTGGGCCGGCGGCTGCTGGAGGTGCCGGTCGGGTTCAAGTGGTTCGTGCCCGGCCTGCTCGACGGATCTGTCGCGTTCGGCGGCGAGGAAAGCGCCGGCGCCTCGTTCCTGCAGCGCGACGGTTCTGTATGGACGACCGACAAGGACGGGATCCTGCTCGCCCTGCTGGCCTCGGAGATCACCGCGGTGACCGGGAAGACGCCGTCCGAGCTTTACCGCGGCCTGGTGGCCCGGTACGGGGAACCCGCCTACGCGCGCATCGACACCCCCGCCACCAGGGAGCAGAAGGCGGCGCTGGCCAAGCTGTCCCCGGACCAGATCACCGCCGACCGGCTCGCGGGCGAGAAGATCACGGCCGTGCTGACGACCGCGCCAGGCAACGGCGAGCCGATCGGCGGGCTCAAGGTGGTCACCGAGTCCGGCTGGTTCGCGGCCAGGCCGTCCGGCACCGAAGACGTCTACAAGCTTTACGCCGAATCGTTCCGCGGCCCCGGGCAGTTGGCCGAGATCCAGGAGGAGGCCAGGGCCGTCGTGGCGGCTGCTCTTGGCTGACCCCGGGGCTCTCCGGGCCGGCGGCGGAGGGCGCTGGCGGCCGCCGCCTGGTGCGGGCTGAACTTCTGGCGGTGCCGGCATGCCCACTGCGTCGTGACCAGCACCGGGTGGGCGGCGCTGAGCATTCTGGCATTCACCGAGGCTGCCCTGGGTCGCAGCCTGATCGGCGGATACGAACAGCCGGTCTTCCTGGTCGTACTCGCCGCCGCGGTCGTGTTCGAGGTCGCCTGGCGCCGGTCCCACGGCAGCAGCGCGATCGTGTGCAGGGGCCGAGGGCAGATCACGAGGTGACCGGGGGCAGATCACGAGGTGACCGGGGACCTGGCCGCGTATCCGGACCCCGTATCCTCGCCCGCTGTGGGGTCGGGCTGAGGGCAGGGCGGTCAGGCTGCCGCGGGCACCCGTTCGGCCAGGAACTCCTCCCAGGTCAGATGGCCCACCGCCCGGCCGGGTGCCAGGTTGGCGCCGGCCCGCACCGCGCGGGCGGCCTGTCCCGGCAGCCGGACCGGTACCAGCAGCCGGCGCTTGCCGCGCGCCCGCAGGTATGTGCGGAGCAGGCCGGCCATGCTGGACACCCGTGGGCCGGCCATCTCCGGCACCAGACCGGCCGGGGCGCCGAGCGCCAGTTCCACGAGCCGGGCGGCGACCTCGTCGGTGTCGACCGGCTGGAACCGTACTCCCGCCGGGACCGGGATCACCGGCAGCTTCGCCATCTGCCCCATGACCGTCAGGGAAAGGTCATGGAACTGGGTGGCCCGCAGGGTCGTCCAGGGCAGGCTGGACTCGGCCACGACCCGCTCCGCGGCCAGCTTGAAGCCGAAGTAGCCGAACATCGCCCGGTCGACGGCGCTGGTCACGGGGATCCTGTCGGCCCCGACCACCGAGATGAACACCAGGTGCGGGTGCCCGGCCCGGGACGCCGCCGCGACCAGGTTCCTGGTCGCCACGTCGTCGTCCTTGCGGCCCCCGGCGC
>DASXKD010000658.1:0-6272 GCA_036497045.1 Streptosporangiaceae bacterium | reverse complement strand
TGGGGGGACGACCCCCCTGGAACCCCCCGGGGCGCCGATGGCGCCAGGCCGGCAAGCCGGCAGGCCCCATCGCGCGAGCTTGCCTGGGGGGGCACTCCACACTCCGGGGACACCCCGGAGCCCGATGGCCCTGGAACCCCCCGTGGCGCCGATGGCGCCTGGCCGGCAAGCCGGCAGGCCCCATCGCGCGAGCTGGCAGGCGTCTCCGGCGCGGCATTGGGGACCAGGGAGCACGACCTGTTCGCCGGGCTGGATGGGCGGTGAGTCGCGGTGGCCCGCTTAGCCCGGGGCGTCCGTATAGCCTGCTCTGCGTGGAAGCTGGGCAGACGGGTCAGCGCCGTGACCGGGGCGCGGTGCCGGCCTACGTCGCGCTGTTCCTGCTCGGCGTCATGGAAGGGCTGATCGGGTGCTTCCACTTCGGCCACAGCCTGGGCGGCGTCCCGGTGATGTCGCTGGCCTTCTGCGCGCTCATCCTGGCGACCAGCCTGGCGGGCGCGGCAGGAATGGGCACGGCGCTGGGCGGGGTGCTGCCCGCGATCGGCTGGATGGCGGCGTCGTTCGTGCTGACCCTGCCCACCGCGGGGGGCAGCGTCATCGTCACCAACACCACGGCGGGCATGTGGTATCTCTACGGCGGCGCGGCCTGCGCGGCGGTGGGGATCGTGGCCAGCTTCGGGTTGCGGCTGCGGCGGCCCGGCCTTGATCAACGGCGGGGGTGGCCGCGTGAGCGGGGTTGACCAGGCAGCATTCCGGCGCGCCTCGGGCCAGTTCGCCAGCGGCATCGTGGTCGCGACCACCCGCCTGGACGGGGTCAGCCATGCGATGACCGCGACCGCGTTCACCGCAGTGTCCCTGGAACCGCTGCTGATCTTGATGTGCGCGGAGAAGATCGCGCGGTTTCACGACGCGGTGCTCGCGGCGGGCACCTGGGCGATTTCTGTGCTCGGCGAGGACGGGGAGAAGACCGCCGCCTGGCTCGCCACCAGGGGCAGGCCGCTGGAGGGCCAGCTCGACGCGATCCGGCACCACGCCGGGCCGGTCACCGGCGCGCCGATCCTCGACGACGCACTCGCCGCGATGGAGTGCCGCACCACGGCCGTGCACGACGGCGGTGACCACACCATCGTGGTCGGGGAGGTCATCGGGGTCTCCGAGCCCCGGCCCGGCGGCGGCCCGCTGATCCACTACGCGAGCCGCTACCGCGCCCTCAGGGACGTCTGATCACGTCCTCGATCTGGTCCAGGGCCCAGTCCAGGTCCTCCTCGCTGATCATCAGCGGCGGGGCAAGCCTGATCGCGGTCCCGTGGGTGTCCTTGGCCAGCACGCCGCGCTCGGCGAGGCGCTCGCACACCCGGCGGCCGGACAGCGACGCGAACTCCACGCCGGCCCACAGCCCGCGGCCGCGGACCTCGGTGACCGCGTCCGCCGGCAGCGCGGCCAGCCGGTGGTGCATGTGGGTGCCCAGCTTGGCCGACCGCTCCTGGAACTCCCCGGTGGCCAGCAGCGCGATGACCTCACGCCCTACCGCGCAGGCCAGCGGGTTACCGCCGAACGTGGAGCCGTGCTGGCCCGGCTTGAACACACCGAGCACCTCACGGGAGGACACCACCGCGGACAGCGGCACGATGCCACCGCCGAGCGCCTTGCCCAGGACGTACATGTCGGGGACCACGATGTCGTGCTCACAGGCGAACGTGGTCCCTGTCCTGCCCAGCCCGGACTGGATCTCGTCGGCGATCAGCAGCGCGCCGTGAGCCGAGCACAGCTCCCTGACCTTGGCCAGGTAACCAGGCGGCGGCACGATGACCCCGGCCTCGCCCTGGATCGGCTCGATCAGCACGCCGACCACCCGCTCGTCCATGGCCCCGGCCAGGGCATCGGCGTCGCCATAGGGGATGACACGGAAGCCCGGGGTGTAGGGGCCGTAGGAGCCGCGCGCGTCCGGGTCGGTGGAGAAGCTGACGATCGTGGTGGTGCGGCCGTGGAAGTTGCCCTCGAAGGCGATGATGACCGCCTCGCCCTCGGGCACCCCCTTGACCTCGTAGCCCCACTTGCGGGCCGTCTTGATGGCCGTCTCCACCGCCTCGGCGCCGGTGTTCATCGGCAGCACCATGTCCATACCCGCGAGTTCGGCGAGGTCCGCGCAGAACAGCCCGAACTGGTCGTGGTCGAAGGCGCGGCTCACCAGGGTCACCCGGTCGAGCTGGCGCCGGGCCGCGGCGACCAGCCGCGGGTGGCGATGCCCGAAATTGATCGCCGAATACGCGGCAAGCATGTCCAGGTACCTGCGGCCCTCGACGTCGGTGACCCAGGCGCCCTCGGCAGCCGAGATCACCACCGGGAGCGGGTGGTAGTTGTGCGCGCTGTGGGCGTCGGACAGAGCCCTCAGGTCGCTGGTCGTGGCAGGCGTGGTCACTGGCGTCTCCTCCCTCCGAGTTCAGACCTTGATCACACCAGCCTAGGAGGCGGAAGGAGAATGACAGAGAGCGAAAACCTGCGACATGCCGCCAGTTCGTTGCAGTTTTACGGGTTCAGGCGGCGATTCGTTGCGCAGCCTACTGGCCGACCTCGCGGGCCAGGTCCAGGCCGAGGAACCGGTCCAGGTGGGCGAACGCCTCGAACTTGGATCCGTCGGGAACGACCTGGTCCGCGGCGAGGGCGGACAGGGTGCGCAGCGCCGCCGGGGTGTCCAGGTCGTCGTCGAGCGCGCCGAGGAAGTCGCCGACGTACTGCGCGCACATCGGCTTGCTGGGTGACATGGCCCAGTCTCTGACCAGCCCGCGCCAGCCCCGGAGCATCTCGTCGGCGGCGTGCAGGTCCTCCGGTGTGAGCGTCAAGTCCTCCCGGTAAGGGTGCCCGAGTAGCGCAAGCCGCTGGGAGAGCGGGTCCAGGCCGGTGGTGTCCACCGCGCTGGCCGTGCCCGGTCGTATCTGGTACACGGGGGGACCCGCGGGCCCGCCCGCCGGGGCGACCGCCACGTCGAGTGATTCCGGCGGGGCGGGCGCGACGTCTGCCGGGTGGACGTTCAGCGCCGCCCAGTCGGCTGGCGCTTGCCAGGACACGCTGGCCCGCAGGTGGTGCCGTTCGGCGACCCGGGCGACCAGGTCGGCGAGCAGGCAGGGCCGTGGCTGGTCCGGGCTGGCCACCCAGATGGTCAGCACGCCAGGCCGCGCCGGCCGGACCGGCGCGGCCTGTGCGTGGTGAGCGTCTGGAAGCTGGAGCACACCTCCAGACTATGGGCGCGGCGTCTTGACCACGCTCCAGCTCGCCCCGTTCCACGACTCCGCCAGCGTCATCTCGTTGCCGATGCCGGTGAACTCACCGACCGCCATGCAGGCCGGCGCGCTGGCGCAGGAGACGCCGTGCAGCTCGTCACCAAAGGATCCAGGGCTGGGGGTGTGCAGCAGGCTCCAGTTCGTGCCGTTCCACGCCTCGGCCAGGGTGAACTGGTTCTCACCGGTCTGGTCCAGCGAGGCCCCGGTGGCCATGCAGGTCGACGCGCTGGTGCACGACACCGCGTCGAAACCGGCGGCGCCTGCCCCGGCCGGGTTCGGGGTGGGCTGTGCCTTCCAGTGCTTGCCGCCCCACTGCTCGGCGAGGGTCGCGTTGCCCGGGTTGCCGGTGGCCACGGCGTGGCTGCCCACGGCCTTGCAAGACGTGGCGCTGGTGCAGGAGACGCCCGCCAGAACACCGCTGTTTCCCGGGGTCGGCGTGTCCCGTCGCTGCCAGGCGGTGCCGTTCCACTGCTCGCTCAGGGTGAGCGAGGTGCCGAACCCGTTGCTGAACCCGTAGTAGCCCGCGGCCATGCAGGTGCTGGGGCTGGCGCAGGACACCGTGCTGAGCGCGGTACCGCCGGGCGTCAGCGGTGGCGGTGTGGTCAGGAACCTCCAGGCGGTGCCGTTCCACGACTCGGCCAGGGTGAACAGTGTCGGGTTCTTCGGGGTGCCCTCGTTGCCCACCGCCATGCAGCTCGACGGGCTGGTGCACGACACGCCGTTCAGGCTGGCACCGGAGTTGGCCAGCGCCGGCGTGGCCACCTGTGACCACGTGCTCCCGTTCCAGGACTCGGCGAACGGGTGCGGGACGCGGCGGCGGACGCGGGCCCTGCCATCAGCACTGCGAGGCAGCAGGCGGACAGGGCCGCCAATGCCCGGGGAGTAAGTATGCGCAGTGCGATGTGGCGCGTGTTTGCTGTCACGGCAATCCCCATGATCCAAGCCGGGCGAGCCGGCCCACCGCGGCGTCGATGCGCTCGTCGGTGGCGGTCAGCGCGACCCGGATGTGGCTGCGGCCCGCCGGACCGTAGAACTCGCCGGGGGCTACGAGGATGCCCGTGCCGGCGAGCGCCTCGACCGCGCTCCAGCAGTCCGCGCCGGGCCGGGTGGCCCACAGGTACAGGCCCGCCTCGGAGTGCTCGATCAGCCAGCCGGCCTGCTCGAGCGCTGCCCGCAGCCGGCCGCGCCGAGCCGCGTAGCGGGCCCGCTGCTGGTCGGCGCCGGCGTCGTCGTCGAGTGCGGCCACCATGGCGGCCTGGACCGGGGCGGGCATCATCAGGCCTGCGTGCCGGCGGACCTCAAGCAGTTCCGCGACCAGTGCGGGATCCCCGGTGAGGAAGCCAGCCCGGTAGCCGGCCAGGTTCGAGCGCTTGGACAGCGAGTACACCGCGAGCAGGCCGTGGGCGGATCCGCCGCTGACCTCAGGGTGCAGCACCGACACCGGTTCGGCGTCCCAGGCCAGGTCGAGGTAGCACTCGTCGGACGCGAGGACCGCGTCCCGCTCTCTGGCCCAGTCGGCCATCTTGCGCAGGTGCGCGGCAGGCAGCACCTGCCCGGTCGGGTTGCCCGGGGAGTTCACCCAGACCAGCCGGACCCGCTCCGGGCCGAGCGCCGCGAGCCCGTCGGCCGCCACCGCCCGGGCGCCTGCCAGGCGAGCGCCTATCTCATAGGTGGGGTAGGCCAGTTCCGGATACACGACCGTGTCGCCGGTCCCGCAGCCGAGCAGGGCCGGCAGCGACGCGATGATCTCCTTGGTCCCGATGACCGGCAGCACCGCGCCGGGATCCACCGGTACCCCGTGCCGGCGCGCCAGCCAGCGGGCTGCCGCCTCACGGAGCTGGGGGGTACCTGCCGTCTGCGGATAGCCGGGTGAGTCCGCGGCGGCCGTGAGCGCTGCCCGCACCCTGGGTGGGACCGGGTCGACCGGGGTCCCGATCGACAGGTCCACGATCCCGCCCGGATGCGCGGCTGCCTGCTCCCGGTAAGGCCCGAGCCGGTCCCAGGGGAAGGTGGGCAGTCGGGTTGCGGGCCTCAGCTTTCCTGCTTCTGGGGCGGAAGGGCCGCCACGATCGGGTGGTCCTTGTGGATCTTGCCAACCTTGGCGGCACCGCCCGGTGAGCCGAGATCTTCAAAGAACTCCACGTTGGCCTTGTAGAAGTCCTTCCACTGGTCCGGTACGTCGTCCTCGTAGAAGATCGCCTCAACAGGGCATACCGGCTCGCAGGCGCCGCAGTCCACGCACTCGTCCGGGTGGATATAGAGCATGCGCTCGCCCTCATAGATGCAGTCGACCGGGCATTCCTCTATGCAGGACTTGTCCAGCAGGTCAACGCAGGGCTGCGCGATGATGTAGGTCACGTCGGAACTCCTCTTCCGGCTATGTCCCCATGGTGTAGCTCCCAGTATTGCCGTTCCGGCGGACTGGTGTGTCCGCACGGCGGCGCCGAGACGGCAGCTATCCCCTAAGGGACCCGGCGAGACCGCAGGCTATCAGCTGGCGAAGACCGACCCGGCGGGAGCACCCGCGTCCTTCACCCACCCGGTATGGCCCGCCGGCGCAGGCCAGCGGAACCCGGCATAGCGCACTTCGTGCAGCCGGTACCGCTCGGCATGGGTCACCAGCCAGGCGGCGACGGACCAGCCCAGGCTGGCCTGCGGGGCCTGGACCAGCAGCGATGGTGCATCTCCGGTGGAGGCGGACCTGCTGGCCGGCAACGGCCCGAACGCCTTGACGATCGCCCGGCGGGCCGGGGTGAGCTGCGCCTTGCCGGTGTGCCCGGCCGGCCAGCACCAGACCGCCCGCGGCGCTCCGGTGAAGGCGGTGGTCAGGTGCGCCGCCAGCCCCTGGTACTGCTGGTAGGCGTAGCCGTCCGCGCTGTGCTGCACCGCCTGGGCCGCCTTGTACACGGGCATCTGCCGGTAGCCGGGCACCTGGGCGAGGGCGCGGAAGAACCTGGTACTGGCGTAGACGGGATCGATGAGCTTGCTGGCCGGTCC
>DASXKD010000657.1:0-2738 GCA_036497045.1 Streptosporangiaceae bacterium | reverse complement strand
CGGCGGCTCGTTCTCCAGGATGCGGAACTACGTGGACCTGGCCTTCATGGGGGCCGCGTTCCTGCTGCTTGAGACCAAGAACATCGTGCAGTTCGCGCTGCTGTTCGGCACCACCTGGGTGGTGAACTCGCTGGTGTTCGCGGGCGTGCTGCTCGCGGTGTACCTGGCCGTGGAGACCGCCAGCCATCTCCGGCTGCCACGCCCGGCCGTGCTCTACGCCGCGCTCATCGCGTCGCTCGTCCTCACCTGGGTGGTGCCGCAGGAGTCGCTGGTGGGCCTGCCCATCGTGGCCCGCTTCTTCGCGGGCAGCGCACTGGCCTTCGCCCCGATCTACCTGGCCAACCTCATCTTCGCCCAGCGGTTCTCCGATGTGGCGACCTCCGGGGATGCGTTCGCGGCCAACCTGCTCGGGGCCATGGTCGGCGGGGTCCTGGAGTACATCGCCTTGATCACCGGGTACCGGTTCCTGCTGATCGTCATCGGCGTGCTCTACGGCTTGGCGTTCGTGACCAGCAGGTACCTGACCAGGCGGCAATCGGGCAGCGTGACCGGAGCCGGCGTGCAGGCCCCGGTGAGCGTGCGCTAGGCTGCACCCGTGCGCTCGCAGTTCGAGTTTTGGTATGGCTACCGGCCCGGTTCCCGGACGGTCGCCCGCCAGACACTGCGCTGACGCGAAACGACCTGATGACAAGCCCCGGGCCCGCAAGGCCCGGGGCTTGTTTGTTGTGACAGACCGGCCAGAGCAACTTCAGAGGAGACCCGATGGTCGTGGTGATGGCCCCGGAGGCCACGCAGCAGGATGTGGACGCAATCGTTGAACTGGTGCGCGCGGCCGGCGGTGAGGCGTTCGTGAGCCGCGGCGTGTCCCGCACGATCGTGGGCCTGGTCGGTGACGTGGAGCAGTTCGGCGCGCTCAACCTGCGCAGCCGCACCGGGGTCGTGGACGTGGTGCGGATCTCGGTGCCGTACAAGCTCATCAGCCGGGAGCACCATCCCGACCGGTCGGTGATCCGGGTCGGCGGCGTGCCGATCGGCCCGGACACGCTCACCGTGATCGCCGGGCCGTGCGCGGTGGAGTCGTATGAGCAGACGCTGGCGGCCGCGCGGATGGCCAAGGCCGCGGGCGCGTCGCTGCTGCGCGGCGGTGCGTTCAAGCCGCGTACCTCCCCCTACGCCTACCAGGGCCTGGGCGAGGCCGGGCTGCGTATCCTGGCCGACGTCCGGGCCGAGACCGGGCTGCCGGTGGTGACCGAGGTCATCGACCCTGACAGCGTGGAACTGGTCGCCTCCTACGCGGACATGCTCCAGGTCGGCACCCGCAACATGCAGAACTTCGCGCTGCTCCAGGCGGTCGGCTCGGCTGCCAAGCCGGTCCTGCTCAAGCGGGGAATGAGCGCCACGATCGAGGAGTGGCTGATGGCGGCGGAGTACATCGCCCAGCGCGGCAACCTCGACATCGTGCTCTGCGAGCGGGGCATCCGGACGTTCGAGACCGCCACCCGCAACACCCTGGATATCAGTGCGGTACCGGTCGCCCAGCGGCTGTCCCACCTGCCGGTCATCGTGGACCCGTCACACTCGGGCGGCCGGCGTGACCTGGTCCTCCCGCTGACCCGGGCGGCGATCGCGGTCGGTGCCGACGGCGTGATCATCGACGTGCACCCGGAGCCGAAACTGGCCCTCTGCGACGGCGACCAGGCGCTGGTGGACTCCGACATCCGGCAGCTCGCCAGCATCGCCGCGAACCTGTCCCCGCTGATGGGCCGCACCCTCACCCCGCCGCTCGCGGCCGCCCAGGGACAACGGGCGGACAAGCAGCCCAGCCCGGTAGGCTGACCGCCGTGGGGGCTGCCACGCACGATCGGAGACTCGCGTGCATCGCTACCCCCGCCGCTCTGCGGCGCTTGGTATTGGTATCGGACTAGCCGCGGCCGCGCTGGCCACGACCGCCTGGCTGCCGGGCGCCGCGGCCGCCAGCACCGGCTGGCAGGTCGCCTTCCGGGCGCACACCGGCGCATCGACCATCTATAACGGCCTGATCGGCGTGTCCGCGTCCGGGAAGTCCAGTGCCTGGGCGGTCGGCGGCACCGACCTGTCCGGCGGCACGCCGGGGGCCCCGGTGGCCGAGCAGTGGAACGGCACGAACTGGCAGGCAGCCACCCTGCCCAGCGGGCTGACCGGCACCTTGGGCGCGGTGAGCACGCCTGCCCCGAACGACGCCTGGGCGGTCAGCCAGCTGACCGGGTACGCGCTGCACTGGGACGGCACCTCCTGGTCGGTGGCCAAGACGTGGCCGGAGCACCAGCTCACCACCCAGATCACGGGCGTCACCGCGTTCAGCCCGTCCGATGTCTGGGTGTTCGGTGCCCCCGGTGCCAATCCCGGCATCGGCACCTGGCACCTGCTCGGGAGCACCTGGCACAAGGTCACCGGGCTGGCCGGTGGCGTCTCCACGGCGAGCGCTATCTCCCGGTCGGACATGTGGGCCATCGGCGCGGACAACGTTGCCCCCGATGACATCCTGGTGCACTACAACGGCTCCACCTGGCAGCAGGTAACCAGCACTGCGCTGACCGGCCTTCAGTTCGGCGACATTCTCGCCCTCTCTGACAGCAACGTCTGGGTCACCGCCACCAAGAACGGCAGGCTGCCGCAGCAATTGCTGCACTTCAACGGGACCAGCTGGACCAGCGCGCCGGTACCGTCATCGGTCCAGCTCAGGGAGATTACCCCGGACG
>DASXKD010000656.1:0-11398 GCA_036497045.1 Streptosporangiaceae bacterium | reverse complement strand
GGCGGTTACTCCGAGCGGCCACTGCGCCCCATGTTCGCCCGCAGGCCCGCCGACCGCTAGCGGTAATCAGCCCTCGTCGGCGTCGTCGGCGAGCCAGCTCATCAGCGGCCGCAGCTTGGCCCCGACCTGCTCGATCTGCTCGGCATGCAGGGCCTCGCGCCGTTTGAGGAAGTTCGGCCGGCCGCTGTCGAACTCCGCCACGAGCTCGGCGGTGAACGAACCGTCCCTGATCTCAGCGAGGATGCGCTTCATCTCTTCCATGCTGCGGCCGTCGATGATCCGCGGCCCGCGGGTGTAACCGCCGAACTCCGCAGTGTCCGAGACCGACCAGTACATCTTGGACAGGCCACCCTCGTACATGAGGTCCACGATCAGCTTCATCTCGTGCAGGCACTCGAAGTAGGCCACCTCGGGCTGGTAGCCCGCCTCGACCAGGGTGTCGAAACCGGCCTTGATCAGCTCGGACACGCCGCCGCAGAGCACCACCTGCTCACCGAACAGGTCGGTCTCCGTCTCCTCGGCGAACGTGGTGGCCAGCGCACCGGCCCGGGTCCCGCCGATGCCCTTGGCATAGGCGAGCGTCAGCGGCCAGGCCCCGCCCGAGGCGTCGCGCTCTACCGCGACGAGCACCGGGACGCCCCGGCCCTCGGCGAACTGACGGCGCACCAGGTGACCGGGCCCCTTGGGGGCGACCATGCACACGTCCACCCCGTCCGGCGGGGTGATCAGCTGGTAGCGGATGTTCAGCCCGTGCGCGAAGAACAGGGCGTCGCCCGGCACCAGGCTCGGCGCGATCGCGCTGGCGTACAGGGCCCGCTGCACGTGGTCCGGGGCCAGAACCATGATCAGGTCTGCCTCTTCGCAGGCCAGTTCGGGCGTGGTGACCGGTAGTCCCTCACTGGCGGCGGCCTCCCTGCTGCGGGATCCCTCCGGCAGGCCTACCCTGACGTCCACGCCGGAGTCGCGCAGCGACAGCGCGTGGGCATGCCCCTGACTGCCGTAACCGAGCACCGCGACGTGACGCCGCTGGATGACTGCCAGGTCCGCCTGGTCGTCGTAGAAGATGTCTGCCATTGGCTGCCTTTCGTCTACTGCGCTGAGCTGCCCGCGCTGCGCTCGATCGGCCGCAGCGCACGGTCGGTGATGGACTTGCTGCCACGCCCCAGGGCCACCATGCCGGACTGGACCAGTTCCTTGATGCCGAACGGCTCAAGCACCCTGATCAGGGCGTCCAGCTTGTCCCTGTTCCCGGTGGCCTCGACCGTCACCGCGTCTTGGGCGACGTCGACGACCTTCGCACGGAACAGCGCAACGGTCTCCAGGACGCGGGACCTGGTCTCGGCATCGGCCCGCACCTTGACCAGCAGGAGTTCCCGCTGCACCGCGACGGCGGGGTCCAGTTCGACGATCTTCAGGACGTTGATCAGCTTGTTGAGCTGCTTGGTGACCTGCTCGAGCGGGTGCTCCGCGCAGTTCACCACGATCGTCATCCGGGAGTACTCGTGATGCTCCGTCGGCCCCACCGCGAGCGAGTCGATGTTGAACCCACGGCGGGAGAACAGGCCCGCGATGCGGACGAGCACCCCGGGCTTGTTCTCGACGAGCACCGACAGCGTGTGCCTGCTCGCACTCGGCTCCTGCTCCCGAAGCCGCACCGGTGGCTGGCTCATTCGGTCACATCCCAGTCCGGCGCCATGTCCCGCGCCACCTTGATGTCGTCGTTGCTGGTGCCCGCCGGCACCATGGGCCAGACCATGGCGTCGCGGTGCACGATGAAGTCGATCACGACGGGACGGTCGTTGATCTCCATGGCCTGCTTGATGACCTTGTCCACGTCGGCGGCGGTCTCACAGCGCAGGCCGGCGCACCCATAGGCGTCGGCCAGCTTGACGAAGTCCGGAATCCGGGTCCCCGCCGAGGTGCCCTGCTCCATCCGGCCCAGGTCGGTCTGCGAGTAACGCTCGTTGTAGAACAGCGTCTGCCACTGGCGGACCATGCCCAGGTTGCCGTTGTTGATGATGGCTACCTTGACCGGGATGCCCTCCACCGTGCAGGTGGCGAGTTCCTGGTTGGTCATCTGGAAGCAGCCGTCGCCGTCGATCGCCCACACGGCCAGCTCCGGCTTGCCGACCTTGGCGCCCATGGCGGCGGGCACCGCGTAGCCCATGGTGCCGAGCCCGCCGGAGTTGAGCCAGTGCCGGGGCTGCTCGTGCTCGATGAACTGGGCGGCCCACATCTGGTGCTGGCCGACGCCCGCCACGTACACCGCGTCCGGGCCGGCCAGCTTGCCGATCCGCTCGATCACGTACTGCGGTGACAGCGAGCCGTCGTCCGGCTGGTCGTAGCCGAGGGGGTAGGTGGCCCGCAAGGCATCCAGTTGCGACCACCACGCGGTGAGGTCCGCCTGCTCGCCCGACTCCTGCTCGGCCCGGATCGCGGTGATGAGTTCGACGATCACCTCGTGGCAATCGCCGACAATGGGCACCTCGGCGTGCCGGTTCTTGGAGATCTCGGCCGGGTCGATGTCCGCATGTATGACCGCGGCGTCGGGGGCGAAGCTGTCGAGGCGGCCGGTCACCCGGTCGTCGAACCTGGCCCCAAGCGCCACCAGCAGGTCTGCCTTCTGCAGCGCACCGACGGCCGCCACCTTGCCGTGCATGCCGGGCATGCCCAGGTTCTGCTCATGGCTGCTGGGAAACGCTCCCCGCGCCATCAGCGTGGTCACCACGGGCATCCGGGTCAGCTCGGCTAGGGTGAGCAGTTCCTCGCTCGCGCCCGCCTTGATCACGCCACCCCCGACGTAGAGGACCGGGCGCCGCGCCGCCATCATCATCCGGGCCGCTTCCCGCACCTGCCGGGAGTGCGGCCGGGTCACCGGGTGGTAGCCGGGCAGGTCAAACGGGACCGGCCAGCGGAACTGCGTCATGGCCTGCAGCGCGTCCTTGGCGATGTCCACCAGCACCGGGCCCGGCCGGCCGGTGGAGGCCACGTGAAACGCCTCCGCCACGGTCCTGGCGATGTCACCGGCCTCGGTGACCAGGAAGTTGTGCTTGGTGACCGGCAGCGTGATCCCCGCGATGTCCGCTTCCTGGAAGCCGTCCGTGCCGATCAGGCTGGACGGCACCTGTCCGGTGATGGCGACCACGGGCACCGAGTCCATGTATGCGTCGGCGAGCGGGGTGACCAGGTTGGTCGCGCCCGGCCCCGAAGTGGCAATGCACACTCCCGGCCGACCGGTCACCTGGGCGTAGCCGGCCGCCGCGTGGCCAGCGCCCTGCTCGTGCCTGACCAGGATGTGGCGCACGCTGCGAGAGTCGAACAGCGGGTCGTAGGCAGGGAGGATGGCCCCGCCCGGGATGCCGAAGACGACGTCGACGCCGAGCTGTTCCAGCGCTGCCACCAGCGCCTGGGCGCCCGTCATCATTACCGGCACAGCGGCCGCCGATTCGTCGCTGGGCCGGCGCGGGCCCGGTGACGGCACCGCTTCTCTGGCCGGTGTCCGTGCCGCGAGGTCGCGCGGCGACGGCGCCTGGCCCTGGCGGGGCGGGCCTGTCGCCCCGGCCCTGGAGCCGACCGCGGTCGTGGTCTGGTCAGTCATCGCCAATGCTTCCTTCATCTGCCTTGGTTACGTGAACGCTGGCAACAAAAAACCCCTCCTGCCTCGGGCAGTCGGGGTAGCGCGCGGATGATCGGACGTCAGCGATCCGCGCGCCTGAGAAGTACAAGAATCTGGCCACCAAGCATGTAGTCCACTGTGGTCCATGCGGTCAGATCCGTCAACCTGAGAACAGTTCCGTCTCGGAGTATGAGATGGGAACCGCGCCCGGTGCACGGCGCCCCTGGCCGCACAGGCCACTCAGGCCGCGCCGGACTGTTGCGACGCGGCGGCTTCGGTCGGCGCCTGCTCCGGTTCTCCGGCGCCGGTAACGTCACCGGCGCCGAACATCCCGGCCGGCCCGCCCTCGGCGGCCTCGTCGCTGGCACCGAACATCTCGGCTTGCCCGGCTCCGCCCGTGGCGGCCTCGTCACTGGCACCGAACATCTCGATCTGCCCGCCGCCGGCTGCCTTGGCCCGGGCGAGCGCCATCTCGGCATTACGCCACACGTGCGCCGCCGGGCTGCCGTCGGCGATCGCCGCCCCGACACTAGCGGTGATGCTCAGGTCCGAATCCCCGATCCGGAACGGCATGGACGCCACGCCGCGCGCCAGCCGTTCGGCAATGTCGGCGAGTTCCACAGGGCTCACCGTGGCTTCGGCAATGACCGCGAACTCATCGCCGCCCCAGCGGGCGACCGTGTCCTCCGGCGAGACCGCCAGGCGGAGCCTGCGGGCGACCTGCGCGAGCAGCAGATCCCCGGCCGTGTGCCCGCGAGCGTCGTTCACCGCGGTGAAGCCGTCGATGTCCACGACGATGACGCCTGGCAGTGGCGGATCCGCCACGTCCAGCGCGGCGGCCGCGGCGTTCCGGTCTTCGCTGAACACGTCGTGGGCGCGCTGCTCGGCGTAGGCCCGGTTCGGCAGGCCGGTCAGCCCGTCGTGGAAGGTGAGATGGGTGACCTGGCGGCGCAGCGCCACCTGGGCGCTCATGTCCCTGGCGGTGATCAGGACCAGGTCCGGCTGGCCAGGATCGCGGTACCTGGAGACGGTGGCCTCGACATGGCGCCAGGTGCCATCTTCGGCGCGCACCTGACAGGGGTAGTGGCCTGGCCGCTGAGCCTTACTCGTGATCGCCCGGCGGATCGCTTGCATGCCACCCGCCCGCTCCTCGGGATGCAGCAGGTCGGCCACGGGCGTGCCGCGCAACGCATCTGGTACGTACCCGTAGCCGGTCACCGTCTGGCTCGCGTACCTGATCACCCCGTTCGCGTCGCAGAGCAGCACCACGTCGCTGGTCCGCTCGGCGAGCTGGCGGAACTGCCGGCCTGACTCCTGCCACACCCGCGACCAGGAGTCCACCCGCCAGACCAGGCTGACCACGCGCACTGCGAGGACGCCGGCCATGGTGCCGAGGATCAGGGTTTCCACCAGCCCGGTCAGGTGCCCGGTCACGACCGCCTGGCCGACGACCAGCAAGCCCGCCAGCGTGCCCACGGCCGCGGCGGTGGCCGCGGTCACCTCGCGCGCCCCGCCGAGCCGGCGGCCGCCGGCCGCCCAGGCGTCACTCACCCACGGGGTCAGTGCGAGCAGTACCAGCGCGATGAGCGCGGCGGCCAGCGCGACAGTCCCCGGGCGCGTCCCGGCGATCCTGGCGCCGACCGCGAGCGAGTCGCCCGCGGTGACGGCCACCAGGGCAAGGTAAGGAGCCACCGCCCGGCGCCCGGCCGTCTGGACGAGGGGCAGAGTCACCAAGAGGACCATCAGGTCCACCAGCGGGTGAACCAGGTCCACGGTGAACGACGGCCCGGCGCCTGCGTGAGTGAACTCGGCACCGAACAGGGTCACCCAGCCGATCAGGAACAGCGCCGCGACCAGCACGTAGCCGTCCGCCAGGTACGCCCCCGCGACGGCCAGGCCGGCGCGGCGCGGTGGCTGCGTCTCGGGCACCGCCCTGCGGGCGACGGAGGCGAGGCCGGCCAGGCCCGCCGCCATCACCGGCAGCACGAGCAGTGCCGGGAGGTCGGTGAACGAGAGCATCGGCGCCGCGCCCGCCGTGGTGGGAACCGCCAGCCCGATGATCACGCTGGCGCCGATCAGCCCGGCCGCGATCGTGAACCACCGGTAGGCGCGCAGGTCTGGCCATGGCTGGCGGGCGGCGCCACGCCACAGGCTCACCGCCGCCGCGATGGCGGCCAGCAAGACCGCAACTGTAGCTGCCAGCAGTGCCAGGCTCATGGCAGGACACCCGATGCTGGAACGCGCACCGAGCCGCTCCCTTCCACGAAGTCCCGCTCGCTGTCAGGCTGATCTGGCAGGTGGGTCGCCTTGTGGGTGGGCCCGCCGCTCAGTAACCGGGCCATGGCCCGTTGTCACGCGTAGGGGGAAACAAAAATCGCCGTGCAGCGCGCCCTTGCATCTACACGGACACGGGTCGTCATTACGCTGTGACTCTCACTGTAGGTCCCAAAGGTCACACTTCGATTGAGAGTGCAGCAAGGTAAGGCGGCAGTAACCTCCGGTCAACCTGAACGGCGCAGAAGCGGGTCCACCGGTTCATGACCGTCCTGTTCGCCATGTTCAGCACGACCGGCGCCGACGCGAAGGTGCGGGCCCCGATCGAGAGCACGTGGGGCAACCGCCGCGACCTGACCTGGTGGAATGAGGCGATGAGCGTCCTGTTCACCGACGCCGCGGTCAGCCTGGAGGAGATCCAGGCCGCCTACGACGAACTGAGCCAGCAGTTCCGGACCGACCTGTACGTCACGCGCCAGGCCCGGCCGCTGCTGGCCACCCAGGCCTAGTAGCGCGGGCTGCCGCACCAGGCAGGACACGGCTCCCCGGCCTGCCGGATCCACCTGATGCCCGGGGACCCGGCCGGCCCTGCCTGATCGTTATGAACTATGAATCGGTGAGGCGGGCGAGGATCAGCTCGCGGACCCGGGACGCGTCGGCCTGCCCGCGCGTAGCCTTCATGACCGCTCCGACCAGGGTGGCGGCCGCGGCGACCTTGCCGCCGCGGATCTTGCCGGCGACGTCGGGGTTGGCGGCGATCGCCTCGTCCACCGCGGCGTTCAGCGCCGCGTCGTCGCTGACCACGGCCAGGCCGCGGGCCGCCACCACCTCGTCCGGCGTGCCCTCCCCGGCCAGCACGCCCTCGATGACCTGGCGGGCCAGCCGGTCGTTGAGCGCGCCGGAGCCGACGAGTGCCGCGATGGCCGCCACGTCGGCCGGGGTGATCGGCAGGTCGGCCAGTTCGGCGCCGGTGTCGTTGGCCCGGCGGGCAAGCTCGTTGAGCCACCACTTGCTGGCATCGGCGGGCGAGGCACCCGCGGCGATCGTCTGCTCGATCAGGTCGAGCGCTCCCGCGTTGCCGATGATGGTCATCTCGGCCGCGGTGATGCCCCAGGCCTCCTGCAGCCGGGCACCCCTGGCTGCGGGCAGTTCGGGCAGCGAGGCGCGGATCTGCTCCACCCAGTCGCGCGGCGGGGCGAGCGGGACCAGGTCGGGCTCGGGGAAGTACCGGTAGTCCTGTGCCTCTTCCTTGCTCCGCCCCGATGTGGTGATCCCGGAGTCCTCGTGGAAGTGCCTGGTCTCCTGGATCACCCGCTCGCCGGCGTCGTGCACCGCGGCCTGGCGCTCGATCTCGGAGTGCACGGCCCGCTGGACCGAGCGGAGCGAGTTGACGTTCTTGGTCTCGGTACGGGTGCCCCACCGGCCGGACCCGCGCGGGGACAGCGAGGTGTTCACGTCGCAGCGCAGCGACCCCTCCTCCATCCGCACGTCGGAGACGCCGAGAGAACGCAGCAGGTCGCGCAGTTCCTTCACGTAGGCGTGCGCCACGTCGGGGGCCAGGGGCCCGGTGCCCTCGACCGGCTTGGTGACGATCTCCACCAGCGCGATGCCGGCCCGGTTGTAGTCGACAAGCGAGTAGTCCGCGCCGTGGATCCGCCCGGTCGCGCCGCCCATGTGCTGCGACTTGCCGGTGTCCTCCTCCAGGTGCACCCGCTCGATGCCGACCCGGAATGTGCGGGGGGCACCGTCCGGCCCGGCCTCGTCGCCGAGCGTCACCTCCAGCCAGCCGTCGGTGCACAACGGCTCGTCGTACTGGGAGATCTGGAAGTTCTTCGGCATGTCCGGGTAGAAGTAGTTCTTCCGCGCGAAACGGCACCATTCCGCGATCGAGCAGTTCAGCGCCAGGCCGATCCGGATCGTGTACTCGATCGCGGCCCGGCTCGGCACCGGCAGCGACCCGGGCAGGCCCAGGCACACCGGGCAGACGTGGGTGTTGGGCTCGCCGCCGAACGTGGCCGGGCAGCCGCAGAACAGCTTGGTCCTGGTACCCAGTTCCACGTGGGTCTCCAGGCCGATCAGCGGGTCGTACCTGGACACCGCCTCGTCATAGCCGACCAGCGCTCTGCTAGTCCTCACCCCGCCACCCCGCCCCACGCTGTCAGGCATCAGGCCAGCCCCTTCGCATCGTTCAGCAGCGGATATCCGCGGCGGGCGTCCAGCGCCGCCTCCACCGCGGCGCCGACCCGGTACATCCGGTCGTCGGCCAGCACCGGCGCCATGATCTGCAAGCCGACCGGCAGGCCGTCCTCGGGCGAGAGCCCGCAGGGCACCGACAGCGCCGCGTTGCCGGCCAGGTCCGAGGGGATCGTGCACAGGTCGGCCAGGTACATCGCCATCGGGTCGTCGACCCGCTCGCCAAGCGGGAACGCCGTGGTCGGCGTGGTCGGCGAGATCAGCACGTCGACCCGGTCGAACGCGGCCTCGAAATCCCTGATGATCAGCGTGCGGACCTGCTGCGCCTTGCCGTAGTAGGCGTCGTAGTACCCGCTGGACAGGGCGTAGGTGCCCAGCATGATCCGCCGCTTCACCTCGGCACCGAACCCCTGCGCCCGGGTCAGCGCCATCACCTCCTCGGCGCTGTGGGTCCCGTCGTCCCCGACCCTGATGCCGTAGCGCATCGCATCGAATCGCGCCAGGTTGGAGGAGCACTCGCTCGGCGCGATCAGGTAGTACGCGGGCAGGGCGTAGCTGAAGTGCGGGCAGGAGACCTCGGTCACCTTCGCGCCCAGCGACTCCAGCAGTTCGACGGCCTCGCCGAACCTGGCCAGCACCCCCGGCTGGAAGCCCTCGCCGGTGAACTCAGGCACCACGCCGATGGTCATCCCGCCCACGTCCGCCTGCCGGGCCGCCGCGACCACCGGCGGGACCGGGGCATCGATCGACGTCGCGTCGCACGGGTCGTGCCCGGACATCACCTCGTGCAGCAGCGCCGCGTCCAGCACCGTGCGGGCCAGTGGGCCGGGCGTGTCGAGGGAGGAGGCGAAGGCCACCACGCCGTACCGGGAGTTGCCGCCGTAGGTGGGCTTGACCCCGACCACCCCGCAGACCGCACCCGGCTGGCGGATCGAGCCGCCGGTGTCGGTGCCGATGCCCAGCGGGGCCTCGTGCGCCGCCACCGCGGCGGAGGACCCGCCCGACGAGCCGCCGGGCACCCGGCCGAGATCCCAGGGGTTGTGGGACGGGCCGAACGCCGAGTTCTCGGTGGAGGAGCCCATGGCGAACTCGTCCATGTTGGTCTTGCCGAGAATCACCACGCCCGCTTCCCGCAGCCGCCTGGTGATGGTGGCGTCGTACGGCGGAAGCCAGTCGCCCAGGATCGCCGAGCCGCAGGTGGTGGGCATGTCCTTGGTGGTGAAGACATCCTTGAGGGCCAACGGCACCCCGGCCAGCGGGCCTAGTTCCTCGCCCGCCGCGCGACGGCGGTCCACCGCCCTGGCGGCCTCGCGGGCCTGGTCCGCCGCGACGTGCAGGAACGCACGGACCTGGGGGTCGACCTGCTCGATCCTGGCCAGGTGCGCGTCGGTCACCTCGGCGGCGGAGGCCTCGCCGTCGCGGACCGCCGCGGCGATCTCGGCGGCACTCATACGGAAAAGCTCAGCCATGCCTCAGTCCTCCGCCAGGATCCGCGGCACCCGGAACCGCTGCTGCTCGACGGCGGGGGCCTGGGACAGGACCGTCTCCGCGTCCAGGCAAGGCACCACCGTGTCCTCGCGGAACACGTTGACCAGGGGAACCGCGTGCGACGTCGGCGGGATGCCTTCGGCGGCGACCTCTTGCACCCGGGCCACGGCGGCGATGATCTCATCGAGCTGCGGGGCCAGGTGGTCCAGTTCGTCCTCGGCCAGGGCAAGCCGGGAGAGCCTGGCCAGGTGTGCGACATCGTCACGAGCGATAGGCATGGTGCAATCCTAGGGTCCGGGGCGCGGGGCCGCCGACCGGATAACCCGCGCCTGCGTGGGCGGGGGCCGGCAGGTGGCTGGCGAGCCATTGGCTCGCGGTGGCCGGGTCGAGCGGCCGGCTGAAGCACCAGCCCTCTCATTGCGCGGCATCGGCGCCCGGCGCGACCTCGGCGCCCGGAGCGTTCTCGGCCGCCGCCCGCGCCGCCCCTGCACCGTCCGCCAGCAGGACCTGCAGGCCCGCCTTGTCCAGCACCGGCACGCCGAGCGAGAGCGCCTTGTCGTACTTGCTGCCGGCGTCGTTGCCCGCGACCACGAAGTCGGTCTTCTTCGACACCGACGACGCGACCTTGCCGCCCCGCCCGGTGATCTCCTCGCTGGCCTCATCCCTGGTCAGGCCGGGCAGGGTCCCGGTCAGCACGACGGTGACCCCGGCCAGCGGCCGCGCGTCGCCCGCGGACCGCTCCTCGGCCAGCACGACACCGGCGGCCCGCCACTTCTCCACGATCGCGACGTGCCAGTCCACGCTGAACCAGTCGATCACCGAGGCCGCGATGGTCGGGCCGACCCCGTCCACGGCGGCGAGCCGCTCGGCGGGCGAGCCGGCGATCAGGTCGAGCGAACCTAGCTCGCTGGCCAGCGCGCGCGCCGCGGTCGGGCCCACATGCCGGATGGACAGCGCGACCAGGATCCGCCACAGCGGGCGGCGCCTCGCCTCGTCCAGGTTGCGCAGCAACGCACCCGCGTTGACCTTGAGCGTGCCCTGCTTGTTGACGAAGAACGGGACCCCGGTCAGGCCCTCCCCGGTTACCGAGAACAGATCGCCCTCGTCGGTCACGAGCCCCGAGTCGAGCAGCGCGACGATCGACTCGTAGCCGAGCACCTCGATATCCAGCGCCGCCCGGCTGGCCAGGTGGAACAGCCGCTCGCGGAGCTGGGCGGGGCAGGCGCGCGTGTTGGGGCAGCGCCAGTCGACCTCGCCTTCCTCGCGCTCCAGCGCGGTGCCGCAGGCCGGGCACACGGTGGGGAACTCGAACTCGTGCTCCTCCCCGGTGCGCAGGTCCGCCACCGGCCCGACGATCTCGGGGATCACATCGCCGGCCTTCCGAAGCACCACCATGTCGCCGATCAGCACGCTCTTGCGCTTGATCTCGTCGGCGTTGTGCAGCGTCGCGTTCGTCACGGTGGACCCGGCCACCTTGACCGCGTCCATGATCCCGAACGGGGTGACCCGGCCGGTGCGGCCCACGTTGACCTCGATCTGCCGCAGCCGGGTGGTCACCTCCTCGGGTGGGTACTTGTAGGCGATCGCCCACCGGGGCGCCCGGCTCGTGGAGCCGAGCGTGCTCTGCTGGTCGAGCCGGTCGATCTTGACCACGACGCCGTCGATCTCGTACGGCGGGTCATGCCGGTGCTCGCCGTAGTAGGCGACGTAGGAGCGCACGCCGTCCAGGTCGGGCACGACCTTGACCAGGTCGCTGACCGGCAGCCCCCAGCCGCGCAGCCGGTCGTACCAGCCCGATTGGGTATCCGGGGCGCCGGGCGGCGCGGT
>DASXKD010000655.1:0-2975 GCA_036497045.1 Streptosporangiaceae bacterium | reverse complement strand
GCGCTGTTGCGTTGTGTCATTCCTCGACAGGCCGGAGCATCGTCGCGACCCTTCACGGTTCAGATGGCGAGGGCGAGTTCGTCAAAGACGATGCGGAGCCGGCTGGGTAGTCGGGGTGTCGGTGGCGATGGTCATAGTGGTCGCGGCGGAGGTTCTGCACGAAGGCATGCCCGGCAGCGAGAATCCGGGCGGAGCGGTGGCGTTTCAGCCCGCGCGATCACGCGCCCACGCTCACCGCCCCGGTCGGCGGGCAGACGAGCTGGTAGTGCTCGGCCGCGCAGCTGCCCGGCCGTCCTCACGGGTAGCTGACGACCTTCACCGCGGCGTCGGGGTTGGCGGCCGTCGAGGAACCGCCGGTACTGTTCACCACGTGGGTGATCCCGCCGGTTCCGGCGGTGCTGAGGAAAATTGTCAGCAGGTCGCGCAGTTCGCCGCCGGGGGGATCATCTATCTCGAACGCGCTGGTGGCGAAGACGGGCACGCCCTGGTCGAAGTAGCTGTAACTGCCCATCCCGTAGCCGTGGAAGTCCGCGGCCTGGTGCGTGACAAGGAAGGCGGGATAGCCCTTGACCGTGGGACTGGCCATCCAGGCGGCCTGGCTCGGCGGGTCGTACGGCATCTCGTTCTGGAAGAAGATGTCGGTGCCCTCTTTCCCGTTCCAGATCACCTCGTCCTTCTCGTAGTGCTCGACGAACAGGCCGTAGGCGGTCACGTTGCCGCCGTTGACGATCACTCCGGTGTTACCGACGTTGCCGGCCCAGCCGACCCCGTCGCCGTGGTCAGCCCGCCAGGCCCAGATGTCGTCCAGGATTACCTGAGAGCTGTCGACCACGAGGCTGGTGGCCGCCTGGCCCGGCCCGCTGCCGCCGATGCGGAAGAACACGTCCTGCAGGACGGTAGGGTCGGCCGGGTTCCCCTGCCCGGCCCGAGGCCCGCTGCCTACCTGCAGCAACACCGGGGAGCTCACTGGGCCTGCATCGAAGATCATCCCGGCCAGCCTGACCCCCGGGAGACTGGCCAGCCGCATTCCCGCGGTGCCGTTCTCCGGCACCAGGGTGGGGAAGCCGAGCCCGAGCACCACGGTGTCCGGGCGGGTGATTTCGATGGTCTGGCTCAGCTGGTAGACGCCTGGGGTGAGGATCAGGTCCTGTCCCCGGGCCAGCGCCGCGTTGATCTGCGCGGCCGAGTCGCCCGGGGTGGCGATGAAGAACCGCTGGAGGGCGATGGTGCGGCCCGGCTGCTGGCTGCCGGTCCACGACGGTCCGGCCGAGTCGTGCCGCACCGCCGGAACGAACACACTGTAGCTCCCGGTGGAATCGACTTGCAGCACCGGCGCTTCCGCGGTGACCGGGCTGGTCGCCAGGGTGGTGTACGGGCCGCCGGAGGCGAAGTTCTGCGCGGGCGCGCCCACATCGCCGGCGAAGACCTGGTTCCATACGCCGTTGCTCCAGCCGTCCAGGGTGCTGTTCCGGACCAGGAACTGCTGCTGGGTGCCGCTGACGACGGGACGGCCGGAGAACTTCGAGTCAGCGATGAAGCCGCCGCTGGAGTAGCCGGGCTTCGAGCAGTAGTCCTCCAGCGAGGTGAAACCGTTGAACTCGACCCGCCGGACCGGAGACGCCTGGGACGCCGCCCAGAATTCGGCCGTTTGCTGGCACGAGGCACCGCTTGGCGGTGCCGGGAAGTTGATCGTCAGATTTGACAGCGAGCGCCAGAAATTGTTCAGTGCGGTGCAGGCGCCGGCGCCAGCCGACTGAGAACACTGATTGAACGAATCAACCGCCCCATTGATGACGACGTCGCCCGGAGATGCCCCAAGGCCAGCCACGCTGGTGTAGTAGCCGACCTGGAGGAATAGCGGGTGCGCGGCCGAACCGTAGATGCCCGGTTCGAACAGCAGGGCGTAACGATTGGTGCCGAATTGATTGCCCGCCTGCTGGCGGGCGATCTGATTGATCCTGGCCTCTATGCTGCTGGCGGGCATACTCGGGCGGAAAACGTAAACATTCGGCCCGAAATCCGGCTCGTCCGCTGACGCCGGCCTGCTGACGGAGGCCGCCGGACTGCAGGCGGACAGCCCCGCGGCCGCCAGCACAAGGCCGCTCACGAGCGCGAGGACCGTGGCCAAGCGGAAGACGGGGCGGCGCCGGACCCGGCTGGCGATGTCCCGGATCGGGGTCATATCCTTTCACGTCCTACCCGTGAGAGCCGTGTGGTTAAGGTGGCTCGAGGTTTTCAGGAGCGGCGATCAGGGTTCTCGCGAGCGCCGGCAACTCTCTTGGACCGCCATCGTGCTTGGCTCCGATTGCCGATTTGTTTCGTTTCTGTTGCCGCTCGGCCAGCCCTCTGCCAGCACTTCCGGAAGCGTCGGCTTCTGTTTGATTCAGGTGACATCAATTTCGTGTTAACGCTCAATTCAGCAGGATAAATTCGGCTTAGCGGCTGTTACTGTTCCCGAGCGATATTCAGGCCGGAATATCCCGTGGGGGGACATCAGATGATCACAAAAGCTGGGCAGCCATGGCCGCGGCAGTGACGCCTGGCAATGGCGAGATCCACTACCTGGTCCTGGCCGACCGCGCTGTCCCGTACCTGCTCGCGAGGGTGCGCTGGCCGGACGTGGCCCAGGCGATCAGCGCCGGGTACCCCGACTGGCTCGACGACATCGGCCTGTTCGACCTGCCCTACGACCCGAATGCCGTGCCGGTGAGCTTCACCCAGGCGGCCTCGGTGGCGGCGGGCTGGGGAAGGAAGCTGGGCACCGAGCCGGCCGCGAACGTGCCGTCCTTCATCCGGCGGATGCCGGCGAACTGGTCGGATATGACGCCGGGAGAACGGCGCGCCTTCGGCATCGAGCCCGCCGACCGGCGCCGCCTGCCGGTCCGCCGCCTGCGCCGTATCCGGGCATCCCAGGCGACGATCAGCGCCCCGGCGCCCGTCGCCGCGCTCGGGAGCGAGCACGCGCCGGCGCCGGA
>DASXKD010000654.1:0-3633 GCA_036497045.1 Streptosporangiaceae bacterium | reverse complement strand
CGCCCGGCTGCCCGCAGGCTGTGGTCGGCCGACTACGCACCGCCGCGTCCTCATCCGCGACCGTGGCCACCTTGCACCGCCTGCCGGCGTCCGGAACTGACGGCAGTTACGCCTCGCGGGCAGCTTGGTATAGTTGTCACGCCGACGAGGGCGTCGTTCCGGCACGGCTTGCGCTTGCGCGGGGTCAGGTCGTCGCGGTATCCCAGCGCAGGGTGCGGGCGTAGCCGGGTGCCCACACGGTCCGGTAGAGGAGCCGGGCGGAGGCAGCAGGCCGAGGACCCGCTTGCGGATGGCCCGCGGCGTGTCGTCGAGCATCCAGGGGAAGAACTCAGCGGTTCGGCGCAGGCCCTGTGTCTTCCTGATCTCCTGTGCGAACGCGGCCCATCCTGCTGGCCCCAGGAACGTCTCGACCAGCGGCAGCGCCTGGTCCTCCTCGTGTTCCATGTGGGCGGCCAGCGCCGCCGCCAGCCCGTCGGCGGTCTGCGCCAGGCCCGCTTGGCCGGCGGCGGCGAGGCAGGAGTCCACCGCGCCGAGCAGCGCGTCGATGCGGGCATGCTCGGCTTTCATCGCGTCGAGCACGGCCACGTGGCCGGCCACGGTGACTTTCGCCCGCGGCCAGGCGCTGCAGGTCCCGGTGGAAGGCGCCGTGCGAGGCGTACGCGCCCGGCATCGCGTGTGGCATGTCAGTTCCCTTCCGCGCCGGTACCGGGAGCGGCCGGGGGCGTTGCGTTCCGCGGCTGGATTCTCGGGACCGCGAAGAGGATCACCAGGTAGCACAGCAGCGCCGCGCCGGTTAGGACCGCCATCGCCATCGATGCGCCGGCCTTGCCGTTGCCGACAAAGCTCGCGCCGCTGGCCGATGCGCCTGCCAGGCACAGCAGTGCGATGCCTGCGGCGATGGCGGCCAGCCGGTGCCTTGCCCTGATGGCGCGGGCAAGCGCGGCCAGCGCGGCCACGATTAGCAGCAGCCCGATGACTGCGTGGAGGGCCAGCGCCGCCGGGCCGTGCGTGATCGCGCGGCCGATGGCCTGCCCGATGCCCGAGCCGCGGTCGGCGGCCGGGACGGTGACGTAGAGGTTCACGCCCATGCCGAGCAGGTACTCCAGGATCAGCGCCGCCGAGGCGGCGAGCGCCTGCCGCCGCATGCCGCTCACCGCGCGGCCGGCCTGCTGCGGCCGGCCTCTTCCTTGCCGGCGTGCCGTCAACATCTCAGACATTGACGACCCCCTCGCTGGCTGAGATGACATCCCCGGCCGGCCCGACTTCCCGGCCCCGGGCGTTGCGTTCCGCCGACCGCCCCGCCCCGGCCGGCAATGCCAGCATCAGCAGGAAGCTGAGCAGGAACGCGCCGACCTGGAACCACAGGGTGCGCTGCACCGACGCGGCGAAGTCAGCGCGCACCGCGCTGCCGCCGCCTGCGGCCAGGACGCGGCTCGCGGCGGCGGGGAGACTCCGGGCCGCGCCGGTCGGCGTGCAGGACCGCGGCGTCACCGTCGGGTCGGCGGCGACCAACCGGTCGTGCAGGCAACTGCGGAACTGGGTGACGATCTGCCCGGTGAACTGCGCCGGAACACC
Organism: Streptosporangiaceae bacterium; assembly: GCA_036497045.1. Taxonomy (GTDB): domain Bacteria; phylum Actinomycetota; class Actinomycetes; order Streptosporangiales; family Streptosporangiaceae; genus DASXKD01. Next base: position 2,058 of record DASXKD010000654.1, on the reverse strand, counting down.
CGCCGCCACGAGGCCGCTGCGCAGCTGCGGCGTGACCCTGGTGGCCGCGGGACCCGCCTGGCTGCCGAGCATTGCGAAGAAGATCACGCCGATCAACGCGATGCCGATTGAGGAACCGAGCTGGAGGCCGGTGTTGAACACTCCGGACGCAGAGCCAGCGTACTGACCGGGCACCCTCGCCAGCACGATGTCGGCCAGCGGGGCGATGACGGCGCCCAGACCGAGGCCCGCCGCGGCGAGGCCGGGCACCATCTCCCAGGTAGTCACGGCAGCGCCGTATTGGTGCACGATTGCGATCAGGCCCGCCATGCCCCCGGCGATGGTGAGCGCCCCGACCATCGTGACGCCGCGGCCAAACCGCGGCGCCAGCCTTGCCGCCGCGCCTGAGGCGACCAGCACCCCGGTGGAGAACGGGAGGAACGTCAGGCCCGCGTGCACCGGCGTGAATCCCAGCCCGAGCTGCAGGAACAGGGTCAGGATCAGCGCAAACGAGGCGATGCCGAGGAAGAACGTCAGCGCGATGGCCATCCCAACGCTGAAAGCGCGGTCAGCGAACAGGCTCAGATGCACTAGTGGCGAGCCGTCCCTGCGGGCCTTGGCCCGCTCGTAGCCGGCAAAGATCGCGAACACCGGCAGGGCGGCGGCCATCGCGATGAATGTCCAGGCGGGCCAGCCGAGCTGGCGCCCCTCAACCAGCGGGTAGAGCAGCAGCAGCAGCGCTGCGCTGATCAGCCCGACGCCGACTGGGTCCAGCTTCGGCGGGCGCGGGGCGCGCGACTCCCGGACCAGGACTGTCGCGGCAGTGACGGCCACGATGCCGACCGGGATGTTGATCAGGAAGATCGGCCGCCAGTCAAGGCCGAGCAGGTTGTGCTGGATGAGCAGCCCGCCGAGCAGCGGGCCGCTGACGGTGCCCAGGCCAGCCGTCACCCCGAAGCCTGCCAGCGCCTTGATCCGCTCTGCCGGCGGGAAGATGACCTGGATGACGGCCAGCACCTGCGGGACCATGATCCCGCCCATCGCGCCCTGCACCACCCGGCAGGCGATGAGTTGGCCCGGGCTCTGTGCGGCCCCGCACAGTGCCGAGGTGATCGTGAAGCCGGTCACGCCGATGAGGAACAGCCGCTTGCGGCCAAAGGTGTCGCCGAGCCTGCCCCCAGTGATCAGCACCAGCGCGTAGGCCAGCGTGTACCCGGCCAGGGCCCACTGCACGTCGGCGTAGCTGGCGTGCAGGTTCTTCTGGATGGACGGGATCGCGATGTTGACGATCGAGACATCGAGCAGGTTCATGAACGCGGCCAGCAACAGAATGACGAGCGTCAGCCAGCGTCTTGGGTCGGCGGCTTCGCCCGCGGCCGCCCGCGGTGCCAGGATTTTGGCGTCGGATGCCATGTTGATCTCCGATCTCAGAGGCATATGAACTACACTTGGGAACCTAGCATCTTGGGAAGTTGATGTCTAGGTAAGCTAACTAATAGGGAGCTGAGGGATGTCAGAGGACACTGCCGAGCCACCCGGCGGCACCGGCGAGCCGGGCCGGGACGTGCCGCGGGCCGAGCCGCCCGGCACCGGCCAGCCCGAGCGCGCGCAGCTCGCCGCGGCCTTCGGGGCGGCGATCCGCAGGACCGGCTCGGTGCTGCAGCTCATGGGCCAGGCGGCAGCCGACCGGATCGGCATCAACGCGACCGACCTGAACTGCCTGAACATCCTGAGCTTCACCGGCCATATGACAGCCGGCGAGCTGGCGAGGGCCACCGGCCTCACCACCGCATCGATCACCGGGGTGACCGACCGGCTGGAGGAAGCCGGCTTCGTCCGCCGGGAGCGCGACCCCCGCGACCGCCGCCGCGTGGTGATCCGACTGGTCCCCGAGCGGGCGCTCAGCGACGTCGCCCCGGTCTTCCTGCCCATGGTCCGGGCCTGGCAGGACGTAGCAGCCCGGTACACCGACGACGAGCTGCGGCTGATCCTGGACTTCTACGGCCGGATGGAACAGATCTTCCGGGAGCACCTGACCCGGCTGATCTGTTCCATCCGGCCGTAGAAGTCCAGGATCAG
>DASXKD010000653.1:0-3804 GCA_036497045.1 Streptosporangiaceae bacterium | reverse complement strand
CAGCCCTGTGCCATGTTCACCGTGAGGGTCGCGGCAATTCCTAGTCCGAGCAGCCAGCGGGCGGGGGAGGGGACCGGCACCCGGTGCCGGGCGGCGTACAGCACCACCATCGAGCTGGCGTAGACCAGGCCGTCGATCGTGGCCGGCTCGAGCCGAGCGGTGATCCCGGTCTCGCCGTGGGTCCGGACGACCGCGTAGGCGCACCAGTAGGAGACGTACGCCGCGATGCCCGCCACGGCGAACACGGCTGCCGCGGTGGACAGGCGGATGGCGCGGTCGACGCCGCTCGCTGGGGGCGTGGGCGGGTCATCGCTGGCCAGTGGGTGGCCGTCGGCGCTGAGCCCGCCGCGGACTGTTTCGGCGTGCTCTCCCTGCTCGGCAGTAGCGCGTATCGAACACAGGTCGGGCCGGGTGAAACCGGGATGGGGCATGGGCTCCTCCTCTGCCAGCGGTTGGGAGGAATTTGGGAGGTCGCATCCGGCGCGAACCGTCCCGAACCTGGCCCAACCGGGCTGAAGTAGAGCGTCTGACCTGGCCCTCCGGCGAAATGCCTGGCTGGCGCCTTGAGCGGATCCCTATGGTAAGGAGAAGGTCTACGGTTCGATTCCGTAACGGGGCTCCCAGAGGTCTTCACGTTTCAGTGGGGCCTATTTTCACGTTTGGGTCTGACATTCCGGCGGACGGGCTGGCGTGGCGGGGCTGCTTCCATGCTGGGGGCGTTACGTGTCTGGGCGATGATTTTTGCGGGCTGCGCGGCTGGTTCGCGGGCATGCTGGTATTGCCGTTGTTGCTGGTACCGGTGCTCCTGGGTGGGTGACGTGCGTGTTGCCGGCGGCTGGTGTTCCGTGCGCCGCGCTGGCTATGGCGGCGCGGCGGTGAGCATGGCGAGAGTCTTGCGGCGGCGGCGCCGGGTTCTGGGCGGGAGTCCGGCGGCTGCGCGGCGGGCGTTTTCCTGCTGGCGGTCGTCCCAGGCGGTGATGATCCGCTGGTTGCGGGCGATGATCAGCATCGTGGTGAACAGCATCAGGGGGGCCAGGCCCATCAGGCGGCACCAGCCGCGGGTGATGTCATTGCTGGCGGGGTCCTTGGCGGTGGCGAAGCCGCGTTCGGCGCCGGTGCGCCGGCTGTAGGAGCGGCGCCAGGCCGCCGATGGGTAGTCGTGTTTCTGTGCGGTCTTGGCGAGCACGTCCGGCGGGACGGTGATGGTCTGCTGGGCGCAGCAGGCCGGGGGATGCTCGGGGGGGCGGAGGATCTCGGGCCGGTCCCGGTCCAGGAGCATGGACGCGGGCCGGAGCGGGCAGCGGATCTTGCCCATGGCGGCGGGGCACTGGACCCGGTGGTAGCCGTCGGGGTCGTCGGCGGTGATGCGGCCGAGTTTGTAGCGGGCCAGTTCGCTGGTCTGGCGGTCGTGGTCCGCGGCCTGCTCTTTGGTGGCGGTGCGGGCCAGCGGTCCTAGTTCGGTCAGGGTGCGGGGCGTGGCCGGGCAGTAGAGGTTCCCGTTGGCGATGATGGCGCCGTGGTGGGTGCCCTTGGGGCCGCGGTCGGCGGGGTGCAGGTCCTGCACGAGCTGCGCTCCGGCCTGGCGGAGCGGCAGTGCCCAGGCGCCGGCGTCGCGGTGGGCATAGCCGGAGTCGTCCAGGATGTCGCCGAGACCGATCCCGGCGGCGGGCAGCGCGGTCAGCACGGGTGCGAAGGCGCGGACCGGGTCGTGCCGGCAGGATGACACGGTGGCGCGGCGGGCGAGCTCGGGGACGGCGGGCCCGTTTTCTTCGGGCACCATGATCCCGGCGGACAGGTAGTAGCCGTAGTACAGCTCGTCTTGGCTGCGCAGCAGGTTGTTCTTGCGGTGGCCCCAGGATGCTTCGGGGTCGGCGCAGTTGCTGGTTCCGTGCGGCGGGGGGCGGGAGAAGGACTCCAGGTCTGTCCAGTCCACCGCCAGCGACGTGCTGGCGTCCCCGTACTGGTCCGGGATGCTCGCTTCGAGCAGGCCATCGCAGACCGCCTGCAGCGCCGGCGAGGGCAGCCCGTCGGGCTGGTCCTTGCCGAGGGCTGCGGTGACCAGGCCGAAAGTGCGCTCGGTCTGCCGGTAGGTCAGCAAGTGCGGGCCGCGTTTCCAGTCCGTGATCACGCCCAGCCGCCGCTGTTCATCTTCGGGCAGGCTGGTCAGTGCCTGGTGCACCCGCGTGAGATGGGCGGGCCGGTGATCGCCCTGGGTCAGGCACATGCCGGCCAGCAGGGTCCGGACGCTCAGCTGCCGGGGTCGCACGCCGGCGGGAAGCATGGCCTCGATCCGCGGCGCGGCGCCGGAGGCGTCGATGATCTCCTCGAACGCCGCCAGCGCGGTCATGGCCGGCGTGCCCCCAGCAGCCGCACCGCGCCGGCCTCGGCGGCCGGCTCCAGCCCGGCGACCAGGTCCCCGAGCCGCTGGGAACAGCTGATCCCCGCGGCGTGCATGAACGTGGCCAGTCCCAGCAGCTCCGCGCAATCGGCCAGCCAGGTGGCGCGCAGCCGGGACGTGTCCAGCCGCGGCAGGCCCGTCCCGCCGTCCAGCGCGCGGATCAGCGGGTTCGTCAGATTCCGGCGGCCGGGATCGATGCCACCGCAGACCAGCCCGGTCCCGGCGCACCGCGCCGCGGCCAGCAGCCGGGCGTGGTAGCGGGACAGGACCGGCACGGTCCGCGGGCGGGCGCCGCGCACGGCCACGATCACGCCGCCGGAGCGGCATGCGATGTCGGTGCCGCGCACGTCGCGCAGGTCGCCGCGGATCAGCCCGGCGCCGGCGCCCAGGCAGATCAGCCCGGCCGCGCGCATCTGCCGCTCGCGGGTGGGCTGGGCGTCCGCGAGCGCTAGATACCCGGCGATCTGCGCGGGGCCGTAGGGCTGCTTGGCCCGTTCCCGGGGCAGCGGCGCGTCGGCCGGGTACAGCTGCGGCACGACCCGGCGGCCGATGAACCGCAGGTTCGTGCGCAGCGTCCGGCGCGCCACGCCGGACAGCCCGGGCGCGCACCGGGTGAACCGCTCGGCCACGGACGGGTGCAGCAGCACCTCCGGCACTGCGTCCAGGCCCAGCCCGATGCCGTAATCGGCGAGCTTGCCCGCGGCCCACAGCAGGTTCTTCGCCCGCTCATGGCCAGCAGGCTCCGTTCTCGCGACCACCTCCCGGGCGAACGCCGCCGCCCGCGGTGACACCGACGACGGCCGCCACCGCCCGATATAGGCGGCAACATCAGCATTCCCGGCAGTATGCATACAGCACTTATACTCAATGCAATGCCCGAGATGCGGGACCCCGGCTGCGACAATGACACCGTGTCGCCCACCCCGGCCCAGCAGGCCCGCGCCGCGGCCATCGCCGCAGAGATCACCGCCCGCCTCGCCGGCGCCCCCTTCGCGCTGCCCGGCACAGTCGCCGACCGGATGACCCGCTGCGGCCACCCCGGCTGCCGCTGCCGCGCCGACCCGCCCCGGCCGCACGGCCCCTACCACCAGTGGACCCGCAAGAAAGACGGCAAGACCGCCACCCGGATCCTGTCTGATGACCAGCTCGCCGACTACGGCCCCTGGTTCGACAACCACCGGCGGCTCCGCGAACTGGTCACCGAGCTCGAAGCCCTCAGCCTCGCCATCGCCGAAGCCGACCCCCGCTGGAACCGCTAGCCAGACCCCCGCCGCAGGCACGGCCCAGCCCGCAAAACCGGAACACAGGCCTCCAGATAACGTGGGCAGCGCCCGCTTAACCTGTGGGCAGCCCGCCAGCCAGCCCCCATCCGGCCAGGTCAGCCCCAAACGTGAAGACCTCACCAG
>DASXKD010000652.1:0-13424 GCA_036497045.1 Streptosporangiaceae bacterium | reverse complement strand
CGTCGCCGACGTGGTGCCAGCCAGGGAGCGGGGCCGGTACCAGGGCCTGTTCGGCAGCGTGTTCGGCGTGACCAGCGTCCTCGGCCCGCTGATCGGCGGGTTCTTCGTGGACAACCTGTCGTGGCGCTGGGTGTTCTACGTGAACCTGCCGATCGGCGTGGTGGCGCTGGTCGTGGTCGCGGCGGTGCTGCCCGGGCACCTGCGCCGGGCACACCACAAGATCGACTATCTCGGCACGGTGTTCCTGGCCGGCGCGGTAACCGGCCTGGTGACACTCACGTCGCTGGGCGGGACGACCTACGCCTGGTCCTCTACGCCGATCTTCATCATGGGCGCGGCCGCGGTGGTCTTCGGCGCCTTGTTCATCTGGGCGGAGAGCCGGGCCACCGAGCCCGTCATTCCGCTGCACCTGTTCCGCAACCGGATATTCTCCGCGACGAGCGCGGTCGGTTTCGTCGTCGGGTTCGCGATGTTCGGGGCGATCGCCTACCTGCCCCAGTACATGCAGATCGTCAAGGGCGTCAGCCCGACCGTCTCTGGATTGCGACTGCTGCCGCTGATGGCAGGCCTGCTGACTACGTCGATCATCTCCGGGCGGCTGGTCAGCCGGTGGGGCCGGTACCGGATCTTCCCGATCATCGGCACCGCGACCATGACCATCGGGCTCTACCTGCTCTCCCACCTGGGCGTGACCACCAGCAGTTGGCTGTCCTCGCTGTACATGCTGGTGCTCGGCGCCGGCATCGGCGGATCGCTGCAGGTCCTGGTCGTGGCGGTGCAGAACTCGGTCAGCTACGCCGACCTGGGCGCGGCTACCGGCGGCGCGACGTTCTTCCGGTCCATCGGCGGCTCGTTCGGCACGGCCATCTTCGGTGCCGTGTTCTCCAACGTGCTGGCCGGCAACCTGGCGGCCAGCCTGCACGGGCTGTCGCTGCCGCACGGTGTGACCGCGGCCAGCGGTGCCAGCCCGGCGGTGCTGGCGCGTCTGCCGGCCGCGATCCATCTCGGCTACATCACCGGCTACGCCACCTCGCTGCAGACCGTGTTCCTGGTGGCCACGCCGTTCGGCGCGCTGGCCTTCCTGCTGAGCTGGACGATCAAGGACATCCCGCTGCGGACCACGGCCGGCAAACCGGATCCGGCCGACACGCTGGCGCCCACGTCCCGGCCCACGATGCGCACCTCGGACCAGGAGATGGAACGGGCGCTGACCAGCCTTCTCGGCCGCGAGCAACGGCGGGAGGTGTACGCGCGGCTGGTGACGATGGCGGGCATCGGGGCGTCGCCGCGCGCCGCGTGGCTGCTGCTGCGGGTGGGCCAGCACCCGGGGATGACCCGCCGCGACCTGGCCGCGCTGCTGAGCCTGACCGATGCCGAACTGGAGCGGCGGCTCACCGAACTGGTCGCGATCGGCTACGTGCGGGCGCTGCGGCCGGACCTGGACCAGCCGATACCGCTCAGCGAGGCGGGACAGCACGCGTTCGACGCCCTGTTCCGGGCGCGGCAGCAGAGCGTCGCGCGGCTGGCCGAGGACTGGGATCCCGAGCAGCACCCTGGCCTGGTCGCGCTGCTCGACCGGCTCACCCACCAGCTTGCCGCCAGCGGCGAGGCTCCCGGCCCGGACCTGGACCACGCCGGGGCGGTCGCGGGCACCGGGGCCGAACCGCGCGACTAGCCAACCGCGCGGCTAGTCAGCAGCTACCAGGTCGGTTGACCGGCCCGCAGGGCCCGCCCGGCCCAAGCGATCCTGCGGCCGGCTACCCGCTTGGCCTTCCCGGCGGCTGAGCAGCGGCGTCCCGGTCGTTTGCTGCCTGCCCGGTGTGATGGCGCAGCAGCACCCCCAGTGCCAGCAGGACCGCACCTCCCACGGCGATGCCGATGCCTGCTCCGGCCAGGACGTCCAGGGGGTAGTGCACGCCCAGGTACACCCGGGACCAGCCCACCAGGACGGCATACCCGATCGCCACCCCGGCCAGCGCCCGGGGCAGGAACGGTACCAGCGCGATCACCACCGCCACGGTGACAGCGGTGTGGCTGGAGGGAAAACTCGTGCCATGCGCGGGCTGCTGGCGCAACACCGCACCGGCCACCACCGCATAAGGCCGGGGGCGGTCGGCGATGACCTTCGCCAGGTTCGCCAGCACCCATCCGGCGCCCGCGGCCACCGCCCCGGCGGCCACCGGCATGATGCTGCGGTTCCTGGCCACGACGTAGCCGGCGGCGAGCACGGTCACCACCACGATGCTTGCCGGCAAGAACAGGTGTGACAGCGGGCTGAGCACCGAGGCCAGGGCCGCCGGGACGTCGTTGAGGACCCGGAACAGGCTCTCATCCCAGCCGATCGCTCCCGCCTTGAGCACCAGCGCACAACCGCCGAACAGCGCTGCTCCCACACCCAGCAACAGCCCGGCGATCCAGGTTCGTGGAACCCGGACCGGCCGCTTCGGCCACCACCACGACGCGAGCGGAACGGCCAGGGCAGCGAAGGCCAAAGCATGAGCGGCCACGGTTGTTCCATTCCGCAGGACAATAATTGAGCAAACCACAAACAATGGGCGGGGGACATGATCCTGGCCGTGGCCTTCGCACTGGCCGCAGCGTTCTCCAGTGGTGTCAACCTGATAACGCAGCATGCGGCGAGCATCGGCGCCCCGAAGCAGGAGAATGGCTGGCGGCTGGCGCTCTACCTGCTCCGGCAGCCGCTGTGGTTGCTCGGGTGGGCCGCCGCCGCGGGCACGTTCATCTTCCAGGCCGTGGCCCTGCACAACGGGCCGATGTCGGTGGTCCAGCCGGTGCTGGTCACCGAACTGGTCTTCGTGCTGGTGCTGCGCCGGGTGTGGATTCGTCAGCAGGTGGCCGCCGCTGCCTGGGCATCGGTGCTGGTCGTCTGCCTGGCCCTGGCGGTGTTCCTCATCGCGGCCGAGCCCAGCGGCGGCCAGCTCGTCCCTGAGACCAAGGAGTGGCTGTCCGCTGTACTGGTGTTCGGCGGGGCAATCGTGGTGATGACGGCACTGGGCCGGATCGGCCCACCGATGCGCAGGGCCGCCGTCTTCGCCGTCGCCGCCGGGCTGACCTGGGCGCTGGAGGCGACCCTCCTCAAGGCGGCGACCGATACGCTCACCGCGTTCGGCATCCCCGGCATGCTCACCCGCTGGCCGGTGTACGCGCTGATCGGCGCTGGGATAGCCGGCACGCTGCTCGAGCAGGCCGCCCTGCACGTCGGGCCGCTGAGCGTGTCGCAGCCGATGCTGGTCATCATCAACCCGTTCGCCAGCATCATCTTGAGCGTCTGGCTGTTCGACGAACGCTTCACCAACAGCCCGGCGAAGATCACCGTCGCCGTCCTGTCCTTCGCCGTGATGGCCGCCGGGGTCACCATGCTGACCCGGACCGCGCCACAGGATCTCCGGCCGTCAGAACCAGCCAGACCGTGACGGCCTGAGATCAGGCTTGCTCGTCGGGCAGATCGCGGGCTCCACGCGCCGTGATGACCGCGACCCCGGTGGCGAATACCAGCCCGGCGCAGATCGCCGCGCCGAGGTCGTGCGGTGGCCGGCCCGGCCAGAGCCAGGGCGTCGTCAGCGCCGGGTGATGCCATTGGGTGTACAGGGCATATGCGCCTGGTATCAGGAAGGCGGCCGGCCCGATCCAGGCCAGCCCGCCGCTGATCGTCGCGGCGCACAGCAGGCCGATGCCGGTTATCCCGGCCAGGTTGCGCGCCACGTCCAGGGTGCCGCCGGCCAGGTGGGTGCCGGTACCGGCGGCGGCCAGCGCGCCGATCGCCACCGCGGTCAGCGCCAGCGTGGCGGCCAGCCGCAGGTATGGCAGCCACCGGCCGGTGACGCGCTCTGGCTCGCCGAGCGGGCTCGCGGCGGTGGCGGTGATGGCGGCGGCGGCCGCGGTCTCGAACACCAGCGGCAGTTGCAGCGCGCCGTAGGTGTCCCAGTGCCCGGTGAGCGCGAGCCTCAGCCCGAGGGCGCATGCCGCGATCGCTGCCACGGCCGCGGGGACCCGTCGGCTCGTGGCGTAGAGCCGTGCCAGGCGCACTCCCGCCCGGGACGGCGCGGTTCGCCGCGGCGCACCGGGCCCGGCCGCCACGGCCGGCACCGCGCGCGCTTCGCCGGTGGTCATGGCAATTGCCCGAGGCTGATGCGCCCAGCACGCAGGGCGGCAAGGTGCTGTGTCAGCCAGCCGCGCCGTACCGCGGCCGGCAGTGCGGCGAACCTTTGGGCAACGGCAAAGCCCGGGGAGCCTGGGGCCGACCCGACATACCGTTCGCCTCCGGCACCAGCACCGGGCGGTGGCCCGCCGTTGCCAGCGGTGGGAGTCTGCGGTGACGGGAGGTGCGACGGCACCACGCGGGCCGCCATCAGCAACGCGGTCGTGACCGCGTGCTGTGCCTCGGATGCGCCGGGGCCGTCGCCGGTGACGCTGGCGATGATGCTGGGCCCAGTGATTGATCGCAGCTGGCCGGCCAGTTCGCCGGCGGTGAGGGCAGGTCCTGGCAGCTGAACAGGGAGAAGCAGGTGGAGCACCGGGGGCGCGCCGCTGATGGACGAGCCGGCCAGGCCGATGCCGACGCTGTTGCCTGGTCCCTGCCGGTAGGTCGCAGGGGTCTGGCTGATCCGGGCCGGGGCGCCGGGCAGCCCGGCAATCTGGTCGAGCATGGGGGCGAGCGCGGCCTCGGTAGCTGGCAGGTAGCTGGCATAGGCGGGGTTCAGGCAGACGGGGATCGCGGTGTGGCTGCATACGGGGGTGTAGCGGAGCGGCCGGTCACTGGCCGCGTCATGCAGGGCGGGGATAGCGATCATGCCATGGGCATCCAGCCGCCCGGTGCCGGCCAGCGCGACGGCGGTCCCGGCCACCACAAGCCCGGCCGTGGTGATGGCCACCGCGGAGCGCCGCAGTGAGCGCAGGCCGGAGCCGGTGGGCAGGGTCAGGGCGCCCAGCACCGCCGCGGTGAGCCCGAGGAGGAACATCACCTGGGCGATGGGCAGGTCGGGCAGGTAGGCGTAGAAGGTGGCCACCCCAGGGTCGGGCCCGATATCCCAGGCGCCGGTGACTACCGGGGAGATCTGCCAGTACGACTGGCTGCCGTGGATCAGCTGGGTGCTGAGCGCGAGCACGAAGAACGCCGCGAGCGCCACGAGCGGGGCGGTGAACCGGCCCGGGACAAGCGTCCCGGCGGCGAAGCCCAGCGCGGTCAGGGCCGGCAGGCACGCGGCGGCAACCACGGCCGGCCACCATAGCGGGCCGCCCCAGGCGGCCTGCTGTGCGGTCACCCCGTAGACGACGGCCAGGCAGGCCAGGTAGGCCACCAGGGCCCAGCAGGTGGTAGCGGCCCAGGTGGCGAGCAGACGGCCCGGCCGCGGCCGGGCGGTGATGTTCACCAGGTCGGTGGTGCGGCGGCGGCTTTCCCGCGACCCCATCCACGCGGCGGCGCCAGCGACGGGGCTGGCGAACGCCACCACCGCGCTGAGTTGCATGCCGGCAGCGCGCAGACTCCACAGCGGCGGCGTCGCCAGGGTCTTGCGCTCGGCGGTGAACCAGAACAGTGCGACGGCCACGGGCATCATCCACAGCATCGCGTTGTGGCGCAGTTCCAGGCGCAGCAGCCGCGCCGCCGGCCTCGGGCGGCGCGTGACAGGCCCGGAGCGGGCCGGCGCCCTCGTGGCGGTCATCGCCGTGCCGCCGCGAGGACTGCGCTGTAGCCGCGCTCCAGCGGCGCATCACCGGTGCCGTGCCCCTCGCCGCGGGCGGTCAGGTCACCCGGCGTGCCCTGGAAGATGATCTTTCCCCGGTCCATCAGTGCCACCTGGGCGCAGGCAGCGCCGACATCCTCGACCAGGTGCGTGCTGACCACGATGGTGGCGCACTGGCCAAGATCGCGCAGCAGGGCACGGAACGTCACTCGCTGCTCGGGGTCCAGCCCGGCCGTCGGCTCGTCAAGCAGCAGCAATTCGGGGATGTTAACGATCGCCTGCGCTATCCCCACCCGCCGCAGCATCCCCCCGGACAGGGTGCGAAGCTTGGCTCTCGACTGGTCAACGAGCCCGACCCGGTCAACCGCCGTCGCCACCGCGAGCGGGATCCGCCCCGCTGGCATCTCTTTCAGCAGCGCGAAACACTCCACGAACTCCGCGACCGTAAAGCCCCGGTAGTAACCGAGGTTCTGCGGCAGATAGCCGAGCCTGCGCCGGATCTCGCGCCGCGGGCCGGTGGAGAGGGGATCGCGGCCGAGCAGCCGCAGCCGGCCCGAGGTAGGCGGGATCGCCGTGGCCATCATCCGCAGCAGCGAGGTCTTGCCCGCGCCGTTGGGGCCCAGCAGTCCGAACACCCCCGGGCCGGCTCGCAGGTCCACCCCCGCCACCGCCATGGTCCGGCCGAACCGGCGGCTCAGACCGGTGATCTCGACGTTCATGATCGCCTCCCGGGACAGGTATGGGACACGGCGCGGCGCGTAATAGCAGGCATGGGATCAAGGCTGCCCAGCGGGCCCGGGCCGGGTCGTCACACCAGGGAGCCGAATCCGCGGTCATACCACGCAGGCAGACCGGGCCGGCCCAAGGGCAACCTCGTACCTGGGTATGACAACGCTGGCGTGATGAACAGCGGTCCTTGGCGACCTACTCTTGGATCGTGAAACGGATGCCCGGCATCCCCTGGGCACCCAGCGGCGCCCGGGGGACTGCACACGCCGCCGTGAAGCGCGCGTGGCACGGGCTGATCCAGGTGCTGACCGGCCCCGAGCCGCCGCCGGCGTGGCGCTGGCGCTCCTCGCAGGAGCGCCAGGCCGCGTACGCCGCGCTGGGTGTAGTCACGCTCGTGCTCTGCGTCGCCAACCTGGTTGGCGCCTTCGCCCACCTGGGGCAACTGCTGCTGGCCGTGCCGGTGGTGGCGCCACTGCCGCTGGCAGCCAGGTATCCGATGCTGGCCTGGCGGATCGGGTGGCTGGCGCTGCTGCTGGCCCCGCTGGTACCTGCCGCCTGGTGGGGCGGCTGGCCGTGGGGCCCTGGGCAGATACTCGCCATGCTCGGGGCGTTCTTCCTGGCCGGGATCCGCCAGCAGCGGCCGGAACTGTGCTGGATGTGGGCGCTGAGCCTCATCCCGTGGTGCCTATGGCTCGCCGCCGACATACCGAACCTGCACGGCCCGGCCGGCTCCGTCATCGTCTTCACCGCCGCGGTGATCGCGGTGGACAGCATCGGATCCCGGCTGCGCGCCCAGCGCTTCCTGGTCACCCAGACCGAGCGCGCCGAGGCCGAACGGGCACGGCGGGCCGTGCTGGAGGAACGCACCCGCATAGCGCGGGAACTGCACGACGTGGTCGCCCATCACATGTCCCTGATCGCTGTCCGGGCCGAGACCGCGCCGTACCGCCTCACCGGCCTGTCCGAGTCGGCGCAGGCCGAGTTCAGCTCACTCAGCGAGGTGGCACGCGAGGCGCTGGCCGAGATGCGGCGACTGCTCGGCGTGCTGCGCCACGACCAGCCCGCTGCGCTCGCGCCGCAGCCCCAGCTATCGGACGTTCCGGCGCTCGTCGATGCTGCCCGGCGAGCCGGGGCACCGGTGGAGTTCTCGGCACCCACCGCGCTGGGCCAGGTGCCTGCCGGCGTTGAGGTGTGCGCCTACCGGATCGTGCAGGAATCGCTGTCCAACGCCAGCCAGCACGCCCCCGGAGCCCCGATCACCGTGTCGATAGACCATGACTCCGGCGCGGTCCTGTTGCGGGTGGCCAACGGGCCCGGCGGGCGCCCCGCCCCGTCCGGGAACGAGCACCGGCCGGGTCACGGGCTGACCGGAATGCGTGAGCGGGTCGCACTGCTCGGTGGCTCGCTGGCGGCCGGACCGGCACCCGACGGCGGCTTCGTCGTCTCGGCGGTGCTCCCACTCGGCGAGATGGCATGACGGCCAGCCGCGCAGCGGGCAACGGCGTCACCACGCGATGCCTGATCGCCGACGACCAGGCAATGGTCCGAGAGGGTTTCGCCGCAGTCCTCGCTGCCCAGCCCGGCCTGCTCGTGGTGGGCCAGGCCGCCGACGGCGCCGACGCTGTCCACCAGGCGCGGCATCTGCAACCCGACATCGTCTTGATGGACGTCCGGATGCCGGTCATGGACGGGCTGCAAGCGACCCGCCAGATCCTTGCCGCCGCCAGCCCTGCCCGGCCAAAAGTGCTGATGCTCACGACCTTCGACCTGGACGAATACGTCTACGAGGCGTTGCGCGCCGGCGCCAGCGGCTTCCTCCTCAAGGACGCCACCGCCGCCGAACTCGTCCACGCCGTCCGCGTGGTCGCCGCCGGCGACGCCCTGCTCGCCCCCTCGGTAACCCGGCGGCTGATCACCGACTTCGCCCGCCAGCCGCACCCACGCCCGCCATTCCCGGCCGCCGTGGACGCGCTTACCCCTCGCGAAACCGAGGTGCTGCGGCTGATCGCCTACGGCCTGTCCAACACCGAGATCAGCGACACCCTGGTGATAGCCGAACAGACCACCAAGACCCACGTCGGCCGCATCCTGGCCAAGCTCGACCTCCGCGACCGCGCCCAGGCCGTGGTCCTCGCCTACGAAACCGGCCTCGTCACGCCCGGCCGATGACGGGGCCGTTCCCTGCCTGCCCGGCCCGGCCCCCCAGGGCGGGCCGGGCAGGCAGGGTCACGGTCGCGCACCGCCCGCCCTGGTGCCCAGCCGGCGGGACCTGCTACCACTCGGTCCAGTCACCGGGCGCCGACTGCCAGACGGAGGTCACCCAGCGAGCGGGCGGCTTCCACGCCCGCTGGGTTGCCTGCTGTGGAGTTGTGCAGGGTCCTGGCTTCCTCCGTGGTGGCCGCCTTGGCCTTCCCACGGACGGTCAGCAGGAAGGTGGCGGCTCCGGAGCCCGGTGGAGGAGCAAGAGTAACTTCGGACATAACGGCCTCCTGAGACTCGCTGGTACCTACCCGACGAGCAGGATCCGGCCGAATCGACAGCGGCCGTGGCTGAACGCCGGCTATCCCGCCCGGCTCACGGGCCAGCGCCGTCCGCGGCGGGCGGGGACGGTGGGCTATCCCCAGCTGGCTGGGTAGCCGACCGGGAGAAGCCCATGCGGAGGCTGGGCGCGGTTGGGCGCGGCGGGCACCCCCAGCGACTGGAGCAGTTCGTCGAAGCTGACCCCGATCCTGGTCGGGAACGGGCCGAGCCCGCCGATGCCGCCGGCTTGCGGGAGCTCCGATTCGGCGGACAGGCCGCTGGGCTGCGCCCACCCCGTTTCGATGCCGTCGCCACCGTCGAACATGGTGCCGATCACGGTGGAGGAGGACACGCGCTGGCCGACCACGACGGCCGGGATGATGTCTTCAGCCACATAGACCACCAGTCCCACCCCCGGTCCGCCGGTGAGCCGGTAGGTGATCCATCCCCCGCCGGGCCATCCGAAGTTGTTCCCGGCCGCGCCGGTGACGACCGCGTCGCCGAGAGCATAGACCGGGCCCGTTCCGGCGAAGTCGACGCCGTCGTCGATGCGCTCGGCTACCAGCCCAATGACCCCGCGCAGCGGGTTACGGTAGCTGCCGCCGGGGCGGTCGGCGACAACGGCGCTGACGATCTGGGGCCGGCCGTCCCAGGCCGCCGGCAATGCCGTCAGCCCGCCGGCTGCCTTCGCCAGCCACGCCCCCGCCCAGGCTGGTGGCCGCGCCCTCAACTGAACCGCGCCAGCCCAGCTGCAGGCCACCGCAACCACGCTCGCCACGACCATCGCCGTAGCCAGGGCGCGCGTGCCCGCCGGCGACCGCTTCCGGCGCGGAGCCGCCGCGCCGGAGCGTGCCAGGGAAGACTTCGAGTGGCGGACGCGCGCGGTGGACACGATCGCCCTCCTCGTTCTGGCACGGGAGCCGCGCTCAGCTGCCACCCGGCAGCCACCTCGGCCCAGTCCTGCCGCCGCGACCAGGCACAGCGCGCGCTCCACGGCGGCCAAGTCGCAAGGCAGGAACCCCAGCAGGGTGCTGTTGATGCACAAGGCTGCACAACACCCACCTGCTACTGGGCCGGAACTACCCAACAGGCATATATCGCTACGCTACGTGATCGGCGTCATGCCGGGCGTGAGAAGGCACTTACCTGCTGATCGCCGCAGCCGGGTCAGCGGGCGCGCAGGTAGGCGGAGAACTCCGAGGACCACACCTCGCCGTTCTCGTCGATCAGGCCGTAGCGTCGCACCAGCGCCGCCTGCTCCACGTCCACGTCGACCGCGCTGCCGGCCGCCATCTTCAGCAGCGGGTCCCACAGGTCCTCGCGGCGCAGGAACTCCTCCAACCGCTTGTAGTAGGAGGACAGGTCGGACTGGATGACCCGGCCGATGTCGGTCGTGCCCTGCTCGAGCATCCGGCAGAATGCCACTTCTGACAGGAACGGATGCCCCGCGGCGTACTTCCAGGCCACGTCGGGCGCGTCGCCGGCCAGGTCGGCCGAGCGGGCGGCCATCGCCGCGACCTGCTCGTAGTCCATCGGCCGCAGGTAGATGGAGTCGCACACCCCGGCGAAGCTGGAGAAGTCGGCGGCCTCGACCTCAATCCGGTCGATCGGCCGGCGGGCCAGGGCCAGCGCCGCCATCGGGATCCGCTCGGGATAGTAGACCAACTCGCGGAGCAGGCTGAGGAAATCGCGGGCGTCGGGCAGGTTCTTCAGCGAGTCGAACCCGTCGAGCACGACGACCAGGTGGCCGCCCGAGCGGCCCAGCTCGATCAGCGCGCTGCGGATCAGGCGGTACAGGTCGTGGATGGCAATGTCCCGGATGTCATCCGCGCCGCCGGCCGTGGTGAAGGTGGCGCGCAGCGCGGGCTCGGGCGCGCACATCTGGAGGATGTCCTTCATCGCCTCGGCGCCGGATCGGACGGTCGCGAGGTTCACCCACCCGGTCTCCGTATCGCCATCGGGGGGCTCATGCAGGACCTGGTTGGCCAGCGACGACTTCCCCATCCGGGTCAGGCCTATCAGCGCGGCGCTGCTGCGGGCCTGGTACAGGCGCCGGCGCAGGGAGCTGCGCTCGGTCTCCCTGCCTACGAACCGCCTGTCCGAGGCGATGGTCCCGTACCCGACGAAGGGGTTGTCAGCGTTCATCCAGGGATACCCACGCTATTGGTCCGCAGCCATTCCGCGAACAGCCCGACCCGGATGCGCAGTCGGCCGCCCGCGTCCCGTTCCAGGACATCCCGCGCGAACAGGTCCCGCACCGCCGCCGCGTCGCCGGCCGCCACGTCCTGCGAGGTCATCGGGGGGCCGAGTGCGACGCGGGAGAGCAGGGCCAGGTACCGCTCCCGGGGGAGCGGGGCCACCGACTCCCCGGCCGCGGTGATCAGCGGGTCGAACTTGTCCAGCGCCAGCGCCGCGGGCCCGGTGGTCAGCTTGGCCAGAACGTCGCTGACCACCGACTCGGTGATGAACATCAGCCGGTTGCGGTTCAGGTGCTGGACCAAGCGGTCGCAGAAGATCTGCAGGTAGAACGGGCTGCCGGCGGTCAGGCCGATCAGCCGGTCCAGGGACGCGCCCTTGTAGCGGGTCTCGCTGCCCATCTTGATCGGGTTTTCGGCCAGCGCCCGGGCCTGCTCGTCGCTGAGGTAGCTGATCCGCTCGTCGTAGGTAACCCCGAACTCGTTCGGGTACTCCTCCTTGAACCGGGGCATCGTGTCCTGCCCGACCAGCACCGCGTTGAAGACCTGGCTTTCCAGCAGAGACTTCCACTGCCGCATGAACGCGGGGGTGAGCAGCCCCTCCCGGATGTACTCATACACATAGGTGAACTCGTCGATGAGGAAGACGGGCCGGACGTCCTTCCAGCCCTTGCGGGAATGCAGCAGCAGCCGCGCGGCCCGGACGCTGCGCCGGAAGCTCTCGATCGGGTAGGCGTCGATCTGGGAATCCCGGGGCCAGTTGTGCTCCACCACGTCGGTCAGGTCGAAGTCCAGCACAAGCCGCTCGTACAGGGCGTCGACGCACGCTTGGACGAAGCTGCGCTCGGCCCGGGCGGTGTCGACGGTGCCCAGGCTCAGGTAGATCGCCAGATTCGGCGGGCGCAGCCGTTTTGACAACTGGCGCAGCACCGACGACTTCCCCGAGCGCTTCTGCCCGTACAGGACGAAGCACTGGCCCAGCGGTCCGGTGGTGACCTCGCCGTAGATGCGGTCCAGCAGTTCCTGCCGGCCGAAGAACATCTCCTTCTCCTCGACCGGGGTACCGCCGGAATAGCGGCTGTAGGGGTTGGCGACGGCCACGAACCGGCGGGCCGGCTCGAGCACGGCGGCCATGGCCCGGGCCGGGCTCTCGGCGACCTCACCCGACGCGCAGCGGAACCGCAGGTGCATCGAGATGCTCACCTCGCCCACGCCGAGGGCAAGGTCGGAGGCCCGCAGCCGCTGCACCAGCTCCCGGGTCTCCCCCGGCCGCAGCGTCTGGGCGAAGCCCGGGGCCCCGATCGGGCGGACCTCGGGGGAGGGGGCCAGGACGAGCTGGACGCTCTCCACCGGGGCGTCCCCGGTGGGCAGGGCAGCCGACACGGTGAGCAGGAACGTCTGATCCTCGCCGACGTAGAAATGCTCCCGGGCGGCAAAGGCGGTGAAGTCGGGGGACGAGACGGCACTGCGCAGGAACCGGGAATGCTCGGTGTCCACCGCGTAGGCGAGCTGGCGCAGCAGGATCCGGAAATAAGCGGGCGGCCGCTGCCCCTCGCTGGCCGCCACGCCAAGCGCCGCCGTGGCGGCGGCAATGGCCTCGCTGGCGTGCAAGAACGCCGATTCGTGCCGTTCGTAGTCGTTTTCCAGCAACTGCCGGGCCACCGCGTCGAGGGTGTCGGCGATCGGGCCGCGCAGCCGGGCCGACGGGCCGCGAACGCTGGTTTCGCTCAGCAGCCGGGTGCGCAGGTCGAGCAGCCATGCGGCGGAGACATCGCTGCCTTTCTCGTGGATGTGATCCAGGTAGAAGGATTCCGCGCCGGCCGGGGTCGCGGGGCGGGCCTCGGTGACCGGGCGGGGGGTGGCGGCGGGGAGGGCGTCGGTGACAGGGCGGGCTGAGGAGATGGCCGCGTGCGGGACGGTCAGCTTGCGGCCGTCCTCGAGCTGGAGCACCAGTACGTCGGGAAAGACGGACACGACCCGCGCGACCTGCACCCACCGCTGGGACCCTTGCAGAGTGATCACATACTCGGTGCCGGCGCTGAGGTTAAGACTTGTGCCCACGACCCCCTCCGCCGGCCCGCCGCATCGCAACCCCGGTCCATGGTTAGCCGGTCATTGTGCGTGCGCAATACCGACATTACCGCTCAGGCCATAACGGTGCCATGCCCGTCCGTTCCGCGGCCGCTGGCCGGTTACCTTGGCCGGGCGGGCCGGCGGGCCGATCTCCCGGGCGGCCGCCGGGCCGATAACCGCGGCGCGCGGCGGCCGATTTGCTCGG
>DASXKD010000651.1:0-3184 GCA_036497045.1 Streptosporangiaceae bacterium | reverse complement strand
CTACACCGTTCATACTTCAAGGAAGGAGGGCGGCAGCGTGGCGGGGAAAAAGGAGCGCCAGCGCAAGCTCGCCCGTGAGCGTCTCGCGCGGCAGCAGGCAAGGCGGGCCCAGCGTGCCCATCGATGGCGCCTGATCGGCATCATCGTGGCCGCCTGTTGCGCGGTGGTCCTGCTCGGCGGCGCCGCCTACCTCACGTTCGGGAACGGCAGCGGCAAACCCGCCGCGGCCGCTACAGCCACTCCGAGCCCCACCGCTTCGCCCACCGCGGCCCCCACGCCTACGCCCACCCCCACGCCGTCGCTGGCCGCCCAGCCCGCGACGCACTGCACGTACACCCCGAACGGGACGGCTGCGCGCAAGGTGGGCGTGCCGCCCGCCAGGCCGGCTTTCAAGGCCGCCAAGTACCAGGCGGCCATCAAGACCAACCGGGGCACGATCGTCCTTGACCTGCTCAACCACAAGGCGACCTGCACCGTCAACTCGTTCATCTACCTGGCGGCGAAGAAGTACTTCAACAACAGCCCGTGCCACCGGCTCACCACCGCCGGCATCTACGTGCTGCAGTGCGGCGACCCCACCGGGACGGGCAGCGGCGGCCCCGGGTACAAGTTCGCCGAGGAGAACCTGGCCGGGGCCAAGTACACCCAAGGCACCGTGGCCATGGCCAACGCCGGCCCGGGCACCAACGGGAGCCAGTTCTTCCTCGTCTATCGCAATTCGCTAACGCTGCCGGCGAGCTACACGCCGTTCGGCGAAATCGTCAGTGGACTGGGAATCATCCAGAATGTGGCCAGGGCGGGCACAGACAACAGCAACGGCAACGGTGATGGCCATCCGAAGGAGAAGGTCACCATCGAGAGTGTCACTATTACTAAGGCCTGACACACCCCTTTACCCTGGGTTCGGGTCTGAGCAGGAGGTTCACGGTGACCAGCGCCAACGATCCGTGGGGCCGGGTGGACGCCGACGGCACGGTTTACTTGCGCACCGCCGACGGGGAGCGGGTGATCGGGTCCTGGCAGGCCGGCAGCCCCGAGGACGCGCTCGCCTTCTACCAGCGCAAGTTCGCGTCGCTGGACACCGAGGTCAGCCTGCTGGAGCAGCGGATCACCACCACCGATCTGTCGCCCGCGCAGGCCCGCGCGGGGATCGAACGGCTGCAGGGCGCGGTGACAGACGCGCATGCGATCGGCGACCTCGGCCAGCTTCAGGCCCGGCTGGAGGCGCTGACCGGGAAGGTGGATGAGCGCCAGGTAGAGGTTCGCGCACAGCGTGACCAGGTGCGCACCGAGGCCAAGAGCATCAAGGAGGCCATCGTCATCGAGGCCGAGACCATCGCGGCCGAGGCGACGCACTGGAAGAACAGCAGTGAGCGGCTGCGGCAGTTGCTGGAGGAATGGAAGACCGCACCGCGAGCCGACCGTGCGGTGGAGACGGCGCTGTGGAAACGCCTGTCCACGGCCCGTAACGCCTTCAACAAGCGCCGTAAGGCCTACTTCGCCGAACTGACCGAGGAGCGCGACGAGGCGAAGACGCGCAAGGAAACGCTCTGCGCGGAGGCGGAGACCCTCGCCGAGTCCACCGACTGGTCCGCCACCGCCGCCGCCTTCCGTGAGCTGATGCGGTCCTGGAAGGCAGCGGGCCGGGCATCCCGGGCGGATGAGGACGAGCTGTGGAACCGGTTTAAGACCGCGCAGGACACCTTCTTCCGTGCCAGGGCAGAGGTGTACTCGGCGAAGGACGCCGCGCTGCGTGAGCATGCCGACGTCAAGACCGAACTGCTGGAGGAGGCCGGGAAACTCGTCCCGGTGACCGACGTCCGGGCCGCGCGTGCCGCCCTGCGGGGCATCCAGGAGCGCTGGGAGCAGGCGGGCCCGGTGCCGCGGGAGGCACACGAGCGGCTGGAGTCGGGGCTGCGCCGGATCGAGGACGCGGTGCGCAAGGCGGAGGACGCCCAGTGGCGGCGCTCCAACCCCGAGGCGCTGGCGCGCGCCAGGGGGACCGTCGACCAGATCCGCAGCGCCATCGCCGGGCTGGAGGATCAGCTGGTCAAGGCGGAGGCGGCGGGCAACCCGCGCGCCGTGCAGGAGGCGCAGGAAGCTCTGGACGCCCGCCGCTCCTGGCTCGTGGAAGCCGAGCGCACCCTAGCCGAGCTGAGCGGTTAGTTCGTGACGCGGTAGACGTCGTAGACGCCGTCGATGGCGCGCACCGCGCGCAGCACATGCCCGAGATGCGTGGGATCGCCCATCTCGAAGGTGAACTTGCTCACCGCCACCCGGTCCCTGGTGGTGGTCACCGACGCGGACAAGATGTTGACGTGCTGGTCGGAGATGGAGCGGGTGACGTCGGACAGCAGCCCGGTGCGGTCGAGGGCCTCCACCTGGATCGCGACAAGGAACAGCGAGTCTTCTGTCGGTGACCAGTGGACCGCCACCAGGCGCTCCGGCTCCGAGTCCAGCAGATGCCGCAGGTTCGTGCAGTCGGCGCGGTGCACGGAGACACCGTGGCCCCGGGTGACGAACCCCGTGATCTCGTCACCAGGGACGGGGGTGCAGCAGCGGGACAGCCTGGCCCAGACGTCGGCCGCCCCTTCGACCACTACGCCCGAGTCGTGGCTTGCGCTTGGGCGTGGCGGACGGGTGGGCAGCGCGGTCTCGGCGAGGTCGTCCTGCGCGCCCGCCACCCCGCCCACCGACTGGACCAGCTTGCTGACCACGGACTGGGCACTGACATGGCCCTCGCCGACGGCCGCGTACAGCGCGGACAGGTCCGTGAAGCGCAGCCCGGTGGCGATGGCAAGCAGCGCGTCGCCGGTGGCCATCCGCTGCAGCGGCAGGCCCTGCTTGCGCATGGCGCGGGCGATCGCGCTCTTGCCGGTCTCCGCCGCTGCCTCCCGCCGCTCCTTGGAGAACCAGTGCCTGATCTTGTTGCGGGCCCGGGCGCTCTTGACGAAGCCCAGCCAGTCCCAGCTCGGCCCGGCATCCGGCGCCTTGGAGGTGAAGATCTCCACCGTGTCGCCGTTGTCGAGGGCACTCTCCAGCGCGACCAGGCGCCCGTTGACCCTGGCGCCGATGCACCGGTGGCCGACCTCGGTGTGGATCGCGTAGGCGAAGTCCACCGGGGTGGCGCCCTGCGGCAGCGCGATCACCTGGCCCTTGGGGGTGAAGACGTAGACCTCGGCCG
>DASXKD010000650.1:0-25145 GCA_036497045.1 Streptosporangiaceae bacterium | reverse complement strand
CGCCGCGCCCGGGTGCGCTGTCGATGTCCACGGTGCCGCCGAGTTCGGCGACCCGGTCCCGGATGTGGGCCAGCCCGGAGCCGGTGTGCGGGGCGGCCGGGTCGAAGCCGGTGCCGGTGTCGCGGACGGCCAGCTCGATGTACCCGTCTTGGCGGGTCATGGACACGGCAAGCCGACGGCCGTGGCCGTGCCGGACGGCGTTCGTGCATGCCTCCTGGGTGATGCGCAGCAGGGCGTTCTCGACCGGCGCGGGGACGGTGACGTCGTCCAGGCGGGCGTCGACGGTGACGCCGAGCCGGTCGCGGTAGGCCGCGCAGATCTCCTGCAGCGCCGGGCCGAGCCCGGCACCGTCCAGGCTGGCCGGGCGCAGCTCGGTCAGGAGCACCTGCATGTCGCGCAGCGCCTCCTCGCTGATGCGCTCGATCGCCCGCGCCTGCTGATTGTCCGGGTCGGCTCGGCGCATCCCGGCGGCGATCATCCGCAATCCGAACAGGTGCTGGGAGATCGCGTCGTGGATCTCTCGCGCGATCCGGGCCCGCTCCGCGGCGCGCGCGTTGCCGGTGGCTCGCTGCCGTTCGGCGGCCAGCGCGGAGCTCAGCTCCCGGGTCATGGTGCTGAAGTTGGCTTCCAGCCGTCCGACCTCGTCCCGGCCGGAGACGGGCAGGGTGACGGTGTAGTCGCCGTCAGCGACCGCGACGGCGGCTCGTTCCAGACGGCGCACCCGCCGGATCAGGCGGCGCGAGGCCAACAGCCCGAACAGCACCCCGACCGGCACGATGGCGAAGAGCAGCGCGAAGGGACCCGACAGCAGCGGGCCGTCCTCGCCGAGCTGACGCAACTCGCTCCAGGCGCGGATGGGGCTGATGAACCCGGGCGACGATGGCGCCTGCACATAGACGTAGGCGACCGGTCCCGGCGCCTCGGCCGACGGCTCGCCGATGCCCGCGCCACCCGCCCGCCAGACCATCTCGACCACGCTGCCGTACGGCGTGGGCACGCTGCCACCCTTGTCGATGCCGCCTGCGATTACCTGGGCCGCCGGGGCGGGGAGTTCGCTGGCCGCCGCCCGTCCGGGCGGGTACCGGGATGGCGCGGAGGACGCGACGACCGTGCCATCGGCGGCGATCGCCACGACCGCGGTGACCGCCTGGTCGCTGTGGACCTGGCCGGTAATCGCCGGAACGACCAGCGTGCCGTCCGGCGCCTGCCGGGCCAGGCCCGGCTGCGCCGGCTGGCCGGGGTCGCCGAGCACGGTTCCGGTCGGCACGCTGCGGGGATAGCGCTGGGAGAGCTGCTGGCCATAGCTCTTCGCGGCGGCGTCCACCTGGGCCTGCAGCTGGGCGCCGTTCACCAGCAGGGGTACCTGGAAGCCGAGCACCAGCGCCTCGACCAGCACCACGACGACGAGCGTGACAAGAATGTAGGAGGCGATCAGCCGGCCCGATAGCCCCCACGCCCAGCGTCGCATCCGGTCCAGCACACCTGCACGCTACCTGCGTGCAACCCTCCGCCGTATCCCTCCAAGGAGGGACCCGCGCTACCTCCGGCACGTGATGCGCCCGCCGCCACCGGACGGGACGCTGAGTGCCATGAACCCACAGTCACCCCCTGTCCAGCCGTGTAGGGGCACGAGATGAACCACTCCTCCGGCCGCGGGCACGGCCCGCGACAGCCCTGGCCGCGGCGGGCGCGGGTTGCAGCCGTCATCACCGTCATGGCCGCCGCTGCCGTGCTGGCGGCGGCATGCAGCGCTAGCCCGTCATCCACCGGGTCCGGCGGCTCACCAAATGCGGGAGGGTCAGCGAACTCCCCGGTACCGGTCGCCTACTCGCGGTGCATGGGCTCCCACGGGATACCGAACTTCCCCGACCCCAACAGCAGCGGACAGATCCCTAAGGAAGAAATACGGCAACTCGGGGTCAGCACTTCCGTGCTCCAGACGGCCCAGCGTGCCTGCCAGCGCCTGTGGCCGTACCAGGCGCCGTCCCAGGCCCAGCAGCGGCAGCAGCTGACCGACGACCTGAGTTTCGCCCGGTGCATGCGCTCCCACGGGGTGCCGAACCTCCCCGACCCCACCACCGGCCCCGATGGCCCTTATTTCGCTATAAGCGTCAGCAGAGACGGCTTTGACCCGCATTCGCCGCAGATCCTGGCCAAGGCCCATGAATGCCAGCACGTGCTGCCCGCAGGCTCGAGGCTGCCGTCGGTGACGGTGTCACCGTGAAAGGCATTGCCGCGCCGAATCTACGGCGCCGATACAACCTGCCGGGAGCCGGGCTGACGGCACGAGGGGGCGGGTCATGAGCGGGACGGTTTCGCGCGGCCGGGAGGCTGGGCGGCAGGCAGAGGCCCTGGCGGACTCGGGGGCGAGGGGTTCGCGTGGCCGTGGCCGCTGGGTGGCCCTGGGCATCGTGGTCGTGGTGGCGGCCGGGGCGGTGGCCGGGTGGCGGGCCGGGGTGTTTTCCCCGGCCGCCACGTCCGGGGCCGCGGGGCGGGGGGCGCCCGCGCCGGCGACGGCGGCGGTGAGGCGGCAGGATCTGTCGGCGACGACGCCGGTGGCCGCGACGCTGGGGTATGCCGGGTCCTACCCGGTGATCGGGCGGGGCGGCGGGACGCTGACCTGGCTGCCGTCGGCGGGGCAGGTGATCCGGCAGGGTCAAGTGCTGTACAAGACCGGTAACGGGTCCCCGGTGGTGCTGCTGTATGGCAGCGTTCCGGCGTGGCGGGCGCTGGGTGAGGGGATCACCGGCCAGGACGTGTCCCAGTTCAACCACGACCTGGTGAAGCTCGACTACGCCGGCCGCGCGGGTGTCGCCGCGCTGGGCTGGGATTACTACTCGTGGGAGACGGCGCGGGCGGTGCAGCGGCTGGAAGAGCACCGGGGGGTGACCAGCCCGCCGGGGTCGCTGTCCTTGGGGCAGGTGGTGTTCGAGCCGGGGGCGCTGCGGGTCAGCCAGGTGACCGGGAGCCTGGGCGGACCGGCTGACGGGCCGGTTCTGACCGCAACGTCGGACCGGCACGTGGTGACGATCCCGCTGGACGCCTCGCAGCAGTCGGAGGTCAAGGCCGGGGACACTGTGAGCATCACGCTGCCGGACGGGACGATGACGCCGGGGGTGGTCTCCTCGGTCGGCACGGTGGCGACCACGTCCGGGTCGGGGGGGAGCCCGACCACGACGATCCCGGTGCAGGTGAAGCTGACCGATCCGGGGGCAGCCGGAAGCCTGGACCAGGCGCCGGTGACGGTGAACATCACCACCGAAAGCAGTCCCGGCCCGGTGCTCGCGGCGCCGGTGACGGCGCTGGTGGCCCGGTCGCCGGGCGGGTATGCGGTGGAGGTTGTTGGCCCGGGGAACACGCGGCGGTACGTGCCGGTGAGGCCCGGGATCTTCGACGACACATCCGGGCTGGTGCAGGTGACCGGGGCGCTGGCCCCCGGCCAGCGCGTCGTGGTGCCGGCGTCATGACCGCCGGCGTGCAGGCGGCCCTGGTGGCCGGGACCGGCTGCGGCCCGGCACCGGTCCTGGTGCTGGAGCAGGTGTCGAAGGTGTACCCGGGGCAGCCGCCGGTGCGGGCACTGGATCAGGCGAGCCTTGAGGTGGCGGCTGGGGAGCTGGTGGCGGTGGCCGGCCCGTCGGGGTCGGGCAAGTCCACGCTGCTGCACCTGATGGGCACCCTGGACAAGCCGACTGCCGGGACGGTGCGCATCACCGGCCTGGACGTGGCGCGGATGACCGACCGGGAGCTGGCCGGGCTGCGGGCGTCCCGGATCGGGTTCGTGTTCCAGCAGTTCTTCCTCGCCGAGCACCAGAGCGTGCTGGGCAACGTGGCCGACGGGCTGCTGTATGCCGGGGTGCGGCGAGGCGAGCGGCGGCGGCTGGCGCTGCAGGCCCTGGACCGGGTCGGGCTGGCGCACCGGGCCAGCGCCCAGCCGACCCAGCTGTCGGGCGGGGAACGGCAGCGGGTCGCGATCGCGCGGGCGGTGGTGGGCGCGCCGCCGATAGTGCTGGCCGACGAGCCGACCGGGAACCTCGACTCGGCCACCGGCGCCGCCATCCTGGCCCTGCTGGAGGAACTCAACGCGGCGGGCACCACGATCATCATCATCACCCACGACCACGCGGTCGCCGACCGCACCCGGCGGCGCATCGAGATGCTCGATGGGCACATCATCGCCGACACCAGCCCCGCCCTTGTCCCCAAGGGCGGGCGGCCTGCCCGCGCGCGGCCCGGGCAGGAAGGATCGTCATGACCGCCACATCGCCGTGGCCGGCCGCCACGGCTGCGGCCCGGCTGCGGTCCGGGGACCTGGCCGGGCTGGCCAGCGTCGGGCTGCGGACCCGCAAGCTGCGCGCCGGGTTGTCGGCGCTGGGCATCGCGATCGGCGTCGCGGCGATCGTCGCCGTCCTGGGCCTGGCCGCCTCCGCCAAGGCCGCGCTGCTGGCCGAGATCCAGGCGCTGGGCACCAACCTGCTGACCGTCACCAACGGGCAGACCCTCACCGGTGCCACCGCCGAGCTGCCGGAGGCGGCGCCGGGCATGATCGCCCGGCTGCCCGGGGTCACCGGGGTGCAGGACACCGGCAGTGCCGGCAACGTCAACGTCTACAAGTCCCCGCTCATCCCTTCGATCGAAACCAACGGTCTCAGTGTGGACGCCGCCACCCTGGGCCTGCCCGCGGTAGCCGGCACCAGCCTCGCGCAGGGCCGGTTCCTGAACGCCGCGACCGCCCGTGAGCCGGTCGCTGTGCTCGGCGCCACCACGGCGCAGCTGCTGGGCATCGACCGGATCCGGCCCAAGATGCGGATCTGGGCCGGTGGCCAGTGGTTCTACGTGACCGGCATCCTCAACAAAGACACCTATGCCCCGCAGATCGACACCGCGGTCCTGGTCGGCTTCCCGGCCGCGGACAAGTACCTGCACTTCGACGGGCACCCGTCGGAAATCTACGTCCGCACCACCGACACCCCGGCCGCCACCACCGCAGTCGACAGCCTGCTCGGCGCGCAGGCCAGCCCGCAAAACCCCAGCCAGGTCGGCGTCTCCCAGCCCTCGGCCGCGCTCACCGCCCAGGCCGACGCCCAGGGCGCGCTCGACACCCTGTTCCTCGGCCTCGGCGCGGTCGCGCTGCTGGTCGGCGCGATCGGGGTGGCCAACATCATGGTCATCTCGGTGCTGGAACGCCGCTCCGAGATCGGGCTGCGCCGGGCGCTAGGCGCCACCCGCGGCCAGATCCGCGCCCAGTTCCTGGCCGAGGCCATCCTGCTGTCCCTGACCGGCGGCGCCGCCGGCGTCATCCTCGGCGCGGCCGCCACGGCCATCTACGCCCACAGCCACGGCGAGGCCGTCGTCATCCCGCCCCAAGCCTGGGCCGGCGGCCTGGCCGCCGCCCTCATCATCGGCGCCCTCGCCGGGCTCCTCCCAGCCATACGCGCCGCACGCCTGTCCCCCACTCAGGCACTGTGGAGCATCTGACAGCACAGGCACCGCGAACGTTCAGCGCCCGAACTCAGCTTCAATCTGCTCCAGCGGGATGGACTCCCCCGGCTCGTCCCAGGCGGTGTCAGCCTCGGCGGCGTCCTCGGCATCCTCGGCCGCGCGCAGCGCCTCAACCATTGACTCCGGCACGATTGCGGCGATCCGCTGGCCGCCCTCGGTGATGTGAATGACCTGGCCGCGGGCGGCCTGGCGCGCCGGCCCAGCCACGGCCGGGCTCTCCTCAACCGGAAGCTCGCTCACCCATGCCTCCCAGCGCGCATCAACTAGCAACCAGGATATCGCCCGTAGCGGCGGAGCCCGTCCCGGGAATGATCGCGAAAGCCAGGTCAGGACCGACGCGGCCGCCCGCCCTGGCGGATCGGGCAAGTCCGCACGCCGCGGCCGGTGGCAACCCGCGCTTTGCCGCACATGATGCAGGGGCGTCAGGAGGTTATGTCCGCGACGAAGAACAGCCCGACCAGGGTCCCGTCGGAACGGGTCACCACCACCCGGGTCACCTCGGCATGGCCCATCCTGTGTGCCAGCTCCTCGGCATCCTCGCTGGGTCTTACGGTGGACACGCCGAACCGCATCACCGTCCCCACTCCGGCCTCTCCGGCGGCGGAGGCCAGGCCGTCCCGGTAGGCAGCGCCCATGACCACCCCCGCCTGGTTGAGCACCAGGACCGGGCCGAACCCCTGGGCTTCCAGCAAGCGCAACGCCTCCGCCGCCGGGGCGTCCTCCCCGGTTGTGGCCACGCCGCGGCGGGTAAACATCCCGGCCAGCTTGGCGGTGCCCTCGAAGGGCAGGTCGGCCGCCAGCCAGTCGGCCTTGCCCACGGCATAGTCATACACCGGGGCGAACCCGGCTGCTTCGAGCCGCCACGCGGCTCGCGGGCTCATGTCTCAAAGGGAGTCGTGGCAGTACACGATGACCGGCCGGGACCGGTCCAGCTGCCCGGTGCGGGCGTCCAGTTCCTTAAGCGGCAGATTGACCGCGCCCGGCAGGTGCGCCCAGTCATAGTCCTCGGCCGGCAGTACCTCGACCAGCTGAGCCCCCTGCCCGGTCAACGTCTGCAGCTCCTTGCGCCCGATTCCGGTCGGCATGATGATCCCCAATCACGGCGTGTCCGCCCGGCGTGGCGGCTGGTCCACTCATACCCCGGTAACCCGCCGGCCCTGTCGGCTGGTGTTCGCCCTATTTAGAATTTCTCTCTATCAGATGGGAGTCGCGATGAGCGCTGAGACTGAGACAGCGGTCGGCGAGACCGGCGAGAGTGGGTGTTGGTGCTGCGGCCGGGTTACCGCCGAGGAGGCTCTGGTCCGGTTGGGGAATCACCCTGAGGTGGGTGTGTGCACCAGCTGCGTGCGGTTCCTCGGCCGCCGGGCGAGGGACTACCAGGCGTCGGTACTGCGCAAACGGCTCAGAAGCACGGCTGAATCGATCCGCGGCGAGGTCATGTCGCGCGGATGGCATGAGCGCCCGGTCATCGGACCGGCGCTGCTGTGGATCAACCGCCACGTGCCCTGGTAAGTGCACTCACCTGTCCTGAGCAGCATTTGCAGGATTTCCACGCCGTTCGTGCCGTTGATAGCATTCCGGATGTACCGCACCGGTAGCGGTCTCCATCATTTCGCGTTGTCATTGGTGCTATGGAGGCCCGCCGATGTCGCCAATCGTGGTACGCCCGTTCCGCCGCAGCGACCGGGACCAGCTCACCCAGCTAGTGAATTCCCACGCCGCCGCGGTAGTGCCCGGCATGAGCGTGTCGGTCAGCACCGTCCTGTCCGCACTCGAACGGCAGCCGGGCGAGTTCATCGAAGATCCCTGGGTGAGTGAGCGGGTTACCCTGGTCGCCGAACAGCAGGCCCGGATCGCCGCCGCCGCCCACCTGCTCCGGTACTTCTCCGATGAACGGGCCGGGCCGGCGGCGCGGGGCGTCGGTGACATCCACTGGCTGTTGTTCTGGCCCGAGGCTCCCGCCGGGAATCCCTGCTGGCCGGACGCGACGGAAGCCGCCGAGGCACTGATGGCCACGTGCATCCGCCAGTTGGAGGAGTGGGGCGTGACACGCCAGCATGCAGGCGGAGAGCTGCCCGTGCCCGGCGTTTACGGGGTGCCTGAGCAGTGGCCGCACATCCGCGCGATTTACCAGCGGGCCGGGTTCGCTCATACCGGGCACACCGAGATCATCTACCTGGCGAGTGTCGATGACCTGCCCCGCCCGGCCGAGGTTCCCGTCACCGGACTGTCGGTGCGCCGGTCGGTCGGGATGAACGGAACCCGGCTGTCCGGCGCGCTCGGCGAGGACGTGATCGGCTACATCGAGGTCGAGACATTCGAAGAGGGAGAACGGCTGTCCCGGCACGGCGGGTGGGCCGACGTCGGCAACCTGCATGTCACCGAGCGGTACCGGCGCCGAGGCGTTGCATCCTGGCTGTTCGGGCAGGCAGCTGCCTGGCTGCGGATGGCAGACGTCGATCGGCTCCTGGACTACGCCTGGCTCGAGGGCACCGACCCTGGAGGAGGGGACTACGCGGACTACCGGGCGTTCCTTCCAGCGGTCGGATTTCAGGAACTCACCCGCACCGCGCGAGGATGGAATCGGGCGCTGCGGAAAGCCTGACAGGCGAGCCCGGTCTACCTGGTTCAGCCCGGCAAAGAGGAGGCCGCCATCCATCTGACAGTGCTAGCAGTGCCAGACTGCCCGAACGTCAAGCTGCTCGAAGAGCGTCTGGCGCAGGTGCTCGGCGGCCGCCAGGACGTGACCGTCAGCCGTCAGGTGATCGCTGACCAGGACGAAGCGGCCCGGCGGGGGATGCATGGCTCGCCGACGATCCTGGTTGACGGGGTCGACCCGTTCGCCGGGCCGGGGCAGTCAGCTAGCGTGTCCTGCCGTCTGTACCGGGACGGTGACAGCCAACTCGACCGCGCCCCCTCGGTGAGCCAGCTCCGTCAAGCCCTCGCCGCTGCCGTCCCCTGCTACATCACTCCCGGCGGTGGGGTGGCCGCGGCAGCGGTCCGCTTAACGTGGGGAAGGCCCGCAGACTTCCGTGTCGCGGCAGCTCAGCTCGGGCCAGTGAACGGATGATAATGACCGAGGTATCCCTAGATGAACTAGGTCCCGTTGACTACGCCGTCGTCGAGTTCCCGGCGGGAGCGAGCAACTTCACCGGTGAGATGGCGGGCATGCTTTGCTATCGCCAGTTCATGCGTCAGCCCGCCACCTCCCGGATCCGGTTGCTGCCCACGTCGACCACCAGCAGATCACCTGCCACGTCTACCGCCACGCCCTGCGGGCGGTTGAGCTCAGCACTCAAAGCCGGGCCGCCATCGCCGGAGAACCCGGTAGCGCCGTTACCAGCCACCGTGTAGATGTCCCCGGCGGTCATCGCCTGCCCGTAGAAGGTGCCGCTGCCGGCCGCGACCACCCGGACCCGGTCGTTGGCACTGTCGGTGATGACCAGGTTCCCCGCGCCGTCGACCGCTGTCTGGTCCGGGCTGGCCAGCTCGGCCGCGGTGGCCGGGCTGCCGTCGCCGGAGAACCCGTAAGTGCCGTTTCCGGCCACGGTGTAGATGTGCCCGGCGGTCATCGCCTGCCCGTAGAAGGTGCCGGTGCTGGCCGCGACCACCCGGACCCGGTCATTGCCACTGTCGGAGATCACCAAGTTCCCCGCGCCGTCGACCGCCACGGCCGACGGGCCGTCGAGGTTGGCCGTAGTAGCCAGGGCGCCTTCACCCGCAAAGCCGAACTGGCCGGTTCCGGCCACGGTGTAGATGTCCCCGGCGGTCATCGCCTGCCCGTAGAAGGTGCCGGTGCTGGCCGCGACCACCCGGATCCGGCTGCCGCCCAAGTCCGCGATGACCAGGTTCCCGGAGGGATCCAGCGTCACCCCGCAGGTGGTCAGCGTGGCGCTGGCCGCTGGGCCGCCATCACCGAGCGGCCCAGCGGTGCCCGTGCCCACCGGCGTGGTCAGCGAGCCTGTCTGCGGGTCTACCTCCCGCACCACGTCGGAGTCAGCAACGTAGAGGCCGCCGGAGCCGTACGAGACGCCGCACAAACTGTTCTGCCCGAACCCGAGTGACACGTTCGTGCCCGCGTCCGGACCACCGACACCCCCCGCGACGGTAGTGATGTCCCCGGCCACCGCCGCCTGCCGGACCCCAGCACCGCCCGCCAGCGCCTGACCGCCTGCCCAGGCCAGCGCCGCCGCCGACACCAGCGTCAGCACGGAAGCCACGACTGCTGGCCGTCCCAGCCCGCCAGATCGCCCGCTCTTCATACCCACGCCCTCCACAACGCTTCCCCAAGACACCCAACCGATGGGTACGGACCGAACTAGCTAGAAGGGGCGGCCATACGCCTCGCCTACGGTCTGCGGGTCGGTGACGGTGATGTTCGGGTCCGCGGCGATGGCCTGGATGATCTGCTGGTAGTCCGAATAGCAGTACCGCACCGTGATGTTCGTCCAGTGCTCGGCCGGATTCGGCGAGGTGCAATCCCACCGGTTCATGTTGCTGGTGTACTTCGGGTTGGTGCCGGTGACCAGGATGTATGCCTGGAGTATGTACCACTGGCCGGGCTGCAGCCGCTGGATCTGCTTGATGACCGTCGACGGCATCGTGTATCGCCCGTTCTGTATGTGGACGTTGTAACACGGCTGCGTGGGATCGTTGCAAGGGCCGCCGACGACCGCGACGGGGTACACCCAGTAAGGCGGCGTCGTCGATGCGGTGGACAGGGGGTTGTAGCCGTGCAGAGAGTGGTTGTACTGGCGCCCCCAGTCGAAGCAGTTCTGGCCGTACTGGGTTTGCAGGTTAATGACCGCCTGGTTCTTGGTGTAGGAGCCGGGATAGGCGATCATCCCGGCCGCGCCGGGCAGCCCATGAGCGGCGATCGTTTGTTCGCTCCCGCAGGTCTGGGCGTACGCCTCTGCCGGGGTGAAGTTCTGAATAGCCGCCAGGCCCGGGTACGTGGCGGTGTGGGACACGAACGACCACCCGTAATTTTGCGCGAGGTTGGTGGCATCGGCCCAGGACGCGGTCAGGTCGTCGTTGTAATGCGTGCAGTTCCTGGTGGTGTCACCGGTCTTCTTCGTGACCAGTGTCCCGGTCCCCGCCATGCCCAGCGACTGCAGATAGGGCGCCACCGTCCCGTCCAGGGTGGCGATGTTGTTGTCATTCTCCACGCAGTTGTCGGCCGCCGACATCTCCGTGCGCGAGAACAGCAGAGTGACCAAGGGCCCGGAACCGAGTGGCGTCGTGGGTGGCGGGGCGAGGCCGGCGGGCGCCGGCTGCACCGAGCCACTGGCGACCGCGCCGGCCGCAGGCACGAGCGCCACCGCCGCAGCCACCGTCACGGCGCTCAGCAGGCCCGCACGCCTCTTGCTCCCGGCGAGCGCACGAACTGCGCGCCCAAGCCCGGCGTTGAGCCGCCGGAGATAATTTCTGTCCCCCGCCACGAGGATCACTCCCTTAGTTAGTGCCAAGTTCTCGTATCTGTATGCCAAAGTGCCGCGGCACCACGCTACGGCGTCGAGGGCTGCGGCGTAAGCAGTTGGATCGGACCGGTATTGGGAACCTGACCGTTAAGTACCAGGAACGAGGTGAGCCCATCGTGGTTGTAGTCGATCGGGTACGCCTTGTCGCCACCGCCGACGGTTGCTTCTGGGATCGTCTCAGTGGTGGGGAAGGCGCCTGTCGCATTCCCGATCAGCAGGTAGTCCGGCGCGTTCTGGCTCCCGATCCTGCCGCCGACAACATAGATGTCCGGGTTATTGTCGCCGTTGATATCGCCGACCGCGAGGGTCCTGGCGCTCTTGATCCCCTGTTTGAGGATTTTCTGCTTGCCGAAGGTTCCATTCGCTAGCTGAAGGCGTTCGGCGAGCACGCTCCCGGTGAGCGTGGTGAGGTCGGGGTGGCTGTCGTGATTGACGTCGACCATGACGGCGTCCACAGCGTTGATCGGGGCGCCGAGTATCGAGGACACATCCGTGAAGCCGTGGCCCTGGTCGTTCCTGAACAGGTGCAGGCCACCTGTTTCCCCGCAGACCAGCAGGTCCGGCCAGCCGTCACTGTTGTAGTCGACGGTGTGCGCGCACAGCGACCCGATGTTCATATCGAGCCCCATGGCCGGGTCGTCGACGAACGAGCCCTGCCCGGTGTTGATATAGAACCGGTTTATGGAGGGCATGCCGTCCGGGCGGAGTGACTCCGCGCCGTAGAAGATATCCGGGTAGCCGTCATTGTTCGCATCAAAGGCGGCACCGTACCGGCCGCGCCCCCACGGGTCGGTCACGCCCTCCTGGTAGGCCTCGTCGACGAACGTGCCGTCAGGTTGCTGTATGTACAGCGCATTTGCTTTGACCGCGGAGCCGCGGTCGGCTCCCACGCTGCAGAACATGTCTTCGAGGCCGTCGTTGTTGAAATCAGCGGCCTCGCAGTCGTGCCGGTCCTTGATTTGCTGAAAGTACATCGCATCGGACGGGCTGAACGTGCCGTCTTGATTGTTGAGCCACAGATCGGCTGTATGCCAATGGCGCGCGATAAAGATGTCCGGCCAGCCATCCCCGTTGAAATCGGCAACGGACGCGCTGAAAGTCCAGTCCTGCGGGCCGCTGATGCCCGCCGCCGCTGCCTGGTCGGTGATGGTCACCGGGATCGGGGTCGTCGCCGGGGGCGTCGGCGGTGGTGGGTTCGGCGCCGGGCCGACGCCCGGAATGGCCGGCACGAGAGGAACGGGCGCCGGTGTCCCGGGAGGGAGCGAGACGGGTCCCGACGAGCAGCTCGCCTGTTCGACGACCGCCTTTGAGCCCTGCCGGCCCACCAGGGTGAGCATCGACCCCCCCGGGTCGGCCCCAAGGCCGATGATCTCGGTGTCGGCCGCAGGGGCGTTGGCCGAAACCACCGGCGTCCATGCCGTCCCGTCGAAATGCTCCACGAGCGACTGGTAGCTCTGCACGCTCGGGTTCGCGTTGTAGAAGGTGCCAGCCGCCCACACGTTGTCGGGCGCGAGCGCCCTGACCTTGCGCAGCATCCCGGCACCGGGAATCGGCGAGTTGCTCCAGGTGCTGCCATCCCAGTGCAGCGCCAGTGGCTGGTTGACGCTGCCGTCAAAGTAGTAACCCACGGCCCACACATCGCTGGCCGACAGCACGTCAACCCCGGTCAGGACCGTGTCGATCGTGCCGGGCGCCGGCATGCCACCCGCGCCAGTCACCGAGACCCACGTGGGCGACGGCTGGGTCGTGTCGTAGCGCAGTATGAGCGGTTGCAGCCCACTCGGGCTCTCCCGCCAGCCGACGGCCCACAGTCCGGTCGCCTGGGTCCCGGCGATAGCCGTGAGCGAGTTGTCTGTCGTGGCGGTCCCATCGTTGGGGCTCGCCACCGGCGTCCACGTCCCGCCCGATTCCTGCTCAATCAGCGTCTGCCGCGTCCCGGTGGCCGTTCTCTGGAAACCGGCCGCCCATGCGCTTCCGTCCGCCTGGGTGTCGACACCGGTGAAAAGCGCATCGCTGGGGAAAGTCCCGGCCGGGGCCGTCGACCACTGCGTTCCGTCCCAGCCCAGCGCCAGCGGCTGATACTTCCCACTGACTTGTGCGTAGCCGACCGCCCATCCCGCACCGGTGATCATGGAAACGCCGTTGAGGGCGTTGTTCCCGGTGCCCAGATCCGGCGAAGGCACGACCGACCATGCCGACCCGTTGAACCGTTCGGTCAGCGTCTGGTTCGCGAGCAGGTCCTCCCCCACGTTGCCCACGGCCCAAGTTTCACTGGGGGACACGTAGGAGACGCTCGATAGCTCGTCGCTCTTGGTTAGCGCCCCGTTCTGGCGGTTCAAGGAGTTGCACGTCAAGGCGGCAGCGTGGCTAACCCCGGCCGACGGCACCACCGCCGCGAGCGCCAGCAACGGCACAACCAACCCCAGGACTGACCAATTCCTCCCCATAACCCCCGCTTCCCCCCTGACGGATTACCGTCCGCTCTCGATAGCAGCAGGCCGATTATCCCGATCCTGCCGCCAACGCAACCAGAGGCACACCGTGACCAATAAGTAAAGTCCCCCCAAATCAGGAGCGGCCTCCGCAGCGGTGAGCCTACCACCCAGCCGCACGCCCGGCCGGGGGGAAACTCGGGCACGGCCGGTCACTCGCGGGGTCATCGACGTACCCGCTGACCTGCGCTATCGCCTGAACGGCGACCCTGTTGGGCGAAGCCTTCGCCGCTCCGGTCCCTGCTGGCGGATTCTTCCCCGAGGCGAATCGGGCGCATCTGGGCTTCGCCATAGCGTTGGCTTCGGGTAGAGACAGCTAGCACGGAGCACGATGCCATCCAAGGCGCGCTATCGAGGCCCCGCGCGGTCACGGCGGCTCCCGGCACAGGCACGACTTATGTGCCATACGACGCTCCGGGGCCATCCGGCCCCAGGCGCGGAACTCAGCCCGGGATCGGCCAGAAGACGGCGGTCGCGTCGTCGTGGATCTTGCCCCGGGGCCAGCGCTCGCCGCGGGGATCGGCGGACTCGGCCGCCCGGACCTGCTCGATCAGGCCGGGCGGCCCGTCCGCGGCAAGGATGGCGCAGATCTGGGCCCAGGTGGCCAGGTGGAACCGGTCGGCCAGGCGGCTGGCGCCGTCGCTGAGCAACGCCACCGCCGACAGGCCGGCCAGCGGCTGCGAACCGGTCAGTGCGTGGCCCGCGGCGGCGGGGTCCGCGGCCGCGAGCCAGTACCCGCCGGGCTGGTTACGCGCGCCCTCCAGTTCGCGTGAGTAGGCCCGCCACGCGGCATCGTGTTCCGGGGTGCCGGGCACCAGGCCGGCGGCCGGCCGGTGCCTGGCCACGGTTTCGGCGAGCTTGGTGTCGGTGATCGCGCGCGGCTCGCCCGTGCGGGGCTGGACCAGCAGCACCGAGTCGCACAGCACCAGGTACTCCAGCGTGTCGCCGCGCTCGCGGGCGATGATCACGGTCGCGCCCGGGGTGGCGGGGTGCCCGAGGTCGCAGGTGCCCGCGTGCATCTGGCTGACCCGCTCGATCCCCCGGCCGAGCATCTCGGCCAGCGGCACCCGGTCGTCGCAGGCCCCGGCGGCCAGCAGCCCGCCGAGTGTGCGCGCATACCAGGCGATGCCGTGCACGCAGCCGATGCCAGAGTCCGGCACGTATCCGGCCCCGTCGAGGAGCACCACGGCCCCGGGCACGGCGGCGGCGAAGTCCTCGTTCGGCCGGCCCGCCGCGCCGGGCTCGCTGGCCAGCAGCACCCGCATGTCTACCACCCTGCCGCGGCGAGGAGTGATACCCCGGCGATGCGTGCTGCCTGGCTCCTCAGCCGTCCGGGCCGCCGGATCCGGGGGATGTCGGCCATGCCGAATCACTCCGATCGATGCTGAAATGGGCCACCCGGTATGACTCTCGCACGGCAGGCCTGTCGCTCCAACATGCGAGGTGGCCCGGCTTCTCATCCCGGTGAAGACCTCATGCACGGTTCGCGAACACCGCGGGATCGATGAACAGGCGTGGCGCGATTGGCCTATGGACGGGCGCAAATCGGAGTGCCATTCTGGGCAAAGTGCCCACGGGTGACAGGTGGTGCAAGAGGTGTGGCGGATGCCACCCGGGGCTCTTCATCCACACGGAGGTGGGCATGAGAAAACCCGTCAGGTCCTGGATGTATGTGGTCGCGTCGGCCGCGGTGGCGATCGCACCCGTGGCGGCAACCAGTGGTACCGCTTCGCAGGCCGCGACCCGCATGGTCACGCACACGGCAGCGGGCAAGCACGTCAACATGAATCAGCCCATGCACATCAACTGCTCGACGGCGGCGGCGATGTGCACCGAGGTCGCGAACTCGGACGAGGTGTTCGGCCACTACGTGGGCCACGACGAGCCGTCGCTGGCCTTCTACTCGCACCAGGCCGGGTCCGGCAACCAAATGAGCTACAACGTGACGCTGCCGGTCGAGCCGCCCGCGAGCAACCCGAACAACGTGAACAAGGGCTATTCCTTCGAACTGAGCGGGGCCGACTGGTTCGGCATGGCCATGTGCGACACCCAGTCGTATCCCGAGCAGATCAAGACGTGCACGCCGGATAGCGACAGCAACATCCTCAACCCGGCGACCAGCCCCCGGCACGCGGGCACCGCCTTCATGGAGATGCAGTTCTACCCGCCCGGCTGGATCCAGTGGCCGACCTGGAGGACGGCCGTGGGCGCCAGCGCGTGCGACCCCACCCGGTGGTGCGCCGCGCTGAACATCGACAGCCTCTCGCTGAACCCGGTGACCAACCAGGCGAACAACGCCGGCTGCCTGGCCAAGGCCGGTGAGGAGTACCTCAACTTCGCCTTTATCACCAAGAACGGCAAGTCCACAGGCCCCGCCAACCCGATCGACTCGACGCTGGCCACGTTCACGCCGAGCGCCCAGGACTTGTTCATGAACCAGGGCGACCACCTCAAGGTGGCCTTCGGTGACACCGCGAACGGCCTCAAGGTCACCATCAACGACCTGACCACCGGCCAGAGCGGGTCCATGACGGCCAGCAAGACCAACGGCTTCGCGCAGGTGGGTTTCGACCCCAACGGCACGTCCTGCAACGCCATCCCGTACAACTTCCACCCGATGTACAAGACGTCGTCCACCAAGACCCGGGTGCCCTGGGCCGCGCACGCGTTCAACATCGGCTTCGACAGCGAGATCGGCCACTTCCAGTTCTGCACCGGCCCGAAGTCGATCCCGGCTACCGAGTTCGGTCTCCTGCCCAACGGCAACCCGACCGTGTGCCCCAATGGCAACAACGAGGGGCGCGGGCTGAACGCGACGCCAGCGGACGGCGAGGACGCCTTCTGCTTCCCGGCCAAGGAGGCACCGGTATACAAAGTGACCGGCTGCACCTTCACCAACACCGGGTTCGACGGCGCCTCGTACCAGCGGCTCTGGGCGAACGGCAACACCACGATGCACCCGACGCCGTTCCAGTTCAGCAGTCCGACAACAGGCGGGCAGCAATACAGTCAGGCGGTGTTCGAAGCCGACTTGCCGGCGGTGGAAAGTACCTGTGACCCGGTCACCGGCAACGGCT
Organism: Streptosporangiaceae bacterium; assembly: GCA_036497045.1. Lineage (GTDB taxonomy): Bacteria > Actinomycetota > Actinomycetes > Streptosporangiales > Streptosporangiaceae > DASXKD01. The sequence continues at coordinate 8,597 of DASXKD010000650.1, read as the reverse complement.
GCACGCTGATACCGCAGACCGACAGCGGCGGCCCGGCCACCTTCTACCCGTTCTTCTCCGACACCATGAAGGGCGGCGGCGGCTGCATCTGGCAGTTCGGCAACGACATCCCCGGTGAGATCAGCAACTTCGGTCAGAACGGCCAGTACGGCACCCTGACCCCGCTGGACTACACCAACCCGGGCGGCAGCTCCTCGAACTTCTTCGAGGACTTCCGCAACATCACGCCCAACCCGTGCCCGCAGGCCTAACACTGCGGCGCTGAGGGCCTTCGGGTGCCGGTGACACCGGCGCCCACCGAGGGGACCGCCGCCAGGCGGTCCCCTCGGCTTTTGCGCAGCCGTCAGACGGTCGGCGTCTGCCCGGCCAGGACCTGGAGCAGCAGGCCGGTGTCCGCGTTCCCGCCGGTCTGGATCACCGCGACGCGCTTGCCCGCCATCACGGAGCGCTCGCCGAGCAGGCCCGCCAGGGCCAGCGCCCCGGCGGGCTCGGGGACGTTGTGCGTGGTGCTGAACAGGATCCGCATCGCCTGCGCCGCGTCGTCCTCGCTGACGGTGAGCACGCGCGCGGCGCCCGCGTTGATGGCCGCGACGGCGCCGGCGTCGGGGACCCGGCAGGCGACGCCGTCCGCGAACGTGTGCGCGGTGTCGGTGGTGACCACCCGCCCGGCCTCGAACGACAGCGCCGTGGCCGGGGCCTGCGCGGCGACCACCCCGATCACCTCGGTGCGCAGGCCGAGCAGGTCGCGGACGCCGATGATGCCGCAGATGCCCGAGCCCATGCCGACTGGCACGTAGACGGCATCAAGCTCGCCGGCGGCGCCGAACAGTTCCCTGGCGTAGGTGGCCACGCCGAGGACCAGGTCCGGGTGGAACGGCGGGACGGTCTCCAGCCCGCGCTGGGCGCCCAGTTCGGCGGCGTGCTCCCGGGAGGACTGGTAGTCCCGGCCGTGCACGATCAGTTCCGCGCCGAAGCCGCACATGGCCGCGTTCTTGTCCGGGCTGTTGCCCTCGGGGACCACGATCGTGACGCCGATACCGGCGGCCCGCCCGGCAAAGGCCAGGCTCTGGCCGTGGTTGCCCCTGGTCGCCGACACGATGCCCTTGACCTCGGGCCGCCCGGCCCGGAGCCGCTCGGCGTAGACCAGCCCGCCGCGCACCTTGAAGGCCCCGGTCGGGCTGTGGTTCTCGTGCTTGACCCAGACCTCGGCGCCGACGTGCTCGGCGAGCAGCGGCCACACGTACTGTGGCGTCGGCGGCACCCATCGCCCCACGATGCCGGCCGCCCAGTCAAGATCTCCGGAATTGAACCGCATGCCCCCAGCCTGCCACGCCCGCGTCAGGCCGCCGCTGTGGCGCTGATCACCACGGCCCCGGCTCCGGCCGGACCGTTGCGGATCTGAGCAGGCGAGACGAGGATGGTGTCCGGCGTCTGAGGGCGGGAGAAGGCAATGGCCAAGTCCTGCTTGGTGATGCTCGGCTTGGTGACGGCCCTGGTTCCCCTGTCCACGGTCCGGTTGTGCCCGTTTACGTGCCCGATCACCGAGCTGATGCAAGTGGATCGGCGACGGGGCCGTGCGTGCCCGCTACGTGCCCGATCGGCCGGTGAACCCACGTGTTCTGACGGTCAGTCACGGGCCATCGGCATCCGCGCTAACCTGCGTTTCGGCTGCACGGCGAGATAGCAGTCGCAGCCCCCTAAGCAGTCGGTCGCACCGTCAGATCGCACTCGGCGGCAAGAAAGCCTGGATCAATTCCTCGCAAGCTGCTCCTGGTTAGGGACTGGTGATGGTGTTCGGCACGCCATTGCTGTAGGGGAACGTCCGGGCACGGTAGCTGATGGCATCATCGCCGTGAATGAGGCCGCCGCAACCACTGACATTGTAGGCGTGCAGGTTGCCTCCCACATTGAAGTGCAGTTCGCCGCCGCTGTTAAGGAAACTGAAGTGAACCGTGCCATTGTTAGCGGCCGGGCCGGTGCCGTCGATAGTCCCGGTGCAAGCTGGCGCACCGGAAACCGTTGAGAGGGTGATATGGATACCGGTGATCACCCCGGTGGTCGTCCCGGTGCTGGCGTCATAGCTCACAGCGCGAATATCCATGGGGAAATGGCTGAACGTCATCCCGAACTGGGTGGAGGACGAGGCGCACAGCAGCGGGCCGGTGCCCGCGCCGTTCGCCGCGGTGATCTGGCCGAGCGGGTTGGTCAGGCCGCTGCCGCTCTTGAGCGTGCCCACTATTCCCACACCTTGGCACAGGAATGTCGTGCCCGTGGTTGCGTCGGTCAGATGCGAATGGATGGCGATCCCCGGGTTGGTAAACGCCGCGCCTGGGGTGACGGTCCAGGTGGCGGTAGCTGCGGCCACCGTCGCCGCGCCCAGCCCAATCGCCAGTGCCGCCGCGCCCCCCGCCACGATGGTGGCGAACAGGTGTTTGCGAATTCGGAATCAGTCCCTCCTCGGTCGGTTGCCGTAGCAAGAGTTGGGCCGTCCGGCGCATCCAAGCGGCGTCGGCCCGCATCCTCCCATCACCCGTGGCGCGGCGTAAACCCTCCGAGGCGTCCGTCTCGGGCAAAGATTCGCCAGAGCAGGCGGGCAGGGGCCACCGCGTCCACGGTCGCACGACTGAGGCTAGAGTGCCGCCAGCTCCGCCACCATTTCACAGCTTTCTCACAGACTGGCTGGGCGGCCCCGGCCAGCGTGAAAGCGCGGTCCGCCGTAGCCGCCCGCGGTGTCGGTGGGGTCTTCTACGGTGGGGGGATGCTGGAATCAGCGGTTCCCGTCGCCTTCGTCCCAAGTACCGACCTGGACCGGGCACGGAACTTCTACGGCGGAGCCCTCGGCCTCCCGGTGCAGGACGTCAGCGACTTCGCCTGCGTGTTCCGGGCAGGCCCGATCGCGCTGCGGGTGACCAAGGTCGGCGAGCTGGCGCCGCCGCCCTTCACGGTGTTCGGCTGGGAGGTCGCGGCGATCCACGAGACGATCGCGGGCCTGGCCGGCCGGGGCGTGGAGTTCGTCAGGTACGAGGGCATGGACCAGGACGCCGCGGGCGTATGGACCGCACCCGGCGGTGCCCAGGTGGCCTGGTTCCGCGACCCGGACGGCAGCGTCCTTTCGCTGACCCAGCTCCCCGGCTGACCATGTCCCCCATTCGTAGTGATCAGGGCCTGGGAGCGGGCAGCGTGGGGACTGGCGGCGGGCGGATGACCGCTGCCGGTTAGGGTTGCGGGTCATGGACAACGAGCAAGCGCGGACCCGGCTGCTGGCCGAGCGCGCCGAGGTGGAAGGCCTGCTCCGGGACACCGAACGGGCAGGCCAGGAGGACCGGGAGACCGAGGTCGACGCGGCGGAGACGGGCGACAGCGCCGACGCAGCACAGCCGCTGGCCGCCGAGGGCGAGGATGACGCCATCGCGGAGAGCCTGCGGGACCGGCTGGCCGCACTGGACCGAGCGCTGAAGCGGCTGGACGACGGCAGTTACGGCCGCTCGGTCCGCAGCGGCGTGCCGATCCCGCCGGAACGGCTGGAAGCCGACCCCGCGGCGGAGCTCACCATCGAGGAAGCCCGGGCGGGCTCCTAGCGCCCGGCCGGCCCTCCCACGCCGGGGCCGGCCCTTAGCGCACCGGGTCGCTGGTGGCCAGGCCAAGACCGCGCATCGCCTTTCGGTAGGCGACCGCCACCGCGTCGAACTTCAGGTGCAGCTCGGCCGCCAGGTCGAAGGGCACCTGCTCGGGCCGCTGCGACTCCACCACCACCTGGTCCTGGCCGAAGATGGTGTCCTCGAATTCCTGGATCACCTGCTGCGACTGGTCGAGGTTGTAGTTGCGGCCGATCACCACGTAGCCGGCGCAGCGGTCGGCGGCGACCGGCTGGGAGGCGAAGAAGTACACCATGCCGCGCTCGCCGCCCCAGCCCAGGCGGAGCACGATCGTGTACGGCAGGTGCAGTTCGTAGCGGCTGCGCCGCTCGGGCGGGCCGGCCTGCTCGTTGCCGAAGACAGGGAAGTCGCCGGTGTTGGCCGCCTCCGGCCGGACGACAGAGTAGTGCAGCACATTGCCCTCGGCGGCGACCTCGTGCCGCGGCACCACCGGCCGGTCCGGATCCCCGAGCAGCCCCGGGTGCACCCAGGGGAAGTGGCCGAAGTCGGTGAAGTTCTCCACCTGGCGGGCGGCGTCGCAGCGCCAGCGGTAAGGGCCCGCGGGCACCAGCGCCCAGGTCCCGTTCTCCAGTTCCGGCACCTCGGGCAGCGGCCAGCGCGGCTCCGCCAGCGCCACCCAGATCAGCCCGTACCGCTCCTGGCAGCCGAACGCGCCGATGCGCGCCTTGCGCGGGACCCGGGACGGGTCCTCCAACTGGGGTATGGCGGCGCAGCGGCCGTCGGCGCGGTACCGCCAGCCGTGGTAGGGGCAGACCAGTTCGTCACCGCTGACCCAGCCGAGGGACAGCGCCGTGCCCCGGTGCACGCACAGGTCGGAGTTGGCCCGTGGCCGGCCGTCCTGGCCGCGCCACAGGACCAGCGGCTGGCCGAGCAGGTCGGCATGCACCGGCTGGCCGGCGAGTTCACCGGCGAACGCGACCGGATGCCAGCATTCGCGCAGCGCCGTCATGTCGGCGAACGCCCCCGGAGCCTGCATGATGCCCGTCCTTCCGCATGTCACGGTCTCATCGGGCCATTACACCCTGTGGCCGTCGCGGACTGGTAGGCAGGGATCAGGTAACTTCGGCATCCTGGCACCGCGCCGGGCCCGGCCACGGGCGCGGGCCGACACCGAAAGGCACGCACATGTCCGCGACACCCCTGCCAGGGCTGCTTGGAGCCGTGGCACCGGTACTCGAGAATTACGGGTACCTGGCGGTCGCCGGGCTCATCCTGGTGGAGAACTTCGGCGTGCCCGCGCCCGGGGAGACGATCCTGGTCGCGGCTTCGGTCTACGCCGGCACCGGCAGGCTCAACATCGTCGCGGTCGGCGCCATCGCGGTGCTCGCCGCGGTCGTGGGCAACTGCATCGGTTACACGATCGGATACTTCGGCGGCCATGCGCTCGCACTGCGGTTCGGCAAATACGTGTTCCTCACCAGTGAGCGACTGGAGAAGACCGAGCGGTTCTTCGAGCGGCACGGCGGCCTGGTGGTCGTGGCGGCGCGGTTCTTCGAAGGGCTCCGCCAGGCGGCGGGCATCATCGCCGGGACCGCCGAGATGCCGTGGCGGCGTTTCCTGGTTTTCACCACGATCGGCGCGGTCCTGTGGGTCGCGCTGTGGGCGCCGCTGGGCTACCTGGCCGGGAACCACATCGGCACCATCTACTCCGACATCGTGCGCTATTCGCTGTATCTGCTGATCGCGCTGGCGGTGCTGGTCGTCGGCTTGATCACCCGCGCCGTGCTGCGGCGCAGGCGCCGTGCCGCGGCGCAGGACGGCCCGACGCCGGACCTGAGGGACGCTCCCGGCAGCCGGAAGGCACCGGACGCCGGACAGGAGAAGAAGGGGTGACCATGGCAGATACCGGGTACGCGGGCCGGACCGTGCTGGTGTTCGGCGCGGCGGGGGCCCTCGGCGGGGGCCTGGCCGCGGCGTTCGCCGCGGCCGGCGCGGCGGTGGCCGGCGCCGACAGGCACCTGCCCTCGGCCGGCCACCGCCTGGACGGGGTCCGGTATCACGAGGTGGACGTGCTGGACGACGCAGCGCTCGCGGACCTGTTCGGCCGGCAGTCACCGCCCTGGGCGGTGGTCAACACCGTCGGGGGCTACGCACCGCACACGCGGCTGGACGCCCTTGACCCCGGTGAGCTCCTCACCCAGCTCAGCCTGAACCTGGTCAGCGCCGCCCTGGTGACCAAGCACGCACTGGCGGCGCTGCGGCGCACCGGCGCGGGCCGGATCGTGCACACGGCCAGCCGGGCCGCCCAGGTGACCAAGGGCCAGGGGTTCGCCTACTCGGTGAGCAAGCTGGGCGTGCTGCACCTGGTGGCGATGGCCGCGGACGAGACCCGGGGCACCGGGATCACGGTCAACTGCGTGGTGCCGAGCATCATCGACACCCCGGCCAACCGGGCGGCCATGCCGGACGCCGGCCACGACTCCTGGCCGCAGGTCGCTGACATCGCCCGGGCCTACCTGTTCCTGGCCTCCCCGAAGGCACATCTGGTGTCCGGCGCGGCGATCCCGGTGTAGGCGTATCGCACCGAAGGACAGAAAACCCACCCCGGCGCGGCAGTCCGCGGCGGGATAGCGGCATGGATAACCCCGGTTCCCCGGGTAATCACCGCGGCAGCGCCCCCGCCGGGCACAACTAGCTGAACCCGCCGGTCACTGCGTATTCCCGGCCGGTAACGTAGAACACCTACGGCACCGGCATCCAGGCGACAGTGAGAGCGGAGATGTGTTCAGATGAGCCTACCCACCGGTCAACAGCGCATTTTGGAGTCGATCGAGGGCAAGCTCTCTGAATCCGATCCCCGTCTCGCGTCGCTGTTCTCAATCTTCACCCGGCTCAACCTGGCCGAGAAGATGCCATGGATCGAGCAGGTCGCGGTGCGGCCGGTGGCCGACCGGCTGGCCAGCATCGGAAGCTGGTTCCGGTGGACAGCCAGGCGCCCGGCCGCCCGGTTGCGCGCCATGGTGCTGCTGCCTGCCGCCCTGACCGCAGTCGCCTGTGCCCTGACCCTCGCGTTCGGCTTTCCCGGCCACCAGCGGCACGTGCCGGGCGCCAAGGCCCCCGCCGCCAGGGAACTCATCGTCAAGTCCCGCGACCTGATGGCCAGGGCCCGGCTGTGCCGGATGATGATACGAATGCCTGCCTTCGCGACCTGCTGACCTCCCCGGCCCCCGCACGGCAGCGCCGGGAGGCGGTGGATCACGCCTTGTGCGCCGCGGCCTCCAGCGCTCGCAGGCTCAGCCAGCCGTCGTGCTTCCAGAGGATCTTCCCGGTCGCCGAGGTCAGCACGAACCACGGCTGGTCGGCCACGCTGTACCCGTCGGCGACCCGGCCCGTGGTGTCGGTGGCCACCGGGTAGCGCAGCGGCGTGCCGAGGTTCTTCAGGTAGGCCGCGGCCGCGCCAGGTGACGGCTCGGTGGTCTGCTCATCCACCGCGACCAGCGCCGGCAGCCCCCGCCCGCCTCCCCTTCCCCCTTCACTCGCGGCGCGTGCGTAGGAGTTGAGCGCGAGCAGGTGGGCCCGCAGGTCGGAGGTCTCCGCGACCCAGGTGGCGAAGAACATCACCAGCCGGGGCTGCCCCGGCCCCAGGGTCACAGAGCCGGACGGCACACCGGGCAGCGTGACCCGCGCCGCCGGGGTCTGGCCGGAGACGTAGGCCAGCGAGTGGGTGCTCGCCAGCGGCGGGTGGCCGGGCAGCAGGCTGGACACGCGCTGGGCGATGAGCTGCGCGGCCTGGGTGATGCTGGCGTAGTTCATCTGGGTGAGGTACACGGTGCGCTCGCGGCCCTGCGGGTCGATCACGAACAGGGCCGGGGTGTGGTCGATCATCCCCTGCTGGATCTGCACCGCGATGTGATAGGCCCGCCAGGTCGCCTGGAGCTGCGGCAGGGTGCCGGTCAGGAAGTCCCACTGGTTGACCATGGCGTGCGCGCGGGAGTAGGCCATGACGTCGGCCACGCTGGTGGCTTTCGGGTTGGCGTCCACGCCCAGCAACTGCACATGGCTGCCCGCCGCGCCGAGGAGTTCCCTGGCCTCCACCATGCTCACCGTGGTCAGCGGGCACACGTTGGTGCACTGCGAGTCCACGAACGCGAGCACGATCGCCTTACCGCGGAACTGGCTCAGCGCCATCCGCTGGCCGAACTGGTTTTCCAGCCGGATGTCGGGGGCCGGCACCCCGCCCAGCGAGCTGCCCGGGTCCAGCGCCGGGTTGTTAGCCGTCTGCATGCCGCTGCCGGAGTGCCCGGCGCCGCTGTCCGCCGCCGGCGCCCCCGCCGCGCCGGACGCGCACGCCGCCAGGGCAAGCCCGCACGCCGCCAGCACCGCCCCGCGGGCCAGGCTCGCCGCCTTCACCGGGCACCTCCCCGCGCCGCGCGCCCGGACGGGCCAACCGGCGGCCCAGTGGCCCGGGGCGCTTCGGCCGGGTCCCAGACCCAGATCATCCGGCGGCCTCGCTCCCCCGGCGCCTCCTGTTCGTGCTTCTCCACGCGGTCGAGCCGGTAGCCCAGCTTGCGGGGCACGCCCGCACTGGCGATGTTGGCCTCGTCGCACTGGATCTCCACCCGGCGCGTGCCGGGCAGCGCCGCCGCCACCTGGGTGAGCGCCCGCGCCGCCGCGGTCGCGTAGCCGCGCCGGGTCTTGCCCGCAACGGTCCAGTAGCCGATCTCCACGGTGTCGTCGGCGAGCCTGCGGTGCAGCCCGAGCGTGCCGACGAACTCGCCGTCCGGGTCCTTGACCATGCCGGGGGCATCCGGGCCTGGCGGGCCGCTGTCGCGCGCGATCATCACGTAGATGAACCCGGTGCCCGACTCCCACAGTTCATCGGCCTCGGCCACCCGCACAAGCTGGGACCGCAGGTCGGCCGCTTCCGGGGTGGCCCACGGCATCCACGGGCGCAGGTGCTCCAGGCTCGCGCCCACCGCCATCGCGATCGCGCCCGCGTCG
>DASXKD010000649.1:0-4928 GCA_036497045.1 Streptosporangiaceae bacterium | reverse complement strand
CGTGATCCTGAAGACTTCTCAGTCGTACGACTGAGAAGTCTTCAGGATCACGGCTGGTGAGGTGACGGGCCCGGTTTCGGACTTGGCCTCACACCCCCTGAGCCGTATCCCCATGATCATCACTGACCGGGGCACGCTCGGCGAGCCAGGCGGGGTCGAGTTCGCCTTCGGCGACGATGACGGCCGGGCCGGTGAGCCAGGCGCGGCCCGCCTCCAGGGTGACCGCAAGGTCGCCGCCCGGCACGCGCACCGCCCAGGTCCCGTCGCCGGTCCCGCTCGCCGCGGCGGCGGCGGCCACCGCGCCGATTCCGCTCGCTGCGGCGACCGCGGCGGCCACGGCGCCGGTGCCGCACGAGCGGGTTTCGCCGGAGCCGCGCTCGTGTACCCGCATGGCCACGCTCGCCGGGCCGGTCACCCGGACCAGTTCCACGTTGCCGCCCCCGGGGAATTGCCCCGGATCCAGTCCGGGCGGCCGGGACAGGTCGAACGAGGACAGCGGGCCATCCACCAGGCAGGCCAGGTGCGGGTTCCCCACCGACACCCGCAGCCCCGGGTACGCCTGGCCGGCGATGACGGCACTGCCCGGGCCGAGCACGGCCACGGCACCCATGTCCACGGTGACTTCGCCGTCGGTGCCCATCCGGATCCGGCGCGGCCCGGACCGGGTGGCGACGGTGAACTCAGGTCCTTCCGCCAGGCGGTGCCGCACCAGGTAGCGGGCGAACACCCGAATCCCGTTGCCGCACATTTCCGCCACGCTGCCGTCGGCGTTGCGGTAGTCCATGAACCACTCCGGCTCGTCGGCGGCGCCGGCGGGCCCGGCAATCCCGCACGCCGCGGTCCGCACCGCCCGGAGCACACCGTCCGCCCCGATCCCGGCTCTCCGGTCGCAGAGCCTGGCCGTGAGATCGGCGGTGAGCCCGCCGGAGCCGTCAGGGTCACGCAGGATCACGAAGTCGTTCTCGGTGCCGTGTCCCTTCGCGAACCGCATGGCCCCGATCGTAGCCAGCCCTGTCCCTGACAGGTCACCGGTGTCCGCGGCGATCGCTGGTACGGGCATGGCGTCAGTCCGGCCGGGGCTCCTCCCAGGACGCGACCAGATAGGTGACCCCGTACGGCGCGGACATGCACAGCAGCCGTCCCTGCATGCGGCGCCCCACGGCCGCGCCCGCCAGCACCTGCCACGCCGCCCGGCCGGCCACCACAAGCTCCTCGTCCAGGGCCGGGTCCAGCCGGGCAAGCCAGCGGGCATCCGCGGCGGCGAGCGCCTCGGCGACCTCCGCGTCGTAGTCCTGCGCATCCGGGTCGGGCCCTCCGGGCGCCTCCCGGGCGGGGCGGGCGCACGCGTCACCCATGGCAAGCAGCGCGACGCGCGAGGCACGGTCAGCGAGAATCCGGCCCAGTTTGATGCAGTCACCCGCGGCGGCGGAGCTGGCCACCTCATGGAACACCACAGGTACGCCACTCGGCGGGATCCCGTCCCGGTCCAGGACGCCGCCGTGCTCCAGCAGCCAGCGGCCCACGGTCAGCGACAGCGGCAGTACCGGCTCGCCCGCGCCGATCGTCACGCCGACCCCGAACGCGTGCAGCCCGCCGGAGGCGTCCGCGCCGTACTCGCGATCCGCGGCACCGCCGCCGACCACCACGATCACCTCGGGCCGCGCTGCGGCCAGCCCCGCGACCGCCCGGGCCGCGGCCGCGGTCACTTTGCGCAGTTCGGCCGGGGGGTCGCTGGCGGCTGCGCCGAGCGCCTCCGGGATCAGCAGGGGCGGGTGCGGGCAAACAGCCCCAGCGATCAGCATGGCGTCAGTTTGCCGTAGCTATGTTCACGGCGGCCATCCCGGGCCGCCCTGTGCGGTCCGGTCAGGAGCCGGGGCGCCCTCTGCGGTCCGGTCAGGCGCCGGGCCGACCGATGGGGGGCATGCCCAGGAGCACCGGCGGCTCGGCACCGACGGCGCCGCTCGCGGCGCCCGGTACTGCCAGGCCGTCCTTGCGCGCCTGCCATGCGTCCCCGCCCCGGGTGCGCCGCACCGTCAGCGGAGGTGCGTCCGCGATCAGGTAGTGCGGCGCCGCCTTGGTCACCACCGTGGTTACCACGTCCCCCGGGCGCGGCTGTGTCCCCGAGGGCGCGAAGTGGACCAGCCGGTTGTCCCGCGCCCGCCCGCTGGCGCGGTGGGTGGCGCTGTCCTTGCGCCCCTCCCCCTCGGCCACGAGCACCTCGACCTGGCGGCCGACGAGCGCCTCGTTTTCCGCGCCCGCGATCTCCGCGACCAGCGCGGTGAGCCGCCCGTACCGCTCAGCGACCACGTCCGGGGGCACCTGGCCGGGCATGGCCGCCGCTGGCGTGCCTGGCCGCTGCGAGTACTGGAACGTGAACGCGCCGGCGAACCGGGCCGCGCGCACGGTGTCCAGGGTGGCGGCGAAATCCCGCTCGGTCTCGCCGGGGAAGCCCACAATGATGTCCGTGGTGATGGCCGCGTCCGGAATGGCCGCCCGCACCTGCTCCAGGATGCCCAGGTATCGCTCCTGGCGGTAGGACCGGCGCATGGCCCGCAGCACCGCGTCCGAGCCCGACTGCAGCGGCATGTGCAGGCTCGGCATGACGTTCGGCGTCTCCGCCATCGCCGCGATCACGTCGGCGGTGAAGTCCCGTGGGTGCGGCGAGGTGAAGCGCACCCGTTCGAGCCCGTCGATCTCCCCACAGGCCCGCAAGAGTTTGCCGAACGCCTGCCGGTCCCCGAATCCCGCTCCGTAGGAGTTGACGTTCTGCCCGAGCAGCGTGACCTCAAGTACGCCCTCGCTGACCAGCGCCGTGACCTCGGCGAGCACGTCGCCGGGGCGGCGGTCCTCCTCCCGGCCGCGCAGGCTCGGCACGATGCAGAACGTACAGGTGTTGTTGCAGCCCACGGAAATGGCCACCCACGCCGCGTACGGGGATTCGCGGCGCACGGGCAGCACGGAGGGGAACCGTTCCAGCGATTCTACGATCTCGACCTGCGCCTCGGCCTGCACCCGGGCTCGTTCCAGCAGCGCCGGCAGCGATCCGATGTTGTGCGTGCCGAACACCACGTCCACCCACGGGGCCCGCTCGGCGATCCCGGCCCGGTCCTTCTGCGCCAGGCAGCCTCCCACGGCGATCTGCATGCCCGGGTGCGAGGTTTTCACCGGCAGCAGGTGGCCGAGGTTCCCGTACAGCCGGTTGTCGGCGTTCTCCCGCACCGCGCAGGTGTTGAACACGACCACATCGGGCACTGCGCCCTGATCCACGCGCTGGTAACCCGACTCCTCGAGCAGGCCGGCGAGGCGCTCGGAGTCGTGGAAGTTCATCTGGCACCCGTAGGTGCGGATCTCATAACTGCGGACCGTGTTCATGTCAACAAACGAGGGTACGCGCACCCCACGGCATATCCGGAATCTCCCATGGCCAGCCCGGCCTTGGTGGACCATGTTGGCATGACAGACACCACTGCCGCGCGGCCCCTCCCGTGCGGTACCTGGCCTTCGCCCATCACCGCGGCGGATGTCGCTGGCCAGTACCGCCAGGTTTCGTTTCCGGTGACGATCGATGGCGAGGTGTGGTGGCAGGAGACCCTGCCCGGGGAACTGGGCCGGACCACGGTCGTTCACCTGGGCGCGGCGGGAAAGCCCAGGCAGGTGCTGTCTGCCCCGTGGGACGCCAGGACCCGGGTGCACGGGTACGGGGGACAGTCCTACCTTCCGGTGCGCGCGGCGCGGCGTGCGGGCCGGCAGTCCTGGGCGATCGTCTTCGCAAACTTCGCTGACCAGCGCCTCTACCTCGCGGACGAGCCGGGTGTGGACGGAGCCGGCCCCACACCCCGGCCGCTGACCCCCGCGCCGCTGGTGGAGCCGGGTACCCCGGAGTTTCGTTTTGCAGACTTCACCTTGTCGCCGGACAAACGGGAAGTGTGGTGCGTACAGGAGCGGCACGAAGCCGGCCACGTCACCCGTGCGATCGTCGCGGTGCCGCTGGACGGCTCGGCCGCGGAGCACGCCGGCGCGATCCGTGAGCTGGCCAGCGGGGCCGACTTCTACGCGTTCCCGACTCCCTCCCCCGACGGCCGCCGCCTGGCCTGGGTGTGCTGGAACCATCCGCGGATGCCATGGGACGGCACCGAGCTGCGGGCGGCCCGGGTGGACGAGCCGGTCCCCGGCAAGGGCGGGCTGGTCAAGGGCGGCGCCAGTGAGTCCGTCCTGGCCCCGGCCTGGCACGACGACACGAGCCTGTACCTGATCTCCGACTGGCCGGGCTGGTGGAATCTTTACATGCTGAGCCTGGCCGCCAGGCCCGCCGAGGCGGTCTACCCGGCCGAAGAGGAGTTCGCCGCGCCGCTGTGGCAGCTCGGGCAGCGCCCGTACGCGGTGCTGGCCGACGGGCAGCTCGCGGTGCTGCACGGCTGCGGTGGGCTGCGGCTGGGCATGCTCGACCCAGGGACCGGGGAGCTGACCGATCTGGACATCCCGTACCGGATCTTCGCGCCCGGGCTGTCCGCGGATGGCATGTCCGTCGTGCTGGTGGCCGGCGGCCCGAGCACGCGGATGTCGGTGATCCGGGTCGACATGACCACGGGGAAGGCGAAGAAGCTCTATTCGCCGGCCGGGCGCCTGCCCGCGTCCGGGTACCTGCCCAAGGCGCGCAAGCTGGAGTTCGAAGGGAAGTTCGGCCAGGAGGTGCATGCCTGGGTCTACCCGCCTGCCAACCCGGAGGCGAGGGTTCCCGAGGGGGAGCTTCCGCCGTACGTGGTCTGGGCGCACGGCGGCCCGGCGTCGCAGTCAGACCAGAGGCTCGATCTGGAGAAGGCGTACTTCACCAGCCGGGGCATCGGCGTCATCGACGTGAACTACGGCGGCTCGGCCGGCTATGGCCGGGTGTACCGGGAGCGGCTGCGCCACCAGTGGGGCGTGGTCGA
>DASXKD010000648.1:0-1601 GCA_036497045.1 Streptosporangiaceae bacterium | reverse complement strand
CGGCACCGTCACGAGCACGCCGCGTCCGTAGAGCCGCCCGCTTACGTTCTGAATTATTCAGAACGGGCCCGTGGTGACTCCCTCAGCCAGCGAAGTAGTTCCCCGCGGCGGAGGTGCCTACCGGAGCCGTGGCCGTATCCGCGGGAAGCGACGACGGGCTGACGAACTTGCTGCCTGACGGGCCCGCCTCGACCGCCATGTGCGTGGCGCTGCCCTGCAGGAACTGGCTCCAGCCGAGGAACCACTGGGTCCAGCCGTCGTCCCAGTTGCCGCCCTTCGGGCTGCTGGTGATCGTGATCGGGTCGCCGGGGATCGCCATGTTGTAGAAGATCTGGGCGTCCTCCGGCGGCAGGTTCACGCAGCCGTGGCTCACGTTCGTGGTGCCCTGGTCGACGACCGACCAGGGGGCCGAATGGTAGTAGTCGCCGCTGTAGGTGAACCGCACCGCCCAGTTGACCAGTTCGTTGTAGTAGCCAGCGGTGCCCTTCGTGCCGCCGATCATCCGCACGGGGTTGCTCTTGTCCACGGTCAGGTACGTGCCGTCAGGGGTCGGCAACGTGGCCCGGCCGGTGCTGATCGGCCAGTCGTACTGGACTTGGCCGCCGACGTAGATCAGCGTGTGGTGATCCGCGGTGCTGGCCACCGCGATCACCGACTGCCCGATGCTGAACGTCTGGGTCAGGTCGTGCACGCCGTACACGCCTGGAGCGCCCTCGACGCCGTTGAGGTGGCCGGTGAGGCTGACCGTCGTGTAAGCCGGCCAGTAGTCCCGCGGCCGGAAGTACAGTTCCTGGCTGCCGTCCCAGTACCACCCGCCGATGACGGGCTTGGAGGTGGTGACCTGCAGCGACCGCTCGACGGCGGCCTTGTTGGTGATCGGGTGGTCGAACGACAGCATGATCGGCATGCCCACGCCGTAGGTCGCGCCCTGACCCTCGTAGATCGAGGTGCGGAAGGCGGTCGACGGGGTCAGCGTGGTGAACGTGCTAGTGGAGGTGACCGGGTGACCCTGCGCATCGGTGCCGGCGGCGGTCACCGTGTAGGACCGGCCGGTGTCCAGCGTCCACGTGCTGTGCCAGTTGTCGCCGCCGCCGCTCAGCGAGCCGGTCACCGCGTCGCCGCTGGTGTGCACGCTGACGTTGCCGAGCTTGCCGCCGTTCCGCGCGCTGACCGTGATGCCGTCCGCCGGGTTCGCGTCCTTTGTCCCGGGGGCCGGGGTGATCGCGAGGTATTTCGCGGCCGCCTGCGCCGACTTGGCGGTGACCGAAGTGGAGTTGAGCTGGACCGCTGCCGGGGTGCTGCCCTGGCACGCCGCGGCGAGCAGGCAGACGGCCGCGGCGAGTGCCGCTGCTGGAAGGCGCCGTCTCACGCTGGGTCCATCCTCTCTCGAGGTGACTCCTGAGGGATGGTCAGTTTACCGGCGTTGTCCTGCGCCGGCCGGCCTGTTGCCGAATCGCGGCGTACGCGAGAGCGGCGACGGTGAGCACGACGATCACGTACTCCGGCCACGGGCCCACCCGGTCGGCCAGCGTCGTGTAGCTGAGCAGCGGCACCCGCGCCTCGAGCTCCGCCTGCTGCCAGGTGCCGCTGCTGGTGATCAG
>DASXKD010000647.1:0-16615 GCA_036497045.1 Streptosporangiaceae bacterium | reverse complement strand
CGCCTTCAGTGAGAAGCGCGCGCCCAACTTCACCGGCTCCTGACCGGCCCCGAGTCAGATCTCGCCGAACAGGCGGTCACCGGCGTCGCCCAGGCCAGGCACGATGAAGCCGCGGTCGTTCAGCCGCTCGTCGAGGGCTGCCGTCACCACGCTGACCGGGATGGGTCCGTCGCCGGGGAAGGCGGCCTCCAGGCGGGCGATACCCTCAGGCGCCGCCAGCAGGCTGACCCCGGTGACGGCGCTCGCGCCGCGGTCGATCAGCATGCGGAACACGGTCTCCAGCGTGCCGCCGGTGGCCAGCATGGGGTCGAGCACGAACACCGCACGGCCTGACAGGCCGGCGGGCAGCCGGTTGGCGTAGGTGCTGGCCACCAGGGATTCCTCGTCCCTGGCCAGCCCCACGAATCCGACGTCCGCGGTCGGGAGCAGCCGGGCCATGCCATCGAGCATGCCGATGCCCGCCCGCAGCACCGGCACCACGAGCGGGACCGGCCTGGCCATCTTGACCCCCGCGGCGTCACCCACCGGCGTGCGGACGGTGACCGGGCGCACCGGCACCTCGCGGGTCGCCTCGTAGGCGAGCAGGGTCACCAGTTCGTCGGTGAGCCGCCGGAACGTCGGTGCCTCCGTGGCGGAGTCCCGCAGAACCGTGAGCTTGTGGGTGACCAGCGGATGATCGACAACCAGAGTCTGCATGACGGGTAGTGTCCCAGCCCGCTGACGTCCCGTGCCCGGGTCACGCCGAAATCTGCTGCGGCGAGGCAGCCCGCTCGCCGGGGCCGGCCGGTGGTGCCGCGCGGCCGGTGCCGCCGCGGGCGCTGCCGTCGCCGCCGGTGCTGTCGCGGCCGGTGTCGTGGCGGCCGCGCAGCAGCGAGGCGAGAGCGGCGAGCGCCGCCAGCGCGGCCGCGACCACAAGCACCACGGACAGGCCCTGGTGGAACGGCCCGGAGATCAGCTCGGGGAAGAACTGCCGGCCGGTGAGAACCCGCTGGTGCGCGGCGGACAGCGAGGACAGCGCACCGTGGGCGGCGAGCACGTGCTGCACGGGGTTCACCCCGAGGACGGCCGCGAACAGCGAAGCGACCGGTGGCAGGGCGGCGACCTGGTGCGCGAGCGCGGCCGGCACGCCCTGCTGGTGCAAGCCGCTGGCCAGGGTCTTCGGCAGGCTGCTCGCCAGCCCGGCGATCATCAGCGAGAAGAACACCCCGATCGAAAGCGCGGTGCCTGAGTTCTGGAAGGTAGCGCGCATGCCCGAGGCCGCGCCCCGGTACCTGGCCGGGACGCTGCCCATGATCGAGGAGGAGTTCGGTGCGGCGAACATCCCGCCGCCGATCCCGTTCAGCCCGGTGAGCAGGGCGAACGCCCAGTAGGAGAAGTTCACTGGCAGCAGCATCAAGCCGATGAAGCTGGCGCCGAACACCACCATCCCGGCGGTCGCGATGCCGCGGGCGCCGAACCGGTCGGAAAGCAGGCCCGAGGTCGGGCCGGCGATCAGGATGCCGGCGGTGAGCGGCAGCAGGAAGATGCCGGCCCACAAGGGCGTGTTGCTGTAGTCGTAGCCGTGCAGCGGCAGCCAGATCCCCTGCAGCCAGATGATCAGCATGAACTGCAGCCCGCCCCGGGCGATCGAGACCGCCAGGCCCGCGATGTTGCCCGCGGTGAACGCCCGGATCCGGAACAGAGCGAGCTGGAACATCGGCTCGGCGATCCGTGCCTCGATCACCACGAACGCCGCGAGCAAGATGAGGCCGCCGGCCAGCATGGCGACGACCACGGGGTTGGTCCAGCCCATGGCGTGCCCGTGGTAGGGCTGGATGCCGTTGGTGATCGCGATCAGCACCGCGCTCAGGCCGACGGCGAAGGTGATGTTGCCCCACCAGTCGATGCGGCCAGGGTGCCGTTCCCCGTTGTCCCGCAGCATGCGGTAGGCCCACAGCGTCCCGAACACCCCGACAGGCACGTTGACCCAGAACACCGCGCGCCAGTCAATAGCGGCCAGTATGCCCCCCGCCACCAGGCCGATGAACTGGCCGGCGATCGCCGCGACCTGGTTGGTGCCGAGGGCGAAGCCGCGCTGGTCGGCGGGGAAGGCATCGGTCAAGATCGCGGCCGAGTTGGCCATGAGCATGGACCCGCCGACGGCCTGCCACACCCGCCAGCCGATCAGCCACAGCGCGCCGCGGGCGCCGAGGTACGGATCGAACGACAGCAGGACCGAGGCGACGGTGAACACCGCGAAGCCCGCGTTGTAGATCTTGACCCGGCCGAACATGTCGCCGAGGCGGCCGAGGTTGACCACGAGCACGGCCTGCACCAGCCGGTACCCCATGATCATCCACAGCAGGTAGACGACATTGCCCGGGGCGAGCGGGTCGAGATGGATGCCGCGGAAGATGGCCGGCAGCGCGATGATGACGATCGACCCGTCGAGGGCGGACATGAACACGCCGGCGGTCGTGTTCGACAACGCCACCCATTTGTACCGGTCGCCCGTGGTCAGCCTGCCCGCCATCAGATGCTCTGCGCCAGCCGCTCGAGCAGCGGTGCGGCCGCAGCCAGCTGCCTGAGTTCCGCGGCGGTGAACCCGGCCGACAGGGCCAGGGCCAGCTGTTCGATCCGCGCGCCGCGCTTGTTTCGCAGCAGCTCCAGGCCTGCGCCGGTGACCGACAGGACCACCCGCCTGCCGTCCGCCGGATCCGAGTGCCGCTCGATCAGGCCGCGTGTCTCGAGCGCGGCGAGCGTCGCCCCCATGGACTGCGGGCTGATCTGCTCCACCTTGGCCAGCGCACCCGGGGTGGCCGGGCCGGTACGGTCCAGCCGGGCGAGGGCCGAGCTTTCCGGCAGGGTGAGTTCGTCATCGGGGCGCACCTGGCGCAGGCGCCGCAGCAGCAGGCCGATACTGACCCGCAGCGCCGCCGCGAGGTCGTGCACGTCCGGTACTTCGCCCATATCATAAGTCTAGCCTGATAAGGCTTCCCTTACAAGTTGGCCTACAGGCGTGCCCGGCCGGGCCGTAGGATCGCAGGGTGCTCTGGAGGTCGGCCGCCGTCACAGAACTGGCCGGCGCCGTGGGCCCGGCGCTCCCCGCCAAGGCGGTCGTCGCGTCGGTGTGAACGACCGCGCCGCGACTGGCCTGCCGCAGGCCGTACGCCGGTTGCTCGACGGGGAGACGGGCGGCTGAGCCGGAGCAGCTGCCCTGAACTGGCCGCACGGTGACGATCCCGCGCCAGGACCGGCCGCTGAGCCGGTCAGTGTGCCAGGTCGGTGGCCAGCTGTGCGATCCCGCCGGCCCAGTCGGAGATCTGCGCCAGCGGCAGGTAGGCCATCCCTTTCGCGGTGTGGTTCACCATCGGCGACGCGACGAAGCGCTCCCGGCCCTGGGCGTCGATGAAGTACACCGACGACGTGTGGATGATGTCGGCGTTCGGGCTGGACGCGGCGACCCCGATGTTGTAGTTGCGCCACGCGGTCTTCAGCGCGGGCACCGGGCCGGTGAAGAAATGCCAGCCCGGGATCGTGTTCAGCCGCTGCGCGTTGGAGAAGGTGGCCATGTTCGCCACCGTCGCGTGGTACTGGTTCACGTTGATCGCCGCGAACACGACCTGGGCCGCCCGTGCCCCCAGCCGGTGGTAGGCGTCCACGAACTCCTGCGACACGATCGGGCAGATGTCGGTGCAGTGCGGGTCCATGAATTCGAGCACGACGACCTTGCCGCGCAGGCTGGCCAGGCTCATCGTGTGGCCGCGCTGGTCGGTGAGGGTGAACCCAGGTGCCCGGACGCCGGGTACCGGCGAGAGCTGCATCAGGTTGGCCAGGCTGGTCGAGATGTTCGCCGGGATGCCCGACGGCCGCAGGTTCGCGCCCGCGGTCGCATTGTTCTCGCTGGTGAGCGCGAACGCCGCATAGGCGTTCAGGCCGATGAGCAGCACTGCGGCCACACCGAGGATGATCCACATCCGGCGGCGGCGCGCGGACCGTGCCGCCGCGGCAGCCGCGCTCAGCTCGGCGGCTTCGGTAGCTGCGCCGGTGACCGTCGGCTCCCGCTGCCGTTTCTCTCCCGCGATCCGCACCTGTGGCTCCTGCAAATGCCGGGCCGTGCCCGCTTCCTGCTGTTATTGGGCGAGCATAACGCGGCCAGCCCTGCCCCGCGCCCGCTGTGACACCGGCAGCCGGGGCAGGTGCGGGGTCGGCGATCCCGGGGCCGGTCGTCGCCGTGGCACGGCCGCGGCCAGCCCACGCGGCCAGCCCACGCGGCCAGGGCGCCGCCGGGGCCTTGCGGCCATAGATACTGGCGGGTGCGGTACAAAGTCACCATGTCCGCGAACCCAGCCGCCCTGTCCGGGCGCACCTTCCTGATCACCGGGGCCAACACCGGGATCGGCCGCGCCACGGCCGATGATCTAGCCCGGCGAGGCGGCAAGGTCTTCGTGGCCTGCCGCTCGGCGGAGAAGGGCCGGGCCGCCGCCGCACAGATCGCGGCCGCCACCGGGAACGACGCGGTCGCGTTCCTGCCCCTGGACCTGGCCGACCTGGCCTCGGTCCGCAGTTGCGCCGCGGAGTTGGTGGCTCGGGGGGAACCGCTGCATGTGCTGATCAACAACGCCGGAGTCGCCGGGGCCAGGGGCCTCACCAAGGACGGCTTCGAGCTTGCCTTCGGCGTCAACCACCTGGGGCACTTCGCGCTGACCACGGCGCTGCTCGACTGCCTTGCCGCGAGCGCGCCGGCCCGGGTGGTCACGGTCTCCAGCGACTCCCACTACCAGGCGAAGGGGATCGACTTCGATGCGGTTCGCAGGCCCACGGCCAGCCGGACCGGGCTGCGTGAGTACGCCGTCTCCAAGCTCAGCAACGTGCTGTTCTCCGCTGAACTCGCCCGCCGCACCGAGGGGCGCGGCATCACGACCTACGCGCTGCACCCGGGGGTGATCGCCTCCGACATCTGGCGGCGGGTCCCGTGGCCGGTCCGTCCGCTGATGAAGATGCGGATGCTGTCCACCGAGCAGGGCGCGGCGACCTCGCTGTACTGCGCCACCGCGCCGGAATTGGAAGGCGTGACCGGCCGGTTCTACGACGGCTCCCGCGAGCGGGAACCCAGCGCGGTCGCCACCCCGGAACTGGCTGGGGAACTGTGGCAGCGCAGCGAAGCCTGGGCCAGCGCCTGAATACAGCGCCCCCTCGGCCGGGCCACCGCCGTGGCACGTGTACCGCCTCACCCCGCGCACGGCGACAGCGCTGGGCACCGTCGATCCTGGCGGCGCGACGCGGTGGCGGTTCTAGCCGCACCAGTCAAAGCGAACAGCCCCCGCGGGCGTGTGGCCGGCGTCGAGTGCTGCACCCGGGATCTGGGAAACCCGTGGCCGTGCCATCGTTACTTGCGTCGGCTGGGCCGCGAGGGCGTGCGATGGTGTTTAATGGGCGCGGTTGGAGTCGAAATTCGTGTACGTGTCACAGCGCCTGCGAAATTTGACAGCGGGCGCCGAGGGCATCCCAAGCCAGACCTGGACTGGCAGGCGGTCGCGCCAACCCGGGTCGCGCGCACGTGTGACCCGAAGAGCGTCACACCAGGAGAGGGCACATGGCTCAGGGCACTGTGAAGTGGTTCAACGCCGACAAGGGGTACGGTTTCATCGCGGTCGAGGGTGGCCAAGACGTGTTCGTACACTTCAGCGCGATCACCGGCGACGGCTATCGCAGCTTGGAGGAAGGGCAGAAGGTCGAGTTCGACATCACCCAGGGCCAGAAGGGACCCCAGGCGGAAAACGTCATGGCCATCAGCTAACCCCACGGCACCAGAGCCTGGGTGCATGCCCGGGGTTGGACCATCGTGCGTGCACCCGGCTGAGGGACGTTACAGCTTGGTGAGCTTGGCGCAAGGGAGTGGGATCCGCCGTTGCTGCGGACGGAAGTCCACTAGCACGGCGTGGTCTTCCACGCTGAGTATGACGCCGAGCCCGTACTTGTCGTGGGTTACCTGATCCTGGACGGCGAACGTCTCGGCCGGGGGCGCCGGAGCCGGGGGAGCGAACGGGCTGCCGGGCAGATGGCGCCGGGCCGCGGCGCGGGGTGCCTTCATACCTACCATCATGCGCCTTCCCGGGCCGGTATCGGCCATAGCCGCACGGATCACGGTCTCGCGTCAGGTACGAATCACGGCCTCGGGTCAGGTACTGTCGAGAGGCATTGTGTTTACTGAGGCGTAGCCATCAGGGCGCGCCGGTCGTACATCGCTCAGTGAGCAAGCTGGTTTCCACGGACGTGGTGGCCCGCCTAGATGCGGCCACCTTAAGTCCGGAAGACGACTCTCATGACAGCTCAGCTCATCGAACGTACTCCTGCCCTGCGCCGGGAACGTGGGCGCCCAAGGCCATTGGGCGCCGCGCAGATACCGACCTTTGCGTCGCTTGGCGTGCCGGTGCCACTGATCGCCGCGCTGGCCGCAGCAGGCATCGACGCGCCCTTCCCCATCCAGGCCGCCGTCGTGCCCGATGCCCTGGCCGGCGCCGACATCCTCGGCCGAGGCCAGACCGGCTCCGGCAAGACTCTCGGGTTCTGCATTCCGCTGGCCGCCAGGCTGGCCGATGGGCACACCAGCGCCGGCCGTCCCCGTGGGCTGGTGCTCGTGCCAACCCGCGAACTGGCCAGCCAGGTCCAGAATGTCCTTCGGCCGCTAGCGAGCGCCGTCGGCTTGAAGGTCGCCACGATTTTCGGCGGCACGCCGCAACGGCCGCAGGTGGCGGCGCTACATAACCGGGTGGACATCATCGTCGCCTGCCCGGGGCGCCTGGCCGACCTGATCGGCCAAGGGCACTGCCATCTCGGCGACGTCGAGATCAGCGTGGTAGACGAAGCCGACCACATGGCCGACCTCGGCTTCCTGCCGGTCGTCCGCCGGCTGCTGGACGCAACCCCGCCGGAGGGGCAGCGGATGCTGTTCTCCGCGACCCTCGACCACGCCGTGGATGTCCTGGTCCGCCGGTTCCTCGACAATCCGGCCGAGCATGCCGTCGACCCGCCCGGTGCGCCCACGCCGATCGTCCACCACCTGCTCACCGTCGCCCCCGCCGACCGGGTGCCAGTTGTCGCCGCCCTCGCCGCCGGCGCCAACCGGTCGCTGATCTTCACCCGGACCAAGCATGGCGCACGCAAGCTGGTCCGTCAGTTGGTCGCCGCCCGCATCCCCGCTGCCGAGCTGCACGGAAACCTCACTCAGCCCACGAGGGCGCGCAACCTCGAGCGCTTCGCCTCCGGGGCGGTCCGCGTCATGGTCGCTACCGACATCGCCGCCCGCGGCATCCACGTAGACGGCATCGACCTGGTCATCCATGCCGACCCACCCGCCGAACACAAGGCCTACCTGCACCGCTCCGGCCGGACCGGCCGGGCCGGCGCCAGCGGCGTGGTGGTTACCCTGCAGACCACCGCACAGGCGGCCGACGTGCGTGCCCTGATGCGGAAGGCACACGTCGTCCCGCTCGCTGCCACCGTCAACCCTGGCTCCACGCTGCTGCGCGTGATAGCCGGGAAGCCCGCCGAGCGGCTAGCGCCGCAACCACGCCCAGCCGCTGTCGCAGCAGAAACCACCACCGCAAGCCCGGCAACCGGACGCGGCGCAGCCGCCGTGTCAGCCCGGTACCGAGGCCGGGGACGGCGCTGACCCAGCGTTTTGACCGAGGGCAACAACGTGCTTATCTCGGGCGTGCTGGGCTGGCGTACTAGCCTGGGCTCATGCCGGAAGATCACCGGCCTGCCGTCTCTGGCGTTCCGCAATCGCAGGTTGACCCCCCGGCTGTTAACGTGCTCCCCAGCACCGATGGCGTACCGGCTGAGGTCGCCTCACCCGGTCATGCCCCCGGGCGGATCCGCCGATCGGCAGGCTATGCACGCCAGCGGGCGGCCTCCGAGCGCACGCGGCTGGAAGAGGAGCTCAACGCCCGCCGCCAGCGGTCGGGCTTGGTGGATGCGGGGTTTCTGGTCCAGGAGCTGGACGCCCGGGTTGGCGGCGGCATCCTGGCAGGCGCGCTGGCCTTCCGGATCTTCCTGTTCATGGTGCCGTTCGTGTACGTGGTCTTCACGGTGCTGGGCGCGGTATCTGGCGCTATCAGCCAGGATCCCGCGCAGCTGGCCAGGGATATCGGGATCACCGGGGTGCTGGCTAGCGCCGTGGTAACTGCCCAGGACCAAAGCGCGTGGACTCTGACCGTCCTGGTCGCGGGGGCGGCGGTGGCGCTGTTCCTGACCGCGGGCAACCTGCTGAAGGCCCTTTATATCGTGCACTGGCTCATTTGGCGCATACCACGAGTGGTACCTGCCGGGGTGGTTCCCAGGCTGGTCCTGATCGGCTTCACCCTGGCCGTGTCGGCGCTGGGCGTAGCCATCAACGACGTGCGCAACTCCTCGGGCATCGCGGGAGCGGTGATCGCCATCGTGATGATCACCGCATTGTCGTTTGCCCTGTGGTGGCAGGTGTCCTGGAAGCTGCCTCATCCGCCCGCACCAGCGCGCGCACTGGTTCCCGGGGCGCTGCTGATGGCCATAGGGGCGGACGTGCTCCATCTGCTGACGACCTACTGGATCGGCCACCTGGTGGCGAGAAAAACCAATACCTACGGCGCTTTGGGAATCGCACTGGCCGTCTTGTTGTGGGTCTACATCCTGGGCCGGATCATCGTGGCCTCGGCAGGGCTCAACGCCGTGTTGAGTCGCCGCAAAAGTAGCTGAACCGGCCAGGGAGATCTTGCCAGTGGTGCTCACCCATTGCGACCAGGGGTGTGAAGCGGGCAATGGTGTGGTGCCAGCCCGCCCGATCGCGTCCTGGCAAGATTGCGGCATGGAACGTGTGCTTGGGATCGGTGGATACTTCCTGCGGGCCGCCGACCCAGCGGCCCTGGGCGCGTGGTATCGCGATTGCCTGGGCCTGGACGCCGATGAGAACGGCCTGTGGCGTCAGGAAGCCGGGCTGACGGTGTTCGCGACGTTCGAGTCCCAGACCGGCTACTTCGGGTCCCGCGCCCAGCAGAGCATGCTCAACTTCCGGGTCCGCGACCTGGATGCGATGCTCGCGCAATTGCGCGCCAAGGGAGCGGACGTGGCTACAGAGACGCAGGACATGGAGGGTGTCGGCCGGTTCGGATGGGTCACCGATCCCGAGGGCAATCGGGTCGAGCTGTGGCAGCCCGCCTGACCGCGTCTTCACGAGGCGGTGACGTGCTGGTGGCCCACTAGTGCAGCGCCGCGTTAATCCTTCGGGGGCTGGGTCCAGTCGTTGAGGTAGAGGAGCCCGGCGCAGTCGATGGCTTCTTCGGGAGTTCCGGTGGGCCAGCCGGAGGGCAGGATGTTGGGTTCGTAGCCGTCGCGGCTGGCCAGGTAGATGGCGAATTCCCAGTGATCGGGGTGGCCGTTCCATTTCAGCCGGCACAGTTGCCACACCTCGCCGTCGGGGGTGCCGGCATCGATGTAGGCGTAGCTGCCGCGCCAGCGCACGTCCAGGTTGCTCAACTGCGGCCAGTGCTGTGCATGGTGGGCAGCGACCCGCCGTTGCAGGGTGGTTTTGGCGGTGTCGCTCAGTGGGGCCATGAGTTGTATGGTGCCCGGTCCGGCGTGCCGGGCTGGCGGGGACCCGCGGTCGCGGTAGTGATCTTCTTCGCGGCCGGTGCACCCCCCGGCCGGCCGGGGGGGAACGCGGTGGCAGCGCCAGTGGGCCAGCCGCCTGATCATCGAGTGGACGGCGCAGCCGTGACAGTCCACTCAGACGGCCTGGTGGAGCACGATGAGCGGTAAGCGGTCAGGGCCAAACTGCCACGATCGCGTGGCCGCCGCGCCCTGAGCCCGGAGGATCCGCTCACTGGCGCTTGACGGCTTGCAGAGTGTAGCTGTGCGGCAGCCGCCAGGGTTGGCTGGTCAGCCGCCACTCGCCACCGCCGGCCTGCTCCATCACTCCGGGCAAGGCCTCCCACGGCACGCTGTCATGTTCGGCCAGGGCGGTGATCTCCATACCCGAGTCCAGCAGGGCTGTCACGATCTCCCCGAGACCGTGGTTCCACTCCTGGGTGAGGTTGTGCTCGAAGACCGCGTCAGTCTCGACGTAGGTGCCGACCTCGTCGAACACCAGCGGCTCGTCCCGCTCGACGTAGGGATAGCGCAGCACGAGCAGGTCGTCGGCGCGGGTGTCATCCAAGGCCCAGAGCACCGGGTGGCCCTCACGCAGGAACAACCGCCCTCCGGGCTGCAGCAGGCCGCTCACCTGACCAGCCCAGCGGCGGATGCTGGGCAGCCAGCACAGCGCACCGACACCCGTGTAGACCAGGCCGAACACACCGGATCCGAGCACCTCGGTGGCCGAGTAGACGTCGGCCTCCACGAAACTGGCGTCAGCGCCCGCCTGGGCGGCCAGGCGCCGGGCCTGCTCCACGGCCGGCGCGGAAAAGTCCAGCCCGGTCATCGAGGCGCCCAGCCGGGCCAGCGAGATCGTGTCGGTGCCGATGTGACATTGCAGGTGAACGCCGCGGAGCCCGGCGATATCACCCAGCCGGGGCAGGTCGAACCGGACGACCTGGCTGAGGAACTCTGGGTCCTCGGCGAACCGCGCGACCCCATAGTCCGGGGACGCGACGTGGGCGGGAACCCGCTCATCCCAGTTGGCTTTGTTGACGATGCGGTAGTCCTCCATCCCAGAACCGTCCCACACGCAGCGCCGCGGATCCCGGGCCGGAAGGAACTGCAACCCTGGTCCGCCCCATGACGCTGCCTTCCTCTCGCGAGGCGAGGGACTCTGAGAGCAAGCCCATGATCACGACGCAGATGCACTGAGGAGCCCTCATGATCGTGGAATCGATGCTGGCGGGGCATGGCGTAGCAGGCGCGCTGCCTGTTCGATCTCGGCGTCGGTGTGCTTCATATGATCACTTCCTCAGCCCAGGAACCGGTAGAACTTGGGTCGCAGCGGTAACGCATGGATGATCACCGGATCGTCGCTGTCGAGCCCGAGCACGCCTAGCTCCGGCGGCGCCCCGTCGCGGGCCGGGCCGATCAGCATCAGGCACCGTCACGGTGCGCAACGCGGGAAGCAGGCCGAGTGCGGTCATGATGATGGCTGCTCCGGCGAGCGCCATGGCCGGCCCGGGCGAGGTGGTTTGGGCGACTGCCCCGAAGAGGGCGGGTCCGGCGCCCTGGAAGGTCATCAGGCCCGTTGACAGCAGCCCGAATGCCTGGCCGAGGACCAGTGGGGGCACCGCGTCCAGGAAGCGGCGCTGGATGCCGAGGATGTAGGCGGGGCCGATGCCGGTAACGGCCAGAAGACCGGCGGCGGCCGGCAGCGGGGGGCCGGCGGCGAAGGCGAGCAGCGGCAACCCGGCCAGCATCATGAGGGGGATGGTGAGCCGCTCGCGGGTGGCGGGTCGCAGGAGCCGGCCGGCAGCGAAGTCTCCGGCGATCATCCCGACGGGGACGCAGGCGAGCAGCAGGCCTGGTGAGCTGGCTGGGAAACGGTGCTGGGCGGCGTAGGGGACGATCAGGCTCTCGGCGGCGGCAAGGAAGGCCGGTGGCAGCCATGTGGCCAGCAGTAGGATCCGCACGGCTGGGTCGGTGATGAGCTGCCGGTTCACCGTCCAGCTTTGCCGCAGCACAGACGCCGGCAGCTGGCCGGGCGGCTTTGCTGTCGCGGGCAGGCCTGGCAGCCGCACCCGGACCGCCGCCGCGGCTGCCAGGTGGCATGCGGCGGTCACCAGCAGGGCGTGCCGGGCGCCGAGGGCGGCCACGGCCGCGCCGCCTGCGGCCAGACCGAGGAGCTGGGAGGCGGAGGCGGCGATGTTGGCCAGTGAGCGCCCCAGCACGTAGGCGTCGCCATCCAGCGCTTCGGCTATCAGCCGGCTGGACGCGCCGCCAAACACTGGCGTCAAGGTGGCTATGCCGGCAACCAGGGCCAGGCTGGCCCCGGCGGGCAGGCCGGCCAGGGCGAGTACCGCTGCGGTGGTGGCTTCTAGGCCGTAGCCCGCGGTGATGAGCGGGCGAGGCCGCACGCGGTCGGCGAGGGCGCCGAGCAGCGTTCCCCCGATCGCCTGCGGCAGGAAAGCGACGCCGTAGGTGACGGCGGCGAGCAGCGGGGAGCCGGTGACCGCGAAGATCAGCATGGACAGCGCCACCGTGCGCAGCGTGTCGGCGCCGATGGCCAGTGACCGGGTCAGCAACAGCAGCCGAAATCGGGGCTCGGCGAACACCTCCCGGTAGGTCACCCGCTGTGCGGCGGGGGCGGTTGTGGTCATACAGCTAGCCTTCGCGCCAGCCGCAGCGGGAGCCATTGTTACGTTTCTGGACGTAAGGTTGGGAGCGTGCTGCGGTTTGAGGTGGGCGCGGATGACCTGCTGCGGAGCCGGTTCGCGATCTCGCCGCTATTCGAGCTGGACAGTCTGCTCCGCAAGCTCTCCGGCCTGTCGCCGTACCGGCTGCCCGGCGCCTGGTCAGCCCGGCTGATGCCGGTCTACCGCAGGCTCCGCGCCACCACCGACCTCGACGTGGTGCTTGCGCTGCACAGCCGCACGCGGGGGCCCGGTTTCGCCGCGCCGCCGCCGCGCAGCCTGGCCCAGAGCATCGACGACGACCTGGCCACGGTCCGCGCGACCGCGCTGCCGGACGCGCGGCACGAGATCGCCCGGTGCCTGAGCCTCCGGCCTGCCTCTGACCAACGGGTCCTGGCCGTCCTGCGCAGCGAGGATGTCGTGGAGCGGACCGCCCGCGCCCTGCAGACCGCCTGGTACGAGCTGCTCGCCGCCGACTGGCTGCAGCTTCGTGCCCTGTGTGAACGCGATGTGGTACACCGCGCCGGGCAGCTCAGCAGGGCTGGCTGGGGCGCGGCACTGGACGGGCTGCACCCCCGGGTCCGCTGGCGCGACGGGGCCATAGAAATCCTGCGGTCCGCGGAAAACCGGACCGTCTCCCTCGGCGGCCGGGGGCTGCTGCTGGTGCCCTCGGTGTTGTTGTGGCCGCAGGTGTCCGCGCACGTCGACGAGCCCTGGCCGGCGACGCTGATCTACCCCGCGCGTGGGATCGCCGCGCTGTGGGAAACGCCGGCGACAGCCACCCAGGGTGCGCTCGGCGCCCTCGTCGGGCGGGCCCGCGCTGGCCTGCTCACCGCGCTGGACCAGCCGGCCAGCACCACCCAGCTAGCCCGCAGCCTCCCGCTCGCCGCCGGCGCGGTCGGCGACCATCTCACCATCCTGCACAACGCCGGGCTACTCACCAAAGCCCGGTCCGGGCGCTCGGTCCTGTACCGCCGCACCCCACTCGGCGACGCCCTTATCGCCGCAACCTCAAACCCGGCGCGCCAGTGATCACGGGGGAGACATGCTGCCGGCGATGGCGTGGCAAATCCGAAAACCCCTGCCTCCGCCGACCAGGGATGCCGCCGCGGTTGTCACATCGACGATATTAGATTCCGGCGGGCCGGGGATCATGCGTCGGGCTGCCCGGCCTGGCCGCCCTCGTTGTAGGTGTAGGTGTAGGGGTTGTGCACCACCCGGGTCTCCGGGATCTCCGGGTGCATCCCCTCGATCCAGGCCTCGGGCCCCAGCGCGCCCTGCAGGTGCTCGACCGTCCTCTCGATGGACTGCCGTGCGTTGGCCAGGTCCGTGCCGACCAGCCGGTGGTCGTACTTCACCACCCGGCCGTTGACCACCACCGTGTGCACGTCGGACCGCTGGGCCTGGAACACCACGTGGCCGTACGGGTGCAGCAGTGGGACCATGACCGGCGAGTCGTCGTTCTTGATGAGCACGATGTCGGCCTTCTTGCCCGGCTCCAGGCTGCCGATCGCGCCGTCCAGGCCCAGCGCCGCGGCCCCGCCGCGGGTCGCCCAGCTCACCACCTGCTCGGCGCGCAGCTTGTGATTGGTCACGGTCTCGTTCTTGGCATGTGCCTCCAGGTGCTCCCTGACCCGGTCCGCGCTCAGCGTCGCGCGCATGGCCGAGAACAGGTCGCCGCTCCACCACACGCTGGTGTCCATGGACAGCGACACGGGGATGCCGTGATCGCGCAGCTTCCAGGTGGGCGGGTAGCCCTGCCCGGCGCTCTGCTCGCTCTCGGTTGACAGCGACGCCGAGCCGCCGGTCGCGGCGATCCGGTTGTAGGAGTCGGCCGACAGGCTGGACGCGTGCACGTAGATGGTGGACGGGGTCATGAACCCGCCCTCGTGCATCTTCTGGATGCCCGCGTCGGTAGTCACGCCCCAGACCCCTGCATGCGTGGTCACCGGCAGGCCAAGCTCCCTGGCCACCTCGAAGGCTGCCCGCTCCGGGAACTCCTCGCCTCCGGTGATGTCAAATGCCATCTGAAGGCCGAGCATGTCGTTGCCGCTGGTGAACCGGCGGCTGACGAAGTCGCGGAACTCCGGTGCGGCCGACCACTCCCATGGGCCCTGCTGGATGTTGCCGTAGGCCAGCACGAACCGCCCAGGTACCTCTTCCAGTGCGTCGACCGCGGCGTCGGCGTGCTCGGTGGTCTGCAGGCCGTGGGACCAGTCCACCGTGGTGGTCACACCGGCGTCGATCGCCTCGATCGCGGACAGCAGGTTGCCCGCGTACACGTCCTGCGGCCGGAAGCTCTTGCCCCACTGGAGGTAGTACCAGACGAAGTACTGGCTGAGCGTCCAGTCGGCGCCGTACCCGCGCATCGCGGTCTGCCACATGTGCCGGTGGGTGTCGATCATGCCGGGCATGACGATGCCGCCGGTCGCGTCGATCTCGACGGCGTCCGCGGGTGCCTCAAGGGCAGGGCCCACCGCGGCGATCCGCTCACCGGAAACCAGCACGTCGCCACCACGCAGAACGTGATGCCCTTCATCCATGGTGAGCACGGTGGCGTTGCGGAACACCACCGGCCGCCCAGGCGCGAAGTCCGCAGCAGCCGCCGGACTGGGTGTTGTCATGTCCTACCTCCGGTTCAGGCAGTGGTCATCCTAGGATCGGACAAGCGTCCGTAGAGCGGTCATGTCTAGCTTGACGGAACGCTGGCCTGTTCGCAGGCTGCTGTCAAGAAGCTTCCGGCGGGCCGTCCGGCCTGCCATCAGTGACAATGCCAGCCACCGGCCCGCCAGCGCTGCTGATCCGGCAGGGCGTGAAAACCTAGGGAAATTAGGAGCCGCCATGGCCCACGTCGCCGCGGTCATCGCATCCACCCACCATCCGTTCTATTACCGTGCGAGCACCGCCACGGGAGAGGACCGGCCGCCGTTCGCGGACGAGTGGGTCGCCAAGATCGAGGCATTCAGGGAAACGCTGACCCGGGCCCGTCCCGACGTGCTCGTGATGGTCGGCTCCGATCACTTCCATCAGATCTGGCTGGACAACATGCCGCAGTTCCTCATCGGGAAGGCACCGTTCTACGACGGGAACTTCTACAACGAGGAGCGGGAATTCGGCCTGCCGCGGATGTTCATGGCCGGGCACGAAGAACTATCCGGGTACCTGCTGCGCGAGGGCATCGACGCCGGCTTCGACTTGGCGTTCAGCAATGAATTGAGAGTCGATCACAGCATCACCTGCCCGCTTATCACCCTGCGGCCAGAGGCGGACCTGCCGATCGTGCCCGTGTACACCAATATCTTCGCTCCGCCGATGCCCCAGCCGAAGCGCTTCGTGGAGCTGGGCAAGACAATCCGCCGGCTGGTCGAGTCATGGCCTAGTGACCAGCGTGTGGCGATCGTCGGCACCGGGCACCTGTCGCTGGAACTGGGCGGCCCGCGGCAGTTCGGCCCGCACGGCCCGGACCCCGAGTTCGACCGCAAGGCGGTCGGCTGGATCGCCTCGGGCGACCTGGACTCGGCCCTGGCGCAGGTCAGCCTGGACAGCCTGTGGGAGCCGGGCAACGCGACCCACGGCTTCATGGACTTCATGCTGATGATGGGCGTCGCGGGGGAGAACGCCAAGGCCGACTACGCCGACTCGCTTGACCTCTTCCACACCATGGAGGCCTACTTCACCTGGTACCCGAACGGGGTGGACGCGTGAGCAAGTACCTGCTGAACAAGTTCCTGTACACGATCGACCGCGACCCGGAACTGGTCGAGCGCTACCGCGCCGACCCGCGCGGCACCGTGGCCTGGTGGGAGGCCGAGCAGGCCAACGTGATCCTCAACTGCCCCGGGGCCGAGCGCAGCACCTGGCTGAAGTTCACCGACGCCGAACGGGAGGCGCTGGCCAGCCATGACTACGTCACGCTGTTCGAGATGGGCGCGCACAACTTCCTGACGCTGACCCTGTTCATCGCCCTGTTCGAGCGCGACTACGCCGAGCCGCTGGCGTTCCAGCGTGAGTACGCCGAACGGCTGGCGCACTGGAGCCTGCCCTACCCCGACATCTCGACCTAGCCGCCTCAGCGGACCCCGTACAGGTATTCGAGCGCGAGCTGGTCCAGCTGCTCGAAGGCCATCCCCCGTTCCCCAAGGGCATCGGTGTCAGGAGCGAACTCCATGATGTCGCGCCAGGTTTCGCCCTCGGCCAGCGTCGGCACGGCCAGCCGGTCTACCTGCGAGGCATTGAGTGCCTGCCGGACATCGGGGTCGGCCCGGAATGCGCGGACCTTGTCCCGCAGGATCAGGTAGTTGCGCATGCACGCGGCCGCCGACGCC
>DASXKD010000646.1:0-11671 GCA_036497045.1 Streptosporangiaceae bacterium | reverse complement strand
CGTGCCGGCGAAGCTCGAGGAGAGCGACTGGTAGAAGGGGTTGGCCAGGATCTGTTCGGCCCGGTCGGGGTCGGCGTGCGCCTCGACGATCTCGTCGAACGTGCGCTTCATGTCCAGCATCATGGCGTGCAGAGTGCCGCCAGCCGCGGCGTCCGGCAGCGGCACCGGCCGTGGCGTGTTGTCCAGGCTGGACAGGCCCATGGACTGGGCGAGCCGGCGTGCCGGGTCAACCGTGAGCACCACCACGTGCCGCCCCCGTTCGGCGGCCCGCAGGCCGAGCGCGGCCGCCGTCGTGGTCTTTCCCACCCCGCCCGAGCCACAGCACACGATGATCCGGGTGCGCGGGTCGTCGAGCAGGCGGTCGGTGTCCAGCCGCGGCGGCACCTTGGTCTCCCCGCTCACGCGGCCCCCTGCTCCTGCAGGGCCGCCGCGAGCCGGTACAGCCCGGCCAGGTCCATGCCGTCGGTAACCAGCGGAAGGTCGTAGCAGGGCTGACCGGCGCCGGTCAGCACGCGCCGGTGCTCGCGCTGGTTCAGCACCTGGGTTGCGTGCTCGCCAAGCTCGACGGCGAGGGCGTCGGCCACGTCGGTGCTGCCGTTGGGTCCCAGGCTGCCCTCGATGCCGGCCGTTTTCAGCCCCAGCACCAGCTCATGCCGGTCGAGGTTGTCCTGCGCCGCCGCCGTGAGCTGGTCGTCGGTGAGCCCGGTGGGCCGCACCATGTTGATCATGACCCCGCCGAGCTGGAGCCCGCCCCTGGACAGGCCGCGCAGTTCCGCGATCCCGTCCAGCGTCTCCTGCACCGGCATCTCCTCCAGCACCGTGACGAAGTGCACCGCGGTCTCCGGCGAGCGGATCACCCGCTGCACGGTGTCGGCATGTGCCCGGATCGGCCCCACCTTGGCCAGCCCTGACACCTCGGACGCGATATTGAGGAAACGGCTGATTCGGCCGGTCGGCGGGGCGTCCATCACCACCGCGTCGTAGAGGTGGGCCCCGCGCTTCCGCCGCCGGGTGGCCTCGGCGGCCTTGCCGGTCAGCAGCACGTCCCGCAGTCCCGGCGCGATCGTGGTCGTGAAGTCGACGATGCCGAACCTGGTCAGGGTCCGGCCGGCGTGCCGGAGGTTATAGAACATCTCCAGGTACTCGATGAGCGCCGATTCGGCGTCGGCAGGGAGCGCGTAGACGTCACCGCCGGGGACCGTCGCCGTCCCGGGCGCCACCGCCACCTTGTGCTCCCCGTAGGGCAGCGGCGCGCAGTCGAACAACTGGGCTATCCCCTGCCGGCCCTCCACCTCCATGAGCAGGACCCGGCCGCCCGCCGACGCGAGCGCAAGGGCCATTGCGGCGGCCACCGTCGTCTTTCCGGTGCCGCCTTTGCCAGTGACGACGTGCAGCCGCACGCCTTCCCAGTCAGAATCGCGAGCCCTCACCAATACCAGGCTATCCGCGCTCACCCCAAGCTCCGCACCGCCGGTGCAGCGGCAGAACAGCCCCCTGCCTGCGGCAGAAGGGCGGCCGGCCGCGGCAGGACGCGGCCTGGCGGGATTGTCATTAGGCTAGCTCGCAAAAGGCGGCCGCCTTGGCCGCGCGCAGCGGCAGAGAAGGGGTGTTCCCATGCTCGCAGCGCTCCTTGTGGTTCTGATCATCATTGTGGTCGGCGGACTGACCGTCGTCGGCCGCAGCATGCGAGTAGTGCAGCAGTACGAGCGCGGGCTGATCTTCAGGTTCGGCAAGGTCCTGCCGGAGACCCGCGGTCCGGGGCTGACCATCATCCGCCCCATCGGCGACAAGCTGCAGAAGGTCAACATGCAGATCATCGCCATGGCGGTTCCCGCACAGGAGGGCATCACCAGGGACAACGTCAGCGTCCGGGTGGACGCCGTGGTGTACTTCCGCGTGGTGGACCCGATCAAGGCCGTCATCAACGTGCAGAACTACATGTTCGCCGTGTCCCAGCAGGCGCAGACCTCGCTGCGGTCGATCATCGGCCAGTCCGAGATGGACCAGTTGCTCGCCGAACGCGAGACCGTCAACCGTGAGCTGCGGCGGATCATCGACGAGCCGACCGAGGGGCCGTGGGGCATCCGCGTCGAGCGGGTGGAGATCAAGGACGTGAACCTGCCCGAGGGCATGAAGCGCTCCATGTCCAGGCAGGCCGAGGCGGAGCGCGAGCGGCGGGCCAGGATCATCACCGCCGACGGCGAGTACCAGGCGTCCAAGCGCCTGGCCGCCGCCGCCAACGTCATGGCCCGTGACCCAGCCGCGCTCCAGCTCAGGCTGCTGCAGACGGTGGTCGAGGTCGCCTCGGAGCGCAACAGCACGCTGGTCATGCCCGTCCCGGTTGAGCTGCTCCGGTTCTTCGAGAAGATGACGCCGGCGGAGCGGCTGAATGTCGGCCCCTCGCTCGCCGACACCGGCGACGCCGAGGTCGCCGAGGCGGAAAAGGAGATCAGCGGCGTCGAGCCCCCGCCCGAGATCGAGCCGCCGCCAGAGGTCGAGCCGCCGCCCGAGGCGGCCCTTGCCGACCCCGAGATCCCGCCGCTGCCGGAGGTGGACCGCCCCGGCGAGCTTCCACCCAGCCATCCTCCCTCGGGCACCAACGAAGCGGCGTAGCCGCAGCAGGACCGGCGACCGGCCCGCGCGGAGTCTCTCCCGCGGGCCGGTGCACCAGGGCAAATCAGACCGGCGGCATCCTGCGGTTCTGGATATCCCGCCGCCGTAGGCTGTCGGCTAGCCAGCTCACCTGTGAACCGAAAGGGGGTTGGGGAACCGGCCTGCGGGCTGTTGCTCCCCTGACTGCCAATGACCAAATGGGAGTATGTGACCGTGCCCCTGCTGGTGCACGCCACCAAGCAGATCCTGGACAACTGGGGAGACGACGGCTGGGAACTGGTGGCCGTGATCCCCGGGCCAAACCCCGAGCAACTCGTCGCGTACATGAAACGGCCCAAGCAATGACGGACTCTCCTGAGGCCAGGCTCGCAGCACTGGGGCTGGAACTGCCCGCGGTGCCCGCCCCGCTGGCGGCCTATGTGCCCGCGGTGCGCACCGGCCGGTACGTATACACGGCGGGCCAACTGCCCATGGTGGCGGGCAAGCTGCTGCTGACGGGGAAGGTGGGCGCGCAGGTGAGCCCCGCCGAGGCGGCGGCGCTGGCCCGGACCGCCGCGCTGAACGCCCTGGCCGCGGTTGCGTCGGTCACCGGCGGGCTGTCCGCGGTGACCCAGGTCGTCAAGATGACCGGCTTCGTGGCCAGCACCCCCGATTTCACCGGCCAGCCGCAGGTCGTGAACGGTGCCAGTGAGCTGCTGCTTGAGGTGTTCGGCGAGGCGGGCAGGCACGCCCGCAGCGCGGTCGCGGCGCCGGTGCTGCCGCTCGACGCACCGGTCGAGATCGAGCTGATCGTAGAGGTCTCTGCTAGCCCATACCCCGCCGCCCCGCCCAATGACTGAACCACCGGCCCGGTCCGCGATCCGGCTGCCGCCGCAGTTCGCGGAACGAGCGCGAGATGTGCTTGACGGGACCGTGCCTCCGGTGACACCGCGCGACGCGGCCACCGTCATGCTGCTGCGTCCGGCCGCGGGCGGCCAGCCGGACGGCGCCACCGAGCCCGGCCTGTGCGTCTACATGCTCCGGCGGCGGTCTTCGATGGCGTTTGCGGCCGGCGCCTACGTGTTCCCCGGCGGTTCCGTGGACCCCGCCGACGCCGACGAGACCATCCCGTGGGCGGGCCCGGACGCCGCGGAGTGGGGCAGGCGGCTGGACGCGTCTGCCGAACTGGCCCGGATCCTGGTCTGTGCGGCCGTGCGGGAGACGTTCGAGGAGTCCGGCGTGCTCCTGGCCGGGCCGGACGCCGGGACCGTACAGGCCACGACCGGGGATGCGGGATGGGAGGCCGACCGCAGGGATCTGCTAGCCGGCACGCGCTCGATGGCCGAGCTGCTGCGGCGCCGGGGCCTGGTGCTGCGCAGCGACCTGCTCCGGCCCTGGGCGCGGTGGATCACCCCGGTGACCGAGGCGCGGCGCTATGACACGCGGTTCTTTGCCGCCGCCCTGCCGGAGGGCCAGCGCGCCAGGGACGTCAGCGGGGAGGCGGACGAGACCGCGTGGCTGGAGCCCGCCGCGGCGCTGGAGGCCGCGTCCCGCCGGGAGATCTCGCTGTTTCCCCCCACCGCGGTCACGCTCGGCGAGTTGCGGGCGTGTGGCACGGTCTCCGCGGCCCTGGCCGCGCGGCGGCGGATGACCGCGCTGATTCCCCAGGTGATGATGGCTGAGGGTGCCGCGTGGCTGACCGTTCCCGACGGCGTGGAGTACCCGCTGTGATCGACGGCGCCGGGACCGCGCGGGCACGCTGCGTGCTGGCTCCCAATCCTTCGCCGATGACCCTGGACGGCACCAACACCTGGATCCTCGCCGAGCCCGGCTCACCCCGGGCCGTGGTGGTCGATCCGGGCCCGGCCCACGCGGGCCACCTGCACCGCGTCCGTGACCAGGTTGCCGCCGCTGGCCAGCGGGTTGCCCAGATCGTGCTCACCCACTCCCACCCGGACCACTCCGAGGGCGCCGCCGCGTTCGCCGCGATGACCGGCGCCCCTGTCCGGGCCGCCGACCCCGCCTTCCGCCTCGGCGACGAGGGCCTGGCGCCCGGTGACACGCTCGCCGCCGCGGGCACCGAGATCCACGTCATCGCCACCCCGGGGCACTCCGCCGACTCGGTCTGCCTGCACCTCCCCGCGGACCACGCCCTGCTCACCGGCGACACCGTCCTGGGCCGCGGCACCACGGTCATCGCCGACGACGGCAACCTCACCGACTACCTGGAATCCCTGGACCGCCTAAAGCGGCTCACCGGCCACGCCGAGCTAGCGGTGTTGCTACCAGGACACGGCCCCCTCCTCACCAGCCCCGGCACCACGCTCGACTACTACATAACACATCGCCACGAAAGACTGGCCGAGGTACAGGCCGCGCTCGACGCAGGCGACCGCAGCACGGACCAGATCGTCGCCCGCATCTACCACGACGTGGACCGCGCCCTCTGGCCGTTCGCCGCTTTCTCGGTCCGCGCGGCACTCCAGTACCTAGCGGATCAAGGTGCGCTCCCCCTGGCGTTTCGCAGTAAAAGAGAGCCGTCACCAAGGCGAAGCGAGCGCTAGTGCCCGCCGGTGAACTGCTCTGCGAGCTAGCCGCGGGCCCACATGCAGGGTCGGCAGGGGTTGCCCGGCGCCGAGTTCTGTCCGCGACCGGGTAACCGCCTGGCGGGCCCTCTTCCCGCCCCTCTCACCGCGCCCGGCGAGCCAGCCGATCCCGGTCCAAGATCAGCACAGACTTAGCGTGCAGTTGGAGCCACCCCCGGGCCGAGAAATCAGCGAGCGCCTTGTTCACCGTCTCCCTGGACGCTCCCACGAGCTGCGCCAGTTCCTCCTGGGTCAGGTCGTGGTGCACCTCGAGCCCGCCGTCCTGCTCCTCGCCGAACCGGTCCGCCAGGTCAAGCAGAGCCTTTGCCACGCGCCCAGGAACGTCGGTGAACACCAGGTCGGCCATGACGTCGTTGGTGCGGCGCAGCCGCTGGGCCAGCGCGCGGAGCAGATGCATCGCCACGTCCGGCCGCCCGGTGAGCCACTTGCGCAGGTAGTCGTGGCCCAGCGCGGCCAGGAGCGCGTCGGTCACCGCGACGGCGCTGGCGGTCCGCGGCCGCGGGTCGAACAGCGACAGCTCGCCGAACATCTCGCTCGGGCCCATCACCGCCAGCAGATTCTCCCGGCCGTCCGGCGCGGTCCTGGTCAGCTTGATCTTGCCCTCGAGGACCACGTAGAGCCGGTCGCCGGCGTCGCCCTCGTCGAACAGGCGGTCACCCCGGGCCAGCGTGACGTCGTGAACCCCAGCCCGCAGCGCCTTCGTGCCCTCCTCGTCGAGCGATTCGAACAGCGGCGCCCGGCCGAGCACATCGTCTGATTCAGCCACGGTACCCTCCTTGGCACGTCCCCATGTCCAGTGTCGCGCACATGCCAGAGCGCGCGCGAGCACCGATCATGTTCCATGCTGGCCCGCGGCTCGGCGCCTGCAGGCCTCGATCTGCGCCTCCGCCGCCTCCCGCCCGACCCAGCTGAAGCCTTCCACACTCTTGCCTGGCTCAAGTTCCTTGTACACCTGGAAGAAGTGCTGGATCTCCAGCCGGTCAAAGCCGGGCACGTCCTCGATGTCCTGGAGGTAGTTGTTCCGGGGGTCGGTCGCCGGGACGCAGAGCACCTTGTCGTCGGCGCCCTTCTCGTCCCGCATCCGGAACATGCCGATCGCCCGGCATCGGATGACGCATCCGGGGAACGTCGGCTCCTCCAGGAGCACGAGGGCGTCCAGTGGGTCGCCGTCGTCGGCGAGGGTGTCCTCGACGAACCCGTAGTCTGAGGGGTACCGGGTGGCCGTGAAGAGCATCCGGTCGAGCCGGATCCTGCCGGTCACGTGGTCCATCTCGTATTTGTTGCGCTGCCCCTTCGGGATCTCGATGATTACCTCGAACTCCACTCCCGCCTCCCTAGGCGCGACAATGATGTGACTCCGTCGCCGGATGCCCGCCACGCCACGGCCTCGCGGCCCGTGCCGCCAGCCGGGCGTGGCTGCGCCCTGTAAGCCAAGCATCTCTGAGAGGACAGGTGGTGACGAACCGCGCCGGTGTCACCGCGCTGATCACGCTCGCGATGCTTAACGCCTTTACCCTGGGCGCGGGCGTGGCAGTCGCGGGCCTGCTGCCCGCGCGGCTGGCCCTGTGGCAGGTGCCGCGGGTGGCCAGGGCCGGGCTCCAAGCCCCCGGCCCGGTGCTGGCCCCGGCCAGCGCGCGGGGCCAGGTGCCGAGCCGGGGACAGCTGACCGCCGAGCTCGCGCCGCTGCTCGCGACGCATGCACTGGGGCGGCACGTGGGCGCGGTCGTCACCGACCTGAACACCGGCACGGTGCTGTTCTCGCAGAACGCCGGGTCGGAGTTCGCCCCCGCGTCCAACGCCAAACTGCTCACCGCCGCGGCGGCGCTGAGCACGCTCGGCCCCTCGGCACGGTTCACCACCCGGGTGGTCGCCGGCGCCCGGCCGGGTCTGCTTACTCTGGTCGGCGGCGGCGACCCGACGCTCGCCGCGGGCCCGCCACCGCGCAGCGACTACCCGCAGCCCGCCACGCTCGCGTCGCTGGCCGCCGCGACCGCCCACTGGCTGGCAGGCCGCGGTACCCGGACGGTGCGGCTGACCTACGACACCTCGCTGTTCACCGGGCCAGCCACCGCGCCGGGCTGGACACCCAGCTACATCACCACGGGCAACGTCACGCCGATCACCTCGCTCGAGGTGGACCAGGGGCGGCTGACCCCCGCGGGTGCGCCGCAGGACGCCGACGACCCGGGCAACTTCCGGCCCCGGTCGGACACGCCGGCGGCGGAGGCGGCAGGCGCCTTCGCGCGGCTGCTCCGCCGCGATGGCATCCACGTGGCGGGACAGCCCGCTGCCGGACGCCAGCCACGGCACGTGACCCAAGTCGCGGCCGTACGCTCCCCCCCGCTGGCATCGATCGTCGGCTGGATGCTGCGGGAGAGCAACAACGTGATCGCGGAGAACCTGGCCCGCCAGGTCGCGCTGCATACCAGGAAACCGGGCTCGTTCACCGCCGCCGCCGCCGCCGTGACCGCGATCTTGGGCAGGCTCGGCGTACATCACGGCATTCACCTCGTGGACGGCAGCGGCCTCTCCCCGCTGGACCAGGTCAGCCCGGGCGCGCTGGCCGCCGTGATCCGGCTGGCGGCGGTCAGCGGGCCGGGCACGCTGCGCGCCGCAGTCACCGGCATGCCGGTAGCCGGGTTCTCCGGCACGCTGGCCCCCGGGCAGAGCGTGTTCGGCAGCTTCGGACCGCGGGCCCTGGGCATGGTCCGGGCGAAAACCGGCAATCTGGCCAAGGTGGCGAGCCTGGCGGGGATCGCCACCGATGCCAGCGGCCAGGTGCTCGCGTTCGCCTTCATGACGGACCAGATCCCCAAGGGGAGCCAACTGCCCGGCGCGGCCGCCGCGATCGACGCCATGGCGACGGCGCTGGCGGGCTGCGGCTGCCGTTGACGCCCGGGCATTGCCGGGCTTGGGCACCCCGCGGTGTCCCCGGGAGTCGGCCCATGGCCGTACCGTGGAGTCCGTGAGCAGTGGACAGATGATCGACTGGGACCTGGCCATCTCTACCGGCGTGCGCTGGGTGCGGCCTGGACCTCAGGTCAGCCTGGCCGAGGCCAGGGGTGTGGTCACGGAGTTGCACGAACTGGCCGCCACGGTCATCGAGCCGGTACGGCAGGTCACCGGGATGTCCAGCACCGAAGAGGGCGGGCAGGTGGCCGTGGTGGACCGGCCCGGCTGGATCCGGGCCAACATCGACGGTTTCCGTGTGGTGCTCGACCCGCTGGTGGAGCACCTGAGTGAGCAGGGCCGGGTGCCCGCACCTGGCTCCGTGGTGGGGTCACTGGGATCCCGGGTCACCGGTATGCAGGCGGGGCTCATTCTGGCCTACCTCGCGGGCCGGGTCCTCGGGCAGTACGAACTGTTCCTGCCCCCGGATCCGACCGCGCCGGAGGACAGCGCACCGGCCGGGCGGCTGACCCTGGTCGCGCCGAACATCCTCATGGTCGAGCGTGAGCTGGACGTGGACCCGCACGATTTCCGCCGCTGGGTATGCCTGCACGAGGAGACCCACCGCACCCAGTTCACCTCGGTGAGCTGGCTGCGCGGCTATGTCCAGGATCAG
Source organism: Streptosporangiaceae bacterium (assembly GCA_036497045.1). Classification (GTDB taxonomy): domain Bacteria; phylum Actinomycetota; class Actinomycetes; order Streptosporangiales; family Streptosporangiaceae; genus DASXKD01. Next base: position 2,908 of record DASXKD010000646.1, on the reverse strand, counting down.
ATGACGGAGTTCCTGCTGGCCTCTGACCTTGATCCGGGTGCCATCGTGGGGCGGCTGCGGTCCGCTGCGGACGTCGTCGCGGGCGCGGTGCGTGGCAACGGCCACGGCGACAGCCTCATCGAGGCGATGCAGACCCCGCGGCAGCGGGAGGTCCTGGAGCGGCTGACCTGCGTGATGACCCTGGTCGAGGGGCACGGCGACTACGTGATGGACGCCGTGGGCCCGCAGGTGGTGCCCTCGGTCGCCAAGATCAGGTCCCGGTTCAACGCCCGCCGCTCGTCGGCCGGCCGGGTGGAGCAGGCGCTCCGCCGGATGCTGGGTATCGACCTGAAGATGAAGCAGTACGCCCAGGGGTCACAGTTCGTCCAGACGGTGGTGCGCGAGGCGGGAATGCCAGTCTTCAACCGGGTGTGGACCTCGCCGGAAACCCTCCCTCTCCGCGCCGAGCTGACCGACCCGCAGCTGTGGCTGGACCGGGTCGGGGGCACGGACGGGGCCCTGGCCGCCGGCAGCGGCTGACCCGCCGATGGGCCCTCCTCCGGAGGTCGCGGAGGTTCGCCGTGCGGTCCGCCGGTGCCTGGAGGAGTTCGCCGGGGGTGACATTGTGCTTGCCGCCTGCTCCGGCGGGGCCGACTCGCTCGCGCTGGCCGCAGCCCTGGCACACGAGGGACCGCGCCGCGGGCTGCGCGCGGGCGGCGTCACTGTGGATCACGGGCTGCAGGCCGGCTCCGCGACGGTTGCCAGCGACGTAACCGGGGTGCTCACCGGGCTCGGCCTTGAGCCGGTGATCTGCCTGCGGACCGGCGTATCCAGGGAGCCAGGTCACGGTGGGCCGGAAGCGGCGGCACGGACCGCGAGGTATGCGGCGCTCGCCGACGCCGCGCACCGCACCGGGGCCGTCGCGGTCCTGCTCGCGCACAGCCTGGACGACCAGGCGGAAAGCGTCCTGCTCGGCCTGGCCCGGGGATCCGGGCCCAGGTCGCTGGCGGGGATGCCGGAGTGCCGGGGTGCCTACCGGCGGCCGCTGCTCGGCGTCGGCCGGGCCACGTTGCGGGCCGCCTGCACCGCGCTCGGCCTGCAACCATGGGACGACCCGCAGAACGCCGATCCCGCCTATGCCAGGGCCAGGGTGCGCCACCAGGCACTGCCTGCCCTTGAGGCAGCGCTCGGCCCTGGGGTGGCCGAGGCCCTGGCCCGCAGCGCCCGCCAGTTCCGTGCCGACGCCGAACTGCTCGAGGACCTCGCCGCTGTCCAGGCCGAGCAGGTGCGCTGCGACGACGGCTCCTGGGAGGCGGACCGGTTGGCCGCCCTGCCGGACGCGATCAGGACCCGGGTGCTCCGGCTGGCCGCTGTCGCGGCAGGCTGCCCGCCGGGTGCGCTGACCGCCGGCCACGTCGAGGCCCTGGCGGCCCTGGTCACTTCCTGGCGCGGGCAGCGCTGGACGGACCTGCCTGGAGGTGTCCGCGGCATGCGGCAGCATGGCAAACTGCTTTTCACCGCCGGTCACCCCAGCGAGCCGGCCGGACAAGGCACCCCGGAGGGCCCGGTTGGACGCGACTGACGTAGGGGCCGACCTCAAGGAGATCCTCATACCGGCCGGCCGCCTGCAGGCCCGGGTGGTGGAACTCGCCGCCGAGATCGACGCGGACTACGCCGGCCAGGATCTCCTGCTCGTCGGGGTGCTCAAGGGCGCGGTCATGATCATGGCCGATCTCGCCAGGGCCATGCGGCTGCCGGTGGAGATGGACTGGATGGCTGTCTCTTCTTATGGTTCGGGCACCAGGTCCTCCGGTGTGGTCCGGATCCTCAAGGACCTCGATACCGACATTTCCGGCAGGCATGTCCTGATCGTGGAGGACATCGTCGACTCGGGCCTCACGCTCTCCTGGCTGGTGGGCAACCTGCACTCGCGCCAGCCTGCCTCACTGCGCCTGTGCGTCCTGCTTCGCAAGCCGGGGGCGGCGCGGATGGACGTCGACGTGGCCTATACCGGATTCGAGATCGCGAACGAGTTCGTGGTCGGGTACGGCCTGGACTACGCCGAGCGGTACCGCAACCTGCCGTTCATCGGCACCCTGGCGCCGCACGTGTACGGCGGGGAGGAGGCTCCCGAATCGGCCCCGGAGCCCGTCGAGGAGGGACGAGAACCGGGCCCGGAGGCCTGAGCCGGGACAAGCGGGTAAGGCCGGGGAACACGGTCAGCGATGGGGAGCGTTGATGCGAGGAGAAGACCGTCGGGGAACCTGGGGTGGCATGGCCGCCCGAGGAGTCCCGGGCGCGGTGTAACGTCAACTAACCCGTACCTCCAACCGGGAATGACAAGGAAGCCGCCATGGTCACTGGGGCGCAGGACAGGCCCGCCGGAGGTCGGCGGGTAACAACGCAGGCTGGTCAGGAGGGACCCGCCCAGAGCAGGCGGGGTCGTTGATCAATGGATCTCAAGCGTTACTTCCGTGGGCCGTTCGTCGCGGTCCTCGTGATGCTGCTGCTTTTCTTCATAGTGTTCGCGTACGCGAACCGCGGCGTCTCGTACACCCCGACCTCCACGTCCAGGGTTGTCGCTGACATCTACGGGGGCCACGTCAAGTCGGCCACCCTGATCGACAAGAACCAGACGATCGAGATTGTCACGAACAGCAACCCCAGCCAGCGGCTCCAGGCGAGCTGGGTGGGCAACCAGGGGCAGCAGCTAGCCTCGGAACTTCAGAAGAACCCCCCGAAAGACGGTTACAACGTCCAGGTGCCCAGCGGCAACACCGTCATCGGCGTGATCTTCAGCTTCCTGCCCTACATCCTGATCATCCTGATCTTCTTCTTCCTGCTCAACCAGATGCAGGGCGGCGGCTCCCGGGTGATGAACTTCGGGAAGTCCAAGGCCAAGCTGATCACCAAGGACACCCCGAAGACG
>DASXKD010000645.1:0-9004 GCA_036497045.1 Streptosporangiaceae bacterium | reverse complement strand
CCTGATCGAGGAGTCCTACGGCAGCAACATGGCCGACGCCGCCTATTACGTCGGCGCATGCCAGCGGGTGTGCCACGCCACGCTCAAGCACGATGTCGGCACGAACTCCAACCTCGGGTACTCCGGCACCAACGCGGGCGGCACGGTGGTCATCAAGGACTCGGTGTTCAGCCGCAACCGCGCCGGGCTCGTGCCGAACTCGCTGAACAACGACGACGCCCCGCCGCCGCAGAACGGCGCGTGCCCGGGCGGCACCAAGCCCTGCTTCTTCATCGAGCACAACGTGATCAAGAACAACAACAACCCGAACGTGCCGACCTCCGGGCTCGCCGGTGCCATCGGGACCGGCGTGGAGATCTCCGGCGGCGCGTACGACACGGTGCGCGACAACCTGATCACCCACAACGGCGCGTGGGGCGTGGTCACACACGACTTCCCGGACACCGAGACGCCCCCGCCAGGGGTGCACTGCCAGGGCGGCATCCAGGTTTCCCCGCAGCTGTGCGACTTCCCGGCGCACGGCAACAAGGTGTACGCCAACTTCTTCTCCGACGACGGGTTCTTCGGCAACGTCACCAACAGCGACCTCGCGACCGTGGGGCTGCTGCCGACCTCCGCGACCCCGCGGAACTGCTTCTACAGCAACCGTGACGCGGCCGGCCGAGTGACTTCGGAGCCGAAGGACATTCAGACCTCCGCGGTGGACGGCAGGCCGTGCGGCACGCCGGGCACCAGCATCGACGGCGCCCTGGTGAGCCAGCTCACCTGCGCTGCCGAGTTCGGGCCTTGCCCGCCGGGGGCGCACTACCCGAAGCAGACCAAGATCACCATCCTGGCGCTACCGGCCCAGCCGACCATGCCCGACCCCTGTGCGGGCGTCCCGGCCAACCCGTTCTGCTCGGCGGTCCGCACCTAGCACATTTTCGATTCAAAACGAGGCGCCGGCCCCGCAGCCACAGGTTGCGGGGCCGGCGCGCGTTTGCGCTGCAGTGGTTCGGTGTGAGTGCGCCGTTCTTGCCAAGCCCGGCGGGTCGGCATTTCTGCCGCCGCGGATGTATCAGAAGCCGTCTCGGCCAACTCCATCTGAGTGACGGCGTCTGGCCAGAGGCGTCGCCGGTCCGGCTCGGTCGGCGACGCCTCATGCCAACAGACCCGTCAAAGCCCCGCAGGCGGACCGCATGGGCCTGATTTGAGGAGAACCATGAGCGACATCACACTCGAGCCTGTCTTTTCACTGCCCAGCGGGTTCAGATTCGGGGAGGTGCCGAGCGACACCACACTCACCGATGCCGCCGGGCCGGTACCCAGCCTGGGCCCGCTGACCGCTTTCACCGGCACGTTCCACGGCAACGGCTTCAACACCATCTTCCGGCCCGACACCGGGTCGCCGACCGTATTGCCCAGACCGGCCACCGACGACAACCTGCTCGAGCTGAACCTTACCCAGGAGACCCTCTCGTTCTCGCCCGCTCTCGGCAGCGTCCCCAACCGCGGCGAGGTGCAGCCCGACGCCTTCCTTAACGGCGTTCCCTACCTGCAGGTGATCCAGGACGTCACCATTCCCAGCCGGCCCGTCGGCATTCATTTCGAGCCTGGGCTCTGGATGTCCATGCCGAAGACGACGGATCCCAAAGTGCCGCTGCCCACTGTCTTTCGCATGGCGTCGATTCCCCACGGCACGACGATCGTGGCCCAGGGAACCTTCTCCACGAGCAACGGCCCACCCAACATCGGGTCCAGGGACATCACCCCGTTCAACATCGACCATCCCGGCTCAAAGGTCCCGTTCGCCAGCCAGACCGCGTCCAACAAGAAGACGCCGCGGATCCCGCAGGACCTGACGTCCTTCGTCGCCGCCGGCACGATCACGCAGGCGATGCTGGACGACCCCAACACCTTCCTGCGCAACCACATTGCGTCGCAGAACATCACGTCGACGACTGAGATTGACATCTCGACCCAGCCGGCCACCCCCCTGTTCGGCGGCGGAACGGACAACATCGCGTTCCTGCTGGGCGACCCGGCGGGCAACAATCCGAACGCCAATGCCGTGCGGATGGGGGCGACGTTCTGGATCGAGACTGTCGAATTCTCCATCGAGGTGCCGATCTTCCAGCCGGGCCAGCCGCCGCTGATCATCCCGGCGGAGACCGGCGGCGCGGGACAGCCCGTTCCTGAGTTCCTGGTGAACCCGCCGATCCCCATCACGGCGCCGCGCACCATCAAGGTCGCGGCGACGCAGATCCAGTACTCACAGCGGGTCCTCCTGAACTTCAACGGACTCAGCTGGCCGCACGTTTCGGTGGCGACGCTCGTCCCGGCCAGTCCCGTCCCGGTCCCGGCCTCCGCCTGGACCTGAGTCCGCTTGACCCGTTGCCGGAAATTCGCTGGGCGGGCGGGTATCGGGCGGCAGGCGTTTAGCCAGCCGCCCGATGGGCGCCCGCACGGCGTCCCACCCCGATAGCTTGATCTGTCAGCCTGGGGATTCCCAGGTCATGTCGATCTGGTGCCCGGTGGTAACCCACCCGGCCCGGTGGAACGCGGCCGCCATCGGGACGTTGCCAACGTCGGTGGACGCTTTGATCAGCGGGACATCCTGCGCGGCGAGCACCCGGGTCCCCTCGGCCAGGATCTCGCCGATGTAGCCGTGGCCGCGGTGCGCCGGGACGACGCCGAGGTAGGCGATGATCGGGTTGTAGCCGTTGTGCGCGGGGATCACGAACCCGACGGGCTCGCCGCCGGGCAGTGTGGCGATCCGCCACCAGTCCCGCGGGCTGGCGTAAAGCGCCAGTTCCTCGTTGTAGTGCCCGGCCGCCGCCTCCCGCGCCGGCATCCGGGTCAGCTCGGCGCGGTCGTGCGCGTCCAGCGTCCCGTTTACCACCTCGGTCATCAGCGCGACAAGCTCCGCTGGGCTGGTCACCGGCCGGAATGTCAGCCGTGCCGTGGGCGCGGGCATTGGGGTGCCCGGCCGCCACTCTAGGTTGAGCCGTTCGACGAAGAGCTTGGCGCCGGTCTGTGCCGCGGCCGCCATGCGGTCCTCGGTGGCCCGGCGGGTGGCCGGCGACTCGCGCCAGTCCGGGTCGAGAAACCGGAGGTATTCCGGAGGCTGGGTTCCTTCAGGGACCACCTCGGCCATGGCGGTGCTCAGCAGGCCCGCCGCGATGTCCACGGTTTCCGGATGGCCGGAGTCATCAAGGTCGAGGATGTCCAGGAAGCGCGGATATTCGTCCCCGGGCCTGCACCACCACCCGGCGCGCGCCGCCGGGCGGCCGTCGCGCAGGGCCATCCACAGCCACTCCGGCCGCCGGTGGCCATCGGCCAGGTCGGCCGCCAGTTCCTCATTGAGCCGGTACGGGAACCGGTTGAACAGGTCAAGCTCATCCGGTCCCGTGGTCGGCCGGATGGTCAGGTCATCGTCATGCACGGTCAAGGCGTCTCCTTGCGCAAGGCGCCCCGCCCGCCCGGGGTCAGGCCTGGCCGGCCCCGGGGGAGGGCGGGAACGCGGTGACTACGGCGTCCATGGCATCGCCCTCCTTTCTTCCGCTGGCCCCGCTGGCGCGGCGCCGCCTGGGACCAGAGGTTAGACGGCAGGCGTATTGCAGGCAAAGCGGTTTTCCAGGCGGTCGCCTGGCTGCCCGCCGGTACCGGCGGGGAATGGGATACTGGCCAGGTGACCCCCGAGGACCTCGCTCACCTGCGCCGGGCCCGCGACCTGATGGACCGCGACTACGCCAAGCCGCTGGACGTACCGGCGATGGCGCGGCAGGCACTGATGTCCCCGTCGCACTTCTCCCGGCAGTTCCGCGCCGCCTACGGGGAGACCCCGTGGAGCTACCTGATGACCCGGCGGATCGAGCGGGCCATGGCGCTGCTGCGCCGCGGCGACCTTTCTGTGACCGACGTGTGCATGGAGGTCGGCTGTACCTCGCTCGGGTCGTTCAGCGCCCGGTTCACCGAGATCGTCGGTGAGACCCCGAGCGCCTACCGGGCCCGCTGCCACGACGCCACCGCTATGGTCCCTGGGTGCGTCGCCAAGGTCTGGACCAGACCGAGCAGGATCAAAGAAGCGCAGGCCAGCCGGCCTGCGTAGCCTCGGTGGCATGGAAATCAAGGTCTCACACAGCTTCATCACCGTAGACGACCAGGACAAGGCGCTGACCTTCTACCGGGACGCCCTCGGGCTCGAGGTCAAGGCCGACGCACCGCTCGGCCCCTTCCGCTGGCTGACCGTCGGCTCGCCGGACCAGCCCGGCGTCGAGATCGTCCTCGCCACCCCGGACATGGGGCACGGGCCCGACGACACCGAGGCGCTGAAGGCGCTGCTCGCCAAGGGCGCGCTGCAGGCGGTCATCTTCACCACCGACGACTTCGACGCGATGTACGAACGGGTCCGCGCCACCGGGGCCGAGGTGCTCCAGGAGCCGATCGACCAGCCCTACGGGGTCCGCGACTGCGGGTTCCGCGACCCCTCGGGCAACCACGTGCGGATCGGGTCGCCGATTCCGCAGCCCTCCTGAGCGGCGCGGCCTACTCACCCTGACGGACGCGGGGGTGACCGGAAACCCGGTCACCCCCGCCTTGCCGTGCTGCGTCAGTGGCCGGGGGACCCGGTGCCCGGGGTGTACGAGACCCCGCGCAGGACCTGGCTCCAGGACGGATTATTGGGCGCCGGCGGGTTCCAGGACGAAGACCGGGATCTGGCGGGTGGTCCGCTGCTGGTACTCGGCGTAGGGCGGGTAGGCGGCCACCGCGCGGTCCCACCACTGCGCCCGCTCGTCGCCGGAGACCTCCCGGGCGATCATGTCCTTGCGGTCCGGGCCATCCTGGAGCTGCACGGACGGGTTCGCCCTGAAGTTGTGGACCCAGTTGGGATGGGTCGGGGCGCCGCCCTGGGATCCCACCGCCGCATACCGGCCGCCGTGCTCGACCCGCATCAGCGGGGTCTTGCGCACCTTGCCGCTGCGGACCCCGCGGTTGGTGATGACCACCACGGGCAGGCCGGTGTCACGCAGGGTGGTGCCCTGCGTCCCGCCGGAACCCTCGTACAGCTCGACCTGATCCCGGACCCAGGCCCGCGGGCTCGGCTCGTAGTCTTCCTCGTCTGGCATAGCGCTAGTCAAGCACCCGGGCGCGGGCCCCCGGCGGGCAGGTGACCGCGTGAGACCATGAATCGTCCCCAGCGGACACCGCGGCGGGCGGCGCACCGAGGCAGCCCGCCGGGCTGACAGAGGGAGGCAGGTCCATGACCGCGCTGGCCCTGGCCCTGGCCGAGTGGGCGGACAGCCTCCGGCCGGCTCCTGACGACCTGGCACTGGCCGACCGGTCGCTGCGGGACACGGTCGCGGTGGCGCTGGCCGCGAGCGGCCACCCGGTGACCCGGCTGGCGGCCGGGCTTCCCGATGGCGCCAGGTGGGCCGTGGCCGCCCACGTGCTTGATTTCGACGATCTGCACATGGAGTCGACCACGCACATCAGCGCGCTGTGCGTGCCGACCGCGCTGGCCACCGGCGGTGGCGCCCGGGGCTACCTCGCCGCGGCCGGGGTGATGGCACGGCTCGGGGCCGCGCTGGGCTGGCCGCACTACTCGGCGGGCTGGCATGCGACCTGCACCGCGGGCGCACCGGCGTGCGCGGCCGGGGCCGCGGTCGCGCTGGGGCTCGATCCCGGCCAGATCGCCACCGCCATCGCGCTGGCGATTCCCGGTGCGGGCGGGGTGCAGCGGGCGTTCGGCACCGATGCCAAGTCGCTGCAGGCCGGGTTCGCGGTCGACGCCGGGATCCGTGCGGCGCTGCTCGCCGGAGCCGGCGCGCAGGCCGACGTGTCGGCGCTGGAGGCGTGGCTGGCCCTGGTCGGCGGGGATCCGGGCGCACTCGACCTGGCCGGGCCGGCCGTGCCCGGCGGGCTGGCCATCAAGATCTACCCCTGCTGCTACGCGCTGCAGCGCCCGATCAGCGCGCTCGCCGGCCTTGCGGGTGACGGGCTCGATCCGGGTACGGTGCGCCGCATCGTGGTGCGCACGCCCGAGGCGACCGTGGCCCCGCTCATCCACCACCAGCCGGGCACCGGCCTGCAGGGCAAGTTCAGCCTGGAGTATGCGTGCGCCGCCGCGCTGCTCGACCAGCATCCCGGGTTCGCCAGCTTCACCGACGAGGCGGTCCGCCGCCCGGCCGCGCGCCAGCTCACCGGCCTGGTGGAAACCGAGCTCACGCCGGGCGGGTCCTGGCTGCTCGACGGCGAACTGGCGGCCGAGGTGCACACCGGCGGTGAGGTGCTGCGGGTCAAGCAGCAGTTCCCGCCGGGAGCGCCACGGCGGCCGCCCTCCGGCGCGGAGCTGCACGCCAAGCTCGGCGACTGCGTGGCCGGGCTGGACGCCGACCCGGCGTCGTGGACCTGGCAGAACGCCGCGCGGGTGCTGGCGCGGTTCCTGCCCTCCGGCGGCCGCCGGTGAGCCCGGGCCAGCAGGCCTCCGGGCAAGCGCTGCCGCTGGCCGGCCTCACCGTCGTCACGCTGGAACAGGCGGTGGCCGCGCCGTTCGCCACCCGCCAGCTCGCCGATCTCGGCGCACGGGTGATCAAGGTCGAGCGCCCCGGCACCGGGGACTTCGCCCGTGGCTTCGACACCACGGTCCACGGCCAGGCGAGCTACTTCGTCTGGCTGAACCGCGGCAAGGAGAGCATCGAACTCGACGGCAAGAGTGCCGACGGCAGACAGGTGCTGGCCGCCCTGGCCGGCCGGGCCGACGTCCTGGTGCAGAACCTGGCGCCGGGCGCGGCCGAGCGCCTCGGGCTGGGCGCGGCGCAGCTGCGCGAACGTCATCCGCGGCTGATCGCCTGCTCCATCTCCGGGTACGGCCCCGACGGCCCCTACCGGCACAAGAAGGCCTACGACCTGCTGGTGCAGTGCGAAACCGGGCTGGTGTCGGTGACCGGGACGCCGGAAGAGCCGGCCAAGGTGCCGATCTCGATCGCGGACATCTCCGCCGGGATGTACGCCTACTCCGGGGTGCTGACCGCCCTGTATGAGCGGGAGCGCACCGGGCAGGGGACCAGCTTCGAGGTGGCGATGCTGGACACACTCGGCGAATGGATGAGCCAGCCGGTGTACTACAGCGTGTACGGCGGCCGCCCGCCCCGGCGGACCGGGGCCAGGCACGCGTCCATCGCCCCCTACGGCCCGTACTCCGCGGCCGGTGGGGAACAGGTGTTCCTCGGGCTGCAGAACGACCGCGAGTGGGCGGTGCTGTGCGAGCAGATCCTGCACCGGCCGGACCTGGTCAGCGACGGCCGGTTCCGCACCAACCCGGACCGGGTCGCGCACGACGCGGAGCTGACCGGGATCCTCGAAGCGGCGTTCGGCGCCATCCCGGCCGCGCAGCTCACCGCCGAGCTTGACGAGGCGGGCATTGCCTGCGCCCGGCTCCGCTCACCGGCGGAGTTCGCCGCGCATCCCCAGCTCGCGGCCAGGGACCGGTGGCGTGAGGTGGACACGCCGGGCGGGCCGGTCCGGGCGCTGCTGCCGCCGGTGAGCATGCCCGGCCGCGAGGCGGCGATGGGCGCGGTCCCGGCGCTCGGGCAGCACACCGCCGCCATCCGTGCCGAGCTGGGCTTCCCGCCCCCGTGACCGGCCGGCGCCAGGCCCGCCGGCGCCGGGCCCGGCCGCACCAGGCCCGGCCGCGCCAGGCCCGGCGGCGCGCGGGCTAGCTGGGCCAACGCCCCGTGACGAAGGAACGGGGCCGCAGGTCACCATGGGGTTCCGGGGGTCGCCCCCCCGGGGTTAGCGGAGCGTCGCGGCGTCGCGCCACCCCGGCCGGTCGCGCACCTCGGCCAGCCACGGCGGCTCGGCCCCGACGCGCGTGCAGGTCAGGGCCGCGACCTCGGCGGCTGCCCGGAGCGCGCCGTGGACCGGCGCTGGCTGGCCCAGGTCGGACCGGGTCAGCCCGCTGCGCGACCACCAGGCCAGGAACGCCCCGCCGAACGCGTCGCCCGCGCCCACGGTGTCGGCCACCGTGACGGCCGGCACCTCCGCGCTGACCACCTCGCCACCCAGGAACGCCCGGGCCGGGTGCGGGCCGTCGGTCAGCAGCACCAGCGCGGCCCCCTGGCCGAGCAGGGCGGCGGCCGCGTCCGGGGCCGGGGTGCCCGGGGCCAGATAGTCCAGGTCTTCCACGCTGACCTTGACCACGTCGGCACGGCGCAGGATCCGGGACAGCCGGGCCAGGTACGCCTGCCGGTCGGCGATTACCTCGGGCCGGCAGTTCGGGTCGATCATCAGCAGCGCCCCCGGCGGCAGGTCCGTGGAGATCAGCCGGTCGATGCTGGTGGCGATCGGCTCGGTGGCCAGCGCCAGGCCGCCCGCGTGCAGCGCCGTCAGGCCCGCCGGGAGCGCCGCCGCGAGGACCGGGTACTCCAGCGCGGGCGCGGAGGTGCCGTCCAGGTAGAAGCTGTACCGCGGCAGGCCGTCCGCGTCGACGTCGATCAGGGCAAGGGTCGTGGGCACATCGGCCGGCTCGGGCACGGCCAGCAGCACGCCATCGCTGTCCAGGGTGGACCGCAGCAACCGGCCGAACCGGTCCGCCGACAGGCGGCCAAGGAACGCAGGCGTCAGCCCCAGCCGGCTGATGGCCCTGGCCGTGTTGAACGGGGCACCGCCCGGCCGCGCGGCGAAATGGCCGTCGGAGCCGGCAACAAGGTCGATCAGCGCCTCACCGGTGACGGCGATCATCCGCGGGCGCGGCCGCAGGCCGGGCTCACGAGCGCCGGCGCCACACCGGCTTGCGCTTCTCCAGGAACGCGCGCATCCCCTCGCGAGCGTCGGGAAGCTGGCTGGTAGCGGCCATCACCTCGATGGCGTAGGCGTAGGCCTTTGGCTGGTCCAGGTCGATCTGCGCGTACAGCGCCTGCTTGCCGATGCCCTTGCCTTCCGCGGAGCCGCGGGTCACCCGCTCCAGCATGTCCTGCACGGCCGAGTCGAGCTGCGCCGCGGGGACCACCTTGTTGACCAGGCC
>DASXKD010000644.1:0-18319 GCA_036497045.1 Streptosporangiaceae bacterium | reverse complement strand
CTGGATCTCAGCCAGCGAGAGGCTGCACAGGCCCCGGGGCCGCTGCTGATCCTCGCCGGGCCCGGGACCGGCAAGACGCGCACGCTCACCCGGCGGATCGCCCTCCTGGTCGGCGAGCGCGGTGTGCCGCCCGAGGCATGTCTGGCGCTTACCTTCACCCGCCGGGCGGCCGTGGAGATGCGCGAGCGGCTTGCGCTGCTACTGCCCACCCAGGCCGGCCGGCTGATGATCACCACTTTTCACGGGCTGGGCCTGACGATCCTGCGCGAGCACGCCGACCGGGCCGGGCTGGATCCTGATTTCGCAGTGGCCGACGAGAAGACCAGGCTCGCGGTGGCGGTGCAGGAGGCCGGGTCACTAGCGGCCGGGCGGCGACTGCTCACCGAGGTGGCGCGCGACCCTGGCGCGGCGGGCGAGTTCGCCAGGCTGCTCGCTGCGCGCGGCCTGGTGGACTTCGATGGCCTGATCACCCTCCCGCTGGCGATGCTTCGCCAGGACCCCGCCCTCGCGGCGACGCTGGCGGCGCGCTGGCAGTCCATCAGCGTGGATGAGTACCAAGACACCGATGCGGCGCAGTACGCCCTGCTGTGCCTGCTGGCAGGCGACGGCAGCGGCCTGGCCGTGATCGGCGACCCGGATCAGGCGATCTACGGGTTCCGTGGCGCCGATGTGGGCTTCTTTCTCAGCTTCGGGCGCGACTTCCCCGGGGCCAGGACCGTGACGCTGACCCGCAACTACCGTTCTTCGCCGGTGATCGTCGCGGGCGCGATGCAGGCCGTGGCGCCCGCCACGCTGGTCCCGGACAGGCGGATGAGCGCCGCGGCCGGTCCGGCCCCAGGTGCCGCCGAGCGGATCACCGTGCACGAGGCGGCCTCCGACCGGGCCGAGGGTGCGTGGATCGCACAGGCCATCGACAAGTTGCTGGGCGGCGCCTCATTCCATTCGCTGGACACCGGCCGCGCGGACGGGCATGCGGGCGGCAAGCTCGCGCTCGCCGACATGGCCGTGCTGTACCGTACCGACGCCCAGGCCGTGGCGCTCGGGCAAGCCCTGACCCGGGCTGGGCTGCCGTTCCAGAAGCGCTCACATGACCTGCTGGGGCGGCGGGCGGCCGTCCCGGAGATCCTGCGGGAGATGGGCGGCGTGGCTGGGCTGGGTGCGGCTGGGCTGGGAGAGGCAGGACCAGGCGTGGGCGGTCTGGACGGCCACCCGGGCGAGGCGGGCCTGGGCGCGGGCGGCACGGGCAACCCGGGCGAGCCCGGCCTGAGCGCGGGCGGCACGGGCAACCCGGGCGAGGCGGGCCTGAGCGCGGGCGGCGTGGGCGTGGCGGAGCGACTGCGTGCCGCGGTGCACGGGCTCACGTCGCGGTTGCCGGACGCACGGACCGCTGGCCGGCGGGCCTCCGGTGGGGCGCTGTCGCCGGTGGACGTGCTGGCGGCCGGGGAGGTGCTTGCCCCGCTCGCGCGCCGGTGCGGTGACGACTTCGAGCGGTTCCTGACCGAAATCGCGCTGGGCGCCGAGGCCGACGCGCTGGATCCCCGGGCGGACGCGGTCACGCTGCTGACGATCCACGCGGCCAAGGGGCTGGAGTTCAGCGTGGTCTTCGTGGCGGGGTGTGAGCGGGACCTGCTGCCGCTCTGGCTCCCCGGGAAGCGGCCAGCCCATGGAAAGCAGCCGGACCGAGCGGGCCAGGGTTCGCGGGGCGAGGGTTCGCGGGGCGACGGCACGGCTCCGGGAGGAGAGAGCGACGCTCCCGGAGCGGCCAGCACAGGTCCAGGGGCGGCTGGCACCGGTCCAGGAGCGGCTGGCACGGGTCCAGGGGCGGCTGGCACCGGTCCAGGAGCGGCCAGCACAGGTCCAGGGGCGGCTGGCACCGGTCCGGGGGCGGCTGGCACGGGTCCGGGGGCGGGCGCCGTGGCCCAAGCCGCGGGAGGCACCGACGTTGCGGAAGAGCGGCGGCTGCTGTTCGTCGCGATGACCCGCGCCCGGACACATCTGTTCCTCACATGTGCCGCGCGGCGGCGCAGGCACTCGACCGTGACCGAGACCGGCCCGTCACCGTTCCTCGCCTCAATCGATCCCCGGCTGCTCGACCGGGCCACGGTGCCGCGCCCGCGCCGGCCCGAGGTAAGCCAGCCGCGGTTGCTGTGAGCCCGGCTGAGCCACGCCAGCGGCCGAGGACCACGCCCCCGTTCGGAGAAAGCACCTGGCCGGTGACCCAGCCGCCGTCCGGCCCGAGCAGCGGCGGAGCCCGCCGCCCGCGAGAGGGCCGGCCAGGCGCGAGGGCAATGTCATAGATGCAGCAGCATGCGGTGGTTGCCGAGGGTGTTCGGCTTGACCCGGTCGAGGTCAAGGAACTCGGCCACGCCCTCGTCGTAGGAGCGCAGCAGCTCGTCGTACACCTCGGCCGAGACGGGCGCCCCGTCGATCTCCACGAAACCGTGCCGCGCGAAGAAGCCGGTCGCGAAGGTCAGCACGAATACTCGGCGCACGCCCACCGCCCTGGCGCCGCCGAGCAGGGCGGCCACCAGCCGGTGACCGATCCCGTGCCCCTGCAAGCCTGGGCGCACCGCGACCGTCCGGATCTCGGCCAGGTCCTCCCACATCACGTGCAGGGCCCCGCAGCCCACGACCACACCGTCGGCGGCACGTTCGGCAACCCAGAACTCCTGCACGTCCTCATACAGCGTCACGGTCGCCTTGCCGAGCAGGCGCCGGGACTCGACATTGATGTTCACCAGGTCAGCGATCGCCCGCACGTCCGGGGTCCGGGCCCGCCTGATCATGTAGTCCATCGCGCGCAAACCCTAGCCGGACCCGCACGGCACCGCAGCCAGCGAACGTCCGCGCAGGTCAGGTGGCCAGGATGCGCCCTTGCCAATGGTTGAACGCAGCGCCACCAGGCATGCCGATCTCAATACGGCATATCACAGCCAGATCACACCCGGTCTCAGCCCCATCACAAGCCCGTGAACTGCGGGAATACCGCGAACCAATTCGCCCCGGCTTGCAGGGACCCCCTAAGGGGGGGCCCGCTTCTAGCGAGCTGGCCACTCACACGCCTGGCGCTATGCAAAGATTCACTCGTTCCGGTTGGTGGCCCCCGCAGGCCCCATTACCTTGCGGCGCCGCAACCACGCTGATCGCGCCCCCGGCAGCACGGCCAGAGCAGCATGGCCCGGCAAACCCGGCGCGAGCGGCAGTTCGCCGAGGAAAGGAGACCGAGTGGAGCACTTGCGTCCCCGCAAGTACATGCCAAGTGGTCCACGAAAGGTTCACCCCAGGTCCGGCCGGGCCTGGGGACGGGTGGCTACCGTGATCGGCGCGACCGCGCTGTTCAGCCTCGTCCTGCCGTTCGGCATCGGGGGTGCCGCGCCCAGCCAGCCCATGCCCAGCCTGAAGGACCTGGTGGCCCAGGCCAGGGCGCTCTCGAACGAGATCAACAGCCTCAATGAGCAGTACAACGGGCTGCAGATCCAGCTCACCCAGGCACAGACCGAGGCGAGGGTCGCCGAGGGCACCTACGTGCGGGACCTCACCGCGCTCAAGGCCGGGAACCTCGCCGTGGGCCAGCTCGCGGCCCAGAGCTACATGAATGGTGGATTGACCACGCCGCTGGAGCTGCTGACCACGAGCACGGCGTCGTCCCTGATCGGCCGGGCCGCGTTCGTGCAGGAGCTGCAGAAGGAAAACGGCGCCCAGGTGAGCCAGATCGCCAAGGGCGTCGCCGCCGCGCAGCGGGCCCGCGCGAGCGCCGAGCAGCAGACCCGGCGGGCGAAGCAGCTCACCGCGGAGATGGCCAGCAAGCGCCGGCAGGCGCAAGGCAAGATCAGCCTGCTGAACAGCTCGGTGTTCAAGAAGGCCATGGCCGTGTTCAACCAGACCGGTAACTACCCGAACTTCAACATGCCGACCGCCAACACGATCGGCGCGCAGGCGCTGCGCTGGGCGCTGTCCCGGCGCGGTGACCCCTACGTCTGGGGCGCGGCGGGCCCGAACTCCTTCGACTGCTCGGGCCTGGTCCTGTGGGCCTACGCCAAGGTCGGCATCAGCCTGCCGCACTTCACCGGCGACCAGTGGCAGATGGGCGTGCACGTGGGCCGCAACCAGCTTCAGCCCGGTGACCTGGTGTTCTTCTACGCGGACATCGGCCACGTGGGGCTGTACATCGGCAACGGCCTGATGGTGGACGCGCCCGACTTCGGCGAGAACGTGCAGGTCCAGCCGGTGATGTGGAGCGTCTACGCGGGCGCCGTCCGGATCGTCGGCTGAGAAACGTAGCGGGCCCGTTGGCCGTAACGGGCCCGCTACGCAGCAGCCACCACGCAGCAGCCACCACGTAGCGGCCGCTACGCTCCGCCGCTATTCGGGCCGGACCATCGGGAACAGGATCGTCTCCCGGATGGTCTCACCGGTGAACATGATCAGCATCCGGTCGATGCCCATGCCCATCCCCCCGGTCGGGGGCATGCCGTACTCCAGCGCCTGCAGGAACTCCTCATCGACCACCATCGCCTCGGGGTCACCCCCGGCGGCGAGCAGCGACTGCGCGGTGAGCCTGGCTCTCTCCTCCACCGGGTCGACCAGCTCGGAGTAGCCGGTGCCCAGCTCGGTGCCGAATGCCACCAGGTCCCAGCGCTCCGCCAGCCGGGGATCCTCGCGGTGGGCCCGGGTGAGCGGGGACACCTCGACCGGGAAGTCCCGGTAGAAGGTCGGCATGACGGTGTGCCGCTCGACCAGCCGCTCGTACATCTCCAGCAGAACCTGGCCCCGGTTCCACTTCGGCTCGGCAGGCACGCCTGCGCGCGCGCACAGCGCCCGCAACTGCTCCTCACCGGTGTCCGGGGTGACCTCCTCGCCGAGCGCCTCGGATACCGCACCGTGGACGCTCTGGACCGGCCAGTCGCCGCCGATATCGGCCTCGATCCCGTCCGCCCGGTGCAGCTGGGTGCCGCCAAGCGCGTCCTTGGCGGCCCGCTGGATCAGCTCCCGGGTGAGCGTGGCCACGGTCATGTAGTCGCCGTAGGCCTCATAGGCCTCCAGCATGGTGAACTCCGGGTTGTGCGTGGCGTCCACGCCCTCGTTCCGGAAGTTGCGCCCGATCTCGTAGACCTTCTCGATGCCGCCGACCACCAGCCGCTTGAGATAAAGCTCCAGCGCGATCCGCAGGTAAAGGTCCATGTCGTAGGCGTTGATGTGGGTGGCGAACGGCCGCGCGTTCGCCCCGCCGTGCACCCGCTGCAGGATGGGCGTCTCGGCCTCGATGAACCCGCGGTCGTGGAGCTCTTCACGCACCGCCCGCGTCACCGCCGCCCGGAGCTCGGCCATCCGGCGTGCCTTCGGGTTGACGATCAGGTCTACATAACGCTGCCGGACCCGCGACTCTGGATCCGTCAGCCCATGGTGCTTGTCGGGAAGCGGCCGAAGAGCCTTGGCCGTGATGGCGAACCTGTCGGCCAGGACGGACAGCTCACCGCGCCGGGACGAGATGACCTCGCCTTCCACGCCGATGTGATCCCCGAGGTCCACGTCCCGCTTCCAGGCCACAAGCGCGTCCTCGCCGATCCGGTCGGCCGAGAGCATCACCTGGATGTCCCCGGTGCCGTCGCGGATGGTCGCGAAGCACAGCTTCCCCGCGATGCGAGACAGCATCACCCGGCCGGTGACGCCCACGTGCTCGCCGGTGGCGGTGTCCGCCGCCAAATCCGGGTGCCGGTCACGCACCTCGGCGATCGTGTTGGTCCGGGGAAAGTCCACCGGGTAAGGGTCGGTGCCCTCGGCGAGCAGCCGTTCCCGCTTGGCCAGCCGGACCCGCATCTGCTCGGGGTACTCGTCGTCCTCCACGCCGACGAGGCTACCGGCGCCACGGCAGGGGCAGCACCGGTTTTGCCGGGGGTCAGCCGCTGGCCATGTTGCGCTCGAAGACCAGGCGCAGCCCGATCAGGGTCAGCCAGGGCTCATGCGCGTCGATCACGCTGATCTCGCCGAGGACCAGCGGGGCCAGGCCGCCGGTGGCGATGACGGTCACCGAGTCCGGATCGTCCGGCGCCAGTTCCACGACCATCCGCCGGGCAATCCCCTCGACCTGGCCGGCGAAACCGAAGATGATCCCCGACTGCAGCGCCTCGACCGTGTTCTTGCCGATCACGTGCTGCGGCCGGGCCAGTTCGACCTTGAGCAACTGCGCGGCGCGCCGGGAAAGGGCATCCACGGAGATCTCGATACCCGGGGCCAGGGCGCCGCCGACGAACTCCCCGCGGCTGCTGACCGCGTCGAAGTTGGTGGAGGTGCCGAAGTCCACGACCAGGGCCGGGCCGCCGTAGAGGTGCACCGCGGCGACCGTGTTCATGATCCGGTCGCTGCCTACCTCTTTCGGGTTGTCCATCCGCACCGAGACGCCGGTGCGCACTCCCGGCTCCACGATCAGCGCGGGGATGTCGCCGTAGTAGCGCTGGCACATCTCGCGCATCTCGTGCAGCACCGAGGGCACGGTGGAGCACAGCGCGATCCCGGTGATATCCGGGTCCTTGAGGGCGGTGCTCTGCCCGATCAGCCCCTGCAGCACCACGGCGATCTCGTCGGCGGTGCGAGCCGGGTCGGTGGCGATGCGCCAATGCTCGACGACCTCCTCGCCCTCGAACACCCCCAGCACCGTGTTGGTGTTGCCCACGTCAATCGTCAGCAGCATGGCACTCCCTCACCACCGCGAAGCCAGCCCAGCGGCGGGCCGGGTCATGGGGCTGGCCGGCCGAGGGTCAGGGGGGTGTTGTCGATCAGTCGGGTGGCCCCGACCCGCGCGGCCACCAGCAGCAGGGCGTCGCCGGCGAAACCCGGCTTCACCGGGGTGAATGTGTCCGGCTCGACCAGGGCCAGGTAGTCGGTGACCAGCGACGGGTCGGCCTTGGCCGCCTCGTCCAGAACCTGCTGTGCGGCCGCGAGCACGGCGTCCGGGCCGGATTCGCCGACCTGCCGGCCGGCTCGCAGGGCACGGGACAGCGCCAGCGCGGTGGCCCGCTCGGCCGCGGTCAGGTAGGCGTTCCTGCTGGATACCGCCAGGCCGTCGGGATCCCGGACGGTGGGCACGCCGGCGACCTCGACGCCGAGGCACAGATCTTCAGTCATCCGCCTGATCAGGGCAAGCTGCTGCGCGTCCTTCTCCCCGAACACCGCGACCTGCGGCCTCACGAGCTGGAACAGCTTGAGCACGACGGTGAGCACCCCGG
This sequence comes from Streptosporangiaceae bacterium, assembly GCA_036497045.1. Lineage (GTDB taxonomy): Bacteria > Actinomycetota > Actinomycetes > Streptosporangiales > Streptosporangiaceae > DASXKD01. The sequence continues at coordinate 11,096 of DASXKD010000644.1, read as the reverse complement.
TGAAGAAGCCCGGCCGTGACGCCCCCTCCAGTACCTGCCCCATCGGGCCCGGGTCCACGGTGACCAGCTGTTCCCTGGGATACATCTGAGCGTCGCTGGGCGCGAACACCAGCGCCACCCCCTCCCGTTCGCAGATCGCCAGGTCTGCGTCGAGATCGCGCGGGTAACGGTCGAGATCCTCACCGGCCCCGAACTGGAGCGGGTTGACGAATACCGAGACCACGACACTTCCGTATGGCCGCGAAAGAGCCGCGGCCCTGCGGAGCAGTGCGACGTGACCGTCGTGGAGCGCGCCCATGGTCGGCACCAGGACGATCGGAGAGCCGAGCAGCTTGCGTCCGGCGGTCATGCCGAGCATGGTGCGGGCCAGTACCGGGGGGGTCACCGCGGCGCTCCGGCGAGCACCTCGAGCAGGCGCTGGGCGTCCGGCGGGGTCAGCATGCCCGCGGCCAGCGCCCGGTCGGCGGTGAGCCGGGCCAGCGCGACATAGGCCCGCAGCGCCTCGGGTGAGGCCCGCTGCAACGCCGCCACATGGCTGGCCACGGTGTCCGCGTCGGCGCGCGCCACCGGCCCGGTCAGGCCCGCGTCGCCGAGCACGAGCGCGTTGTCCAGCGCGGCGCTCAGCAGCGGCCGCAGCATCCGCGCCGGGTCAGGCACACCGGCCATGCCCAGCAGTTCGGCCGCCTGGACCACCAGCGTGACCAGGTGGTTGGCCCCGCTGGCCAGGGCCGCGTGGTAGAGCCCGCGGTGGTCCTCGTCGATGAAGACCGGCTCGCCGCCCATCTCGATGACCAGGCCCTCCGCGACCGGGCGCAGCGCGGCCGGGGCGGTGACCCCGAAACAGATCCCGGCCAGGCGGTTCAGGTCGTCCGAGCGTCCCGCGAACGTCATCACCGGGTGCAGGGCCAGCGGCAGCCCGCCCCGGCGGGTGGTCGCATCGAGCACGCCGACGCCGTAGCGGCCGCTGGCGTGCGCGAGCAGGCGGCCCTCCACCGGGGCGTCGGTGGCGGCCAGCCCGTTGATCAGCCCCGGCAGGGAGTCGTCAGGCACGGTGAGCAGGACAAGGTCGGACTCGGCAAGCACGGCAGCCGGGCGGCGGACCGGCACCCCGGGCAGCATCGCGGCCGCCCGCTGTACCGAGGCGTCCGACACCGCGGAGACGGCCACGACCTTGTGCCCGGCCCGGGCCAGCGCGGCGCCCAGGACGACGCCGACCTTTCCTGCTCCGATCACACCTACCCGGAGCCGGGCAGGATGCGGCTGGCTCGGGTCCACCGGGCTCGGCATGGATTCTTATCCCTCTCGGTCCAGTCCTCACGCGTGGCCGGTGAACGGGCCCTGCGACAGGTCAGTGGACGCCGGATGGCAACGATCAGCATAGCCGCGGCGTCTTGCCCGGCATCGCGGTGCGCGCCGCGGGGCGGTGGTCCGGAAGATCCGCCGCCGGGGGCCTGCGAGCCGCCTAGAGTCGGCGGTGTGTGGATGACCTGGCGTCAGGCCATGCAGGCTGCGCTCTACGGCCCGGGCGGGTTCTACGCCAGGGGCGAGCCGCCCGCCCGTCATTTCCGCACCTCGGTCCACGTGTCGCCGGGCTATGCCGCAGCCGTGCTGGAACTGGTCCGCGAGGTGGACGCCGACCTTGGCTGGCCGGAGCGGATCGACCTGGTGGACGTCGGCGCCGGTCAGGGCGAACTGCTGGAGCACGTCCTGGCCGCGGCGGCAGAGCCTGGACTGTCCGGGCGGGGGCTGCCCGGGCGGGGGCTGCCCGGGCGGGGGCTGCCCGGGCGGGGGCTGCCCGGGCGGGGGCTGCCTGGCCAGGGGCTGCCCGCGACGGACTCGACCGAGCGAGACCTGACCGGCGGGGGGCTGCCCGAGCGGGACTTGTCCGGCCGGCGGCAAGCCGGGCGGGGGTTGGCGGGGCGGATCGCCGCCTGCGCGGTGGAGGTGACGCCGCGGCCCGCCGGGCTCGATCCCCGGATCCGCTGGGAGCGCGTGGCCCCGGCTGCCATCACCGGGCTCGTGATCGCCAGCGAATGGCTGGACAACATCCCGCTTGACGTGGTGGAACTGACCGCCACAGGCCCGGCCGTTGTCCAGGTGGACCCAGCCAACGGCGCCGAACGGCCGCATGGCCAGCCCGGTGCGGCGGACCTGGCCTGGATCCGCGACTGGTGGCCGCTGCGCGCCTGCGGCCAGCACGCCGAGGTAGGCAGGACCCGGTGCACCGCGTGGGCCGGGGTGATCCGCAGGATCGACCGTGGCGTCGCGGTGGCCGCGGACTACGGGCACCTCAGGGCGGCCCGGCCCGGCTGTGGGACGCTGACCGGCTACCTGGAGGGGCGGGCGGTGCCCGCGGTCCCCGACGGGTCCAGGGACATCACCGCGCACGTGGCGCTGGATGCCTGCGCGGCAGCGGGAAAGGCCGCAGGGGCGGGCGAGACCGTGCTCACCACGCAACGGGCGGCGCTGCGGGAACTGGGCCTGGACGCAAGGCGCCCCCCGCTGGCACTCGCGGCAAGCGACCCGGAAGGTTATGCCCTGGCCCTGTGCCGGGCGTCACAGGACGCCGAACTGGTGGACGCCGCGGGGCTTGGTGGGTTCGGCTGGCTGGCCCAGGCGGTCGGCACGCGCCTGCCCGGGTCGCTGGCGAAACTGGCCCAAACCGCGGCCGGCTGAGCCCGGCGGGGCGGGCACACGAGGCGGATCGGCCGGGCCAGGCGGGCACACTGGGCGGATCGGCCGGGGCGGGCGGAGCGGGCGGGCACACCGGGCGGTCAGGGCGGACGGTCCCGCGGGCGTGGCAGCATGGGCGGATGCGTGAGCGCCAGGGACCGGGAGAGCCCGGCCCGGGCCGCCAGATGGCGGCGGTCACTGGTGCCTGGCTGCCCGGAGCCGCCACTGCCGGAGCCGCCACTGCCGGGGCAGCAACCGCTGGGGCTTCCCCGGCCGTGACTGCCCGGGCCGGAACGGGTGGCGGGCCGGAGTTCCTCATCAATCTGGGGACGTCGCACCCGTCGGCGCACGGGATGCTGCGGCTATGGCTCACCCTGGACAGCGACCGGATCTCGGCGGCCGAGCCGGAGATCGGGTTCATGCACCGGGGCGCGGAAAAGCTGTTCGAGGCGCGGGATTACCGCCAGATCATCGTCCTCGCCAACCGGCACGACTGGCTGGGCGCGTTCGCCAGCGAACTGGGCGTGGTGCTCGCCGCGGAACGGCTGGCCGGGATCGAGGTGCCGCCCAGGGCGGTCTGGGCACGCACCATGCTGGCCGAACTGAACCGGGCGCTGAGCCATCTCGCCTTCCTCAGCTCCTACCCGCCGGAGATCGCGGCAGCGGCCGGGGAGCCGGGTGAGCCGGCGGCGGCACGGGCCGCGTTCGGAGCACGCGAGGCCATCCAGTCGATCATGGAGGAGATCTCGGGCGGCCGGATGCACTACATGTTCAACCGGGTCGGCGGCCTCAAGGAAGAGATCCCGGCCGGCTGGCTGGCCCGGGCCTGCCGGGTCATCGACGAGGTGCGCGCGGCGCTGCCCGCGATCGGGGCCACGCTGGGCCAGGACGGCTTCCGCGACCGCACCAGGGGCATCGGGGTGCTGACCCCGGCGCAGGTGCGCCAGTACGGGATCAGCGGTCCAGCGGCGCGCGCTTGCGGAGTGGACTTCGACCTTCGCCGCGACGAGCCCTACCTCGCCTACGCCGAACTCGCGGGGGTGCTCCGGGTCCCGGTTCGCCCCGAAGGGGACTGCCTGGCCCGGTTCGAGTGCCTGCGCGACCAGCTAGCGGTCTGCCTGGACCTGGCTCAGGAATGTGCAGGACGGCTCGCCAGCCTCCCTCAGGGCCCGTTGAGTGCCAGGTTGCCGAAGGTGTTCAAGGTGCCAGAGGGGCACGCCTACGCGTGGACGGAGGGCCCGCTCGGGCTGAGCGGTTACTACCTGGTGTCCCGGGGCGGCAAGACGCCGTGGCGGCTCAAGCTGAGGTCGGCCTCGTTCAGCAACATGGCGGTACTCCCTGACCTGCTGCCCGGGCACCGGGTCGCCGACCTTGCCGCCGTCCTGGGCTCCCTGTTCTTCGTCGTGGGCGACATGGACAGGTAGGCAGCCCCCGGTGCCGCGGCCGGTGCGCGCCGCGGTCAGTGCGCGGTGCCGGAATGCGGCGGCTGGCCGGGTTCGGCGTCCTGGTCCCGGTCGCCTCCGTTCCTGACACGGCAGCCGTACTCCAGGTACAGCGCGGCCGCGACGAGCAGCAGCGCGGCGCCCAGCGTCGCTCCGGACACCAGCGCGTCGGACCGGTACGCCGACGTGTCCAGTGACGCCGAGACGTAGATCAGGAAACCGGCGGCCAGCCCGCCGATGAGGGCGCCCGCCAGCGAACTGGCCTTCGCCAGCGCGGCCATCCTGGCCACCGCGATCGGGGGGATCGGGGTACCACGGCCGGCCAGCCGGGCCCGCACGTTCCAGCCGGTGAGGGCCTCGGCGAGCGCGAGCAGCCCCAGTGCGGGCACTCCGCTCCACGGCAGCGGAGGCAGCGACGTGTACACCTGCCGCAGCAGGAGCCACATCCCGACGGCGCAGATCAGACCGGTCAGCAGCAGGGTGCGGGCCTTGGTCGGTCTCATGGGGGCCGCACCGCCGCGCTGGCTGGGGTGGCGGTCATGCGGGCGGGTGCAGCACGGCGCCCTCCACGCGGGCGACCCCTGCGGTGCCGAGGGCAGTCAGCAGGTCCGCCACCGGCCCGCGGCCAGGGAGTTGCGCCTGCGGGTCGGCGTCGTGCCAGGGAGCGAGGACGAACGCGCGCTCGTGCGCACGGGGATGCGGCAGCGTCAGTCCTGGGCCGTTGCTCACCTCGTCACCGTAGATGATGAGATCCAGGTCGAGCGTTCGCGGACCCCACCGCTCGTCGCGGGCGCGGCCGTACGCGTCCTCAAGGCTGAGGCACCGTTCGAGCACGGCCTGCGCGGGCATGGATGTCTCCGCGATCACCACGGCGTTCAGGTAGTCGGGTTGCTCCGGCCCGCCGACCGGGGCGGTCTCGTAGACCGGCGACACGGCCAGGAACGAGATGCGAGGGGTGTCGAACAGCCCGTCCAGCCCACCTTGCAGGTAGTCCATGCGGTCGCCGAGATTGCTGCCCATGGCGATGACCGTGCGCCGGTTCACTCGGGCCGCCGCGGGCCGGGCGGGGGCAGTGCCGGCCGCTGCGGGCCGGGCGGGGGTGCGGGCCGCTGCGGGGCGGGCGACGGCTGCGCCCGGCGGATGACGACAGTGACGTCGCTGAATGGATGAGCGATGGGCGCTTGCGGCTTGTGGACTGTGATCTCGACCTCCGCGGCCAGGGGTTCGGACAGGCAATCGGCCGCGAGCCGCTCGGCCAGCGTCTCGATCAGCCGGACGGGCGGTTCCTCGGCCAGGCGCACCAGCCGGTTGGCAAGGGCACCATAGTCAACGGTCTTGGACAGGTCATCGCTCCCAGCGGCGGGCCTGGTGTCCAGCCACAGCACCGCGTCGATCACGAATTCCTGGCCGGACCGCCGCTCGGATTCGAGCACGCCGTGCCGGGCGAAGACCCGCAGCCCCCGCAGCTCAATCCGGTCCAGTTCGGTCATTTACGCCTCCCTCGCGGCCGCGGCCGCCCGCCAGGCCTCAGCGACGCGGACCGCGTCGGAGTTAGCGGGCACCTCGTGCACCCGGGCACACCAGGCGCCGACGGCGGCCGCGAGGGCGGTCACCGCGACCGTGGCGTCGTCGGAGCCCGCGAAGGACCGGGGGGTTCCGTCGGGGCCGGCCAGCAGGCGGCCGAGAAAGCGCTTTCGCGATGCCCCCACGAGCACGGGGAAGGCGTGCCCGGTGCCGTCCAGGCAGGACAGGCGGCCCAGGTTCACCAGGAGCGCCCAGTTGTGCTCGGGCTGTTTGGCGAAGCCGAGGCCAGGATCCACCACGATCATCGATGGATCCACGCCCTGCGCGATCACCGCGTCGACCCGGCGGCGCAGTTCCTCGCATACCTCCCCGACGACATCGGCGTAGATGGCCCGCTCCTGCATCTGGTGGCTGTGCCCGCGCCAATGCATGACCACATAGGGCACCCCTGCCTGCGCCACCAGGCGTGGCATCTCCGGGTCGGCCAGGCCGCCGCTCACGTCGTTGACCAGGCTGGCACCGGCATCGAGCGCGGCAGCGGCCACCTCGGCCCGCATGGTGTCCACGCTGACCGGTACGTTCTCGCTGGCCAGCCCCGTGATCACCGGGATGACCCGGCGAAGCTCCTCGTCGGCGGTTATCCGTTGGGCGCCGGGCCGGGTGGATTCCCCGCCCACGTCCACGATGTCGGCGCCCTGTGCGGCGAGTTGCCGGCCACGGCCGATCGCCGCTTCGGCCCCGAACCATTCGCCGCCATCGGAGAACGAATCCGGCGTGACGTTCACTACCCCCATGACCAGGCACCGGCCCGGGTCGGGAAGCCCAGGCGGGCCCGGGCCGCGGCGCAAGCCAGCCGGCCGGGCAGCCCCGGGCCGACCCCCGGCGGGCGTGCCGCTTGTCACACTGGTCACCTTATGCGCGGAGGGCGACATCGACACAGGCCGGCTCAGCGGTCGGCCGAACGGATTCCCGGGCCAGGCTCAGCGGCCGGCCGAACGGATTCCTGGGCCACTCTCAGCAGCCGGCCGAACCGATTCCTGCGGCCACGCTCAGCAGCCGGCGGACCCGATTCCTGCAGGCACGCTCAGCGATGGCGTCGCAGTGGCCGCGCCAGCCGGGTGAGCCCCATCCGGCGGGCGATCCGGCGCACCTCCACGGTTGGCCAGACCAGGAACGCCTCGGCTTCCAAGGCGGCGAGCGCGACCCGCGGCGCATCCCTGGTTCCGGAGAACACGAAGAAACGCGGCACCCACAGCGGGCAGAACTTGGCGTTGAACTTGTACAGGGATTCGATCTGGAACCACCGGGAGGCGAACAGCAGGATGCCACGCCAGGCGCGCAGCACCGGCCCGGCGCCGATCCGCTCGCCGCGGGCCAGGGTCGAGCGGAACACCGCGAAGTTCAGCGACACCCTCTTGATGCCGAGTTCCTGGGCCGCCTTGATCGTCTCCACGATGAGGAAGTCGTTGACGCCCGGCTGCGCGGTCCGCTCCCGGCGCATGAGGTCAAGGGACAGACCGTCAGATCCCCACGGCACGAAGTGCAGCAGGCCGCGCAGCACCCCGTTCTCCGTGGCTGTGGCGATGACGCAGTCCCCGTCGCCCGGGCCGCCGACCCGGCCGAGGGCCATCGAGAACCCGCGTTCCGTGGGGCTGCCACGCCAGGAGTCCGCCCGGCGGATCAGCCGCTCCACCTCGTCCGGCGGCACCTCGGAAAGCCGCCGCACCTGCGCCACGTATCCCTGGCGGCACACCCGGGCGGCCATCTGCCGTACGTTGCGCATCTGCCTGCCCTGGAGACTAAAGTCGGCGACCTCCACCACTGCCTCGTCACCGAGTTCCAGGGCGGTCAGCCCGCTCTCCCGGCACCAGACCTCCGCACCAAGCTCGCTGCAGCCCATCACCGCGGGCGCCCAGGCGTGCCTGGCCGCCTCGTCGAGGAACGCGTGGATCGCGCCGGGCCAGGCCTCGGGGTCTCCGACGGGGTCGCCGCTGGCCAGCATGACCCCGGAGACCACCCGGTACCCGACGCAGGACTTGCCGGTGGGCGACCAGATCACGCTCTTGTCGTGACGGAGCGTGAAATAGCCGAGCGAGTCGCGGTGCCCGTGCCGTTCAAGCAGTCCCCGGATCTCCTGCTCGTTCTTCGGGCTGAGCCTGTCCTTGTGCTTGGCCGGGCGCAGGAACAGGTACACGGTGACCAGCAGCGTGAACACGCCGAGCGAACTGGTCAGGATGTTGAAGAAGTCGCTCCTGTTCTCGGGCACGAACCGGACCGGGCCGGTCACGCCGACCAGGCCGTAGCCGGTGTGCACGATCCGCTGCCACACCGAGTAGTCCTGGGCCAGGCCGTGTACGAGCAGCATGTAGGTCAGGCCGATGGCCACGTCCGCGATCAGCAGGCAGACGAAGACCCTCGCGGCACGCCAGCGGGTGCCCACGTCGCCCACCGCGTAGAACTCGTCCCGGTAGAAGAGCAGGCCGCCAAGCAGGATCGCGGAGATCACGCCGGGCGCCAGATAGGGCGCATGCACCACATGAATGAGCACGCTGAAGGTAAGCAACAGGCAAGTTGCCTGCCAAGCGCGGTGCTTTCTGCGGCGCAGCCCGTGGGAGAGCATCAACAGGAGCAGGCCGATGATCACGTCCGCAGTAAAAGTGACATTGGTCAGGACGCCAGGGACGAACGGCGTGAACCGGTGCAGCCGGTGCACCAACTGGAGCCGGGGAATGACCGCACTCACCACGTCGGCGAGCCCGATCAGCAGGCTCAGCCAGCCCGCGGTGATGGGCACCCAGCGGTGCCGCTGCCTGCGGTCGGGCTCCCGGCCCGGCGGGAGCTGGGTGTGTTCCCCGGTCTCACCGGCGTCGGCTGCCTCAGGCAGGGCGCTCGGCTCGCTCGCTTCAGACATATCCATAAGGCCCTGTGTCACGGGAAAACAGCGTAGTCCCGCCGGCGCTTTTCATGGGTCGTCTCCCGTTATCTGCAAAGTACCCATGAGCGCGCCACTTCCGTCCGTGGCTGGAGGCTCTCCCCTAGGCCTTTGTTACAAGGCTAGCTTCCCGCGCTCTAATTTCTATGCCTGCGGCCTAGCCGGCGCTTCACAAGCGCGGCGCCTGGTGGGCCCAGGCCCGGCTTTCGCGAGCGTGGCATACGGGTACGGCGTCCGAGTATGGCTCAGCCCCGGTGCAGCAGCAGGCTCATGGCCTCCGCCCGGGTGCGGGCACTGTCCCTGATGATGCCGCGCACCGCCGAGGTGACGGTCTTCGCGCCCGGCTTGCGCACCCCGCGCATGGACATGCACAGGTGCTCCGCCTCGATCACGACCAGGGCACCGCGCGGCTCGAGCACCCGCATCAGCGCGTCCGCGATCTGGCTGGTCATCCGCTCCTGGATCTGCGGCCGCCGGGCGTAGACGTCGACCAGCCTCGCCAGCTTGGACAAGCCGGTGATCTGGCCCTTCTCGTTCGGTATGTAGGCCACGTGGGCGGTGCCGAAGAACGGCACCAGGTGATGCTCACAGGTGCTGTAGACCTCGATGTCGCGGACCAGGATCAGCTCGTCGTGGTCGGCGTCGAACACGGTGCCCAGCACGTCCTCCGGGCGCTGGGACAGCCCGGAGAACTGTTCCGCGTAGGCGCGGGCCACCCGCGCTGGGGTGTCGGTCAGCCCGTCCCGGTCGGGGTCCTCCCCGATGGCGATGAGGATTTCCCTGACAGCCCGCTCGATCCGCGGCAGATCTATCGGCTCGGTCAAAGCGGTTCGCCGGGAACCGCGCCATCAGAGCCGAACGGCAGTGCCGGAGGCGAGCCGCCGCCCAGCGAGGCCGTCCCGCTGGACTGGCCGTTGCCGCTGCCCTGGGCCAGGTCCTTGCCGTCGGAGGCGGCGGTGAGGGCCAGCTCCTTGGGCGTCAGCACCGGCGGGCGGTCCGAGGGGAGCCGCTTGCCGTAGCCGGTGTAGGAGCCACGGGACGGGCGCGTCTGGATCGGCGCGAAGATCCGGAGCACTTCATTTCTGCTCAGGGTCTCCTTGTCCATGAGCTGGAGGACCAGGTCGTCGAGCACCTCACGGTAGGTGACCAGGATCTCCCAGGCCTCGTCGTGCGCCGACTCGATCAGCCGCCGCACCTCCTCGTCGATCGTGGACGCGATCTCTTCCGAGTAGTCCCTGGTGTGCGACATCTCCCGGCCGAGGAACGGCTCGCCGTCTCCGGTGCCGAACTTGCGGGCGCCCAGCCGCTCGCTCATGCCGTACTCGGTCACCATGCCGCGGGCGATCGAGCTTGCCTTCTCGATGTCGTTGGCGGCACCCGTGGTGGGCTCGTGGAACACGAGTTCCTCGGCGGTGCGCCCACCAAGGAGCATGGCCAGCTGGTCCATCATCTCCGACCGGGTGACCAGGAACTTGTCCTCCTGGGGCGCCGAGGCGGTGTAGCCGAGGGCCCGGCCCCGGGGGATGATCGTGATCTTGTGCACCGGGTCGGCGTTCGGCAGGGCGTGGCCGACCAGGGCGTGCCCGCCCTCGTGGTAGGCGATGAGCTTGCGCTCCCTCTCCGAGAGGAGCACGCTCTTGCGCTCCGGGCCCGCCATCACCCGGTCGATCGACTCCTCCAGGGCCGCCATGGTGATCTTGGTGCCGTTGGCGCGCGCGGTCAGCAGGGCGGCCTCGTTGATCACGTTGGCCAGGTCAGCGCCGGTGAAGCCGGCCGTCCGGCGCGCGATCAGGTCGAGTTCGACTCCCTCGGCGAACGGCTTGCCGCGGGCGTGCACCCGCAGGATGCCCTTGCGCCCGTTGAGGTCGGGCTGGGCGACGACGATCTGCCGGTCGAACCGGCCGGGGCGCAGCAGCGCCGGGTCGAGGATGTCGGGCCGGTTGGTGGCCGCGATGACGATGACCCCGCCCTTGACGTCGAACCCGTCCAGTTCGACAAGCAACTGGTTGAGGGTCTGCTCGCGCTCGTCGTGGCCGCCGCCGAAACCGGCGCCGCGGTGCCGGCCGACCGCGTCGATCTCGTCCACGAACACGATCGCGGGCGCGTTCGCCTTGGCCTGCTCGAACAGGTCACGTACCCGGGAGGCGCCGACGCCGACGAACATCTCCACGAAGTCAGACCCGGAAATCGAGTAGAACGGCACTCCGGCCTCTCCGGCCACGGCACGGGCGAGAAGGGTCTTGCCGGTGCCCGGCGGGCCGTAGAGCAGCACGCCCTTGGGGATCTTGGCGCCGATCGCCTGGAACTTACCCGGGGTCTGCAGGAACTCCTTGATCTCCTGCAGTTCCTCGATGGCCTCATCAGCCCCGGCCACGTCGGCGAAGGTCGTCTTCGGGGTGTCCTTGGTGATCAGCTTGGCCTTGGACTTCCCGAAGTTCATCACCCGGGAGCCGCCGCCCTGCATCTGGTTGAGCAGGAAGAAGAAGATCAGGATGATCAGGATGTAGGGCAGGAAGCTGAAGATC
>DASXKD010000643.1:0-1959 GCA_036497045.1 Streptosporangiaceae bacterium | reverse complement strand
ATCACCGTCGAGGCAGTCAGCCAGCTCGGCCTGACCGAAGGCAGCAACGTCACCGCCGTGATCAAGGCATCAGACGTAATTCTGGCCACCGGCGGCTGAGCCACCAAGAATTCATCGTCAGGAAAAGACCCGGTCACTTAGCGCCGATTTCCACGCAGGAGGTTCGGGGCAACTTTCAGGTGAACTCGTAGCGGATGGGGCGGCCTTGCCACCACGGGATGGGTGTGGCGGGCGGCAGGTCTGCTGAGCGGAGGACGGGTGAGAAGGCGCGGCGTTGGAGGCGGACGGTGACCGCGTCGGGGGTGGTGATGATCTGGCCGGGGGTTTCCAGGAAGCGGCGCTGGATGGTGTCGGGGGTGACGGTGGCGTAGCCGGGCAGCCGGGCGCGCAGCGCGGCGGTCAGGGCCTGGGCGAGGACGGCGAGTACCACGTCGAGGTCGACGTTGAGGTTGATGGTGCTGGAGAGGGCGTCGGTGCAGAACGCGCGGATGATCTCGGCGAGCCGCTGCTCGATGGTCATCCGCCGGGCGTATTGCCGGAGGAGCGCTCTTGTCTTGATCTGGGTGTCGTTGGTGATGATGACGGTGGGCTGCTCGCGGCCGAGGCCGGTGACGACGAGCTGGCGGACGGTGCCGGGGTAGCTGGTCAGTGTCACGGCGGGTTCCTCATGGACCCTGGGCTTGTTGTGGGGGCCGGGCCGGTCCAGGGTGATGGTGGTGAAGTCTTTGCTGGCAAGGCCGTTGATGTATGTCACCAGGGACGCCGATCGCATCCGCAAGGTCGCGAACTTGACGCCGCGGGCATCGAGCTCGCCGAGGACTTCTTGGGTGGTGACCTTCTGGTCCATGACGAGCATCTTCGGGTCTGACCCGGACACCTGTTTCCAGTGGTCGCAGAACGCGATGGCCTCCCGGGCCTGGCTGGCCTTGGAGATGTCCGCGTTCGCGTAGACCAGGTTGTGGGTGCCGGTGTCCTGGGCGAAGAAGGTGAGCACCGAGCGGGCGCGCTGGGATCGCGCAGGCACGTAGTGCTTTTCCAGTGCCGGGTCGTGGCCCCAGTGCATGACCGCGTGGAAGTCCAGGTCGAAGACGGCCTCCTCGGCGGTGGCCAGGCCTGCCCCGATCATCTGCTTGTCCAAGGCGGCGAGGAATTTCTGCTGGTGGCCGTGGGACAGCCGGTAGGAGTAGGCGGTGAGCGCGGATTTCTTCGGCAGCACGGCCAGCCCCGAAAACAGCGCGGCGGCAGGGTCGGACAGCAGGTCATCGACGTGGGAGACCCGCCGGGTGCGGGTGAGTTTGAGGGCCAGCAGGGACAGCAGCCAGCTGATCGCGGGGATGACCCGGGTGCCGGGGTAGCCGGCCTTGGCGGCCAGCGCGGGCAGGTCGAGGGCGGCCAAGTCGGGGACGGCCAGCAGCAGCCCGGCCCTGGTCGTGTCCAGCCGCTGCGGCCAGGCGCTGAAATCCAGGACCTTCGCCGCGGGCAGGTTCGTGTCCCGGCCCGGGGTGGCCGGGCTGACGCTGGCCTCGGGCTGCGGGCGGCGCAGCAGCCGGCCGAACCCCTCCTCAGTGAGGATCTCCGCGACCGAGGTGCGGTTCAGCGGGGTGCCCTCCCCGGCCAGCCGGGCGGAGATCTCGTAGCTGGACAGCCCCTGCCGGCGCAGCCCGATCACCCGGCCGCGGGCTCGCTCCCTAGCCGGGGCCGTCCCCGGCTGCGGGCCGGGCTTGCGGGGCGGGGCGAATAGCTCCAGCTTCCCGGCCCGCCAGTCGCGGACCAGGTTGATCATCGCCCACCGGGTATACCCGAACCTGGCCCCGGCCTGCTCATACGTCAGGCTCTAGGTGAAATAAGCGCGCAGCGCCTCATACCGCCGCTGGTTCACCTGCTGCGGAGAGATAAACCACTCCGCCCCGGAATGTTGCCTCGATCCGGCTGTCATACGGTCATTCTCGCAGATATGCT
>DASXKD010000642.1:0-16559 GCA_036497045.1 Streptosporangiaceae bacterium | reverse complement strand
GCTGGCAAGGCTCGCCCGCAGTGCCGCGGCCTGGCAGGCGGGTGGCTCGGCGGCGGCCGACGCGGCGAACGGCGGCGGCACGCTGGTGGCGCTCATGGCCTTGATATCCCGGTCCAAGGCGGCGAGCGGATAGAACGGGGACAGCGCGAGCGGCCCGCCCAGGCACGGGACGAAGACCCCGTGCGGCGCGGGCACGGCGACCGCGCTGGCAGCGCCGGGCAGCCGCACCGCAAGCGTCCAGGAGATGGTGCAGCGGGGCTGCTCGTCCGCGGCCATCGCGGTGACCACGGCGGCATCCCCGGGAGCGAGGATGACCTGCCGCTCGGGCACCGCGGCGAGGTTGCTGAACGCGGCGTCGTGCACCGCCAGCGGCACGGCCCTCCCGTTGCTGGCCCGGGCCGTGATCGCCGGCCAGCCGCGCAGCGAGCAGGACACCGTGCCGGTGTTGCGCAGCAAGATGTTCCACGACTGCTTGTCCATCCCCCGCTGCGGATCCCCGGGGATCTGTTCCGGGACGCTGACCCGGAGCGTGGCCGGTCCGCACGTGGCCACCCCACCGGTCCCGTCAGGGCCGGCGGTACGGACCGCGGCCCCGGCCGTCCCGGTACCGGCGATCAGCGCAGCGGCGGCGCACAGGCAGGCCGCCCCGGTCCACGTACCAGCGCCGATTCTCCTCATCGCGGCACCCCTTGCCTTCCATCCGGCATAGCCAGTCGGCGGTTCATGGCGGGAAAGACCGTAATCATCGCACTTCCCGACATAACCACGCCTAGCGGAAGGAAGGGGTTACCCCGGCGCGGCGGAAGCGGCCGCTCCGGGGCGCACGCGAACGCACCTGCCCCGGGGCGGCAGGTGACACGGGGCGGCTAGCCCTCAGTTTCTCGTTCGGCAGGCTGGTAGCCCGCACGCAGCAGGGCGTAGGTGACGGCCTCCTCCAGCGCGTGCCAGGACGCGGCGATGATGTTCTCATCCACCCCGACCGTGCTCCAGGTGCCGTCCGGTGCGCCGGTGCCGTCCCCCGACTCGATGAGCACCCGGGTCACCGCGCCGGTGCCGTGCGAGTTTTCCAGGATGCGGACCTTGTAGTCGGCCAGCTCCAGCATGGCCAGCTCTGGGTAGAGCCGCTCCAGGGCCAGCCGCAGGGCGTTGTCCAGCGCGTTGACCGGGCCGTTGCCCTCGCCGGTGGCGACGATCCGCTCGCCCTTGGCGTTCAGCTTCACCGTGGCCTCGCTGACCACCGCGGCGTCGGCGCGGCGCTCGACGATCACCCGCCAGGACTCCACCCGGAAGTGCCGCAGCCGCTCCCCGGCCAGCTCGTCGCGCAGCAGCAGCTCGAACGACGCGTCCGCGGCCTCGAAGGTGTAGCCGCGGGCCTCAAGGTCCTTGACCCGTTCCACCACCCGGCCGGCGCTGCCGGCCGCCGACAGGTCGTACCCGAGCTGCCTGCCCTTGATCTCCACCGAGGCCCGGCCGGCCATGTCGGACACCAGCATCCGCATGTCGTTGCCGACCAGCGCCGGATCGACATGCTGGTAGAGCATCGGGTCGACCTTGACCGCCGAGGCGTGCAGCCCGGCCTTGTGCGCGAACGCGGAGAACCCGACATAGGGCTGATGCGTGTTCGGGGTGACGTTGGTGACCTCGCTGATCGCGTGCGCGACCCGGCTCATCTCCGCCATGCACCCTGACGGGACCACCTGGCGGCCCCGCTTGAGCTGCAGGCCCGCGACCACGCTGAACAGGTTGGCGTTGCCGGCCCGCTCACCGTAGCCGTTGGCCGTGCCCTGGACGTGGGTGACGCCGGCCTCCACCGCGGTCAGCGTGTTCGCCACGGCGCAGGCGGTGTCGTCGTGGCAGTGGATGCCCAGCCGTGCCCCGCTCGCCGCGGCGACCGCCGTGACCACGTCGCCGAGTTCCGCGGGCAGCATCCCCCCGTTGGTGTCGCACAGCGCGACCACCTCGGCGCCGGCCTCGGCGGCCACCCGGACCACCTCCAGCGCGTAGGCGGGGTCGGAGCGGTAGCCGTCGAAAAAGTGCTCGGCGTCGAGGAACACCCGCTGGCCCTCGGCCGCCAGGTGCCGCACCGTGTCCGCGATCATGGCGAGGTTCTCTTCCAGGGTGGTCCGCAGCGCCGCGGTGACATGCCGGTCGTGGCTCTTGGCGACCAGCGTCACGACCGGGGCGCCGGACTCACGAAGCGCTGCTACCTGCGGGTCGTCGGCGGTCACCGCACCCGGGCGCCGGGTCGAGCCGAAGGCCGCCAGGGTGGCGTGACCGAGCTGGAGTTCGGTGCGGGCCCGCCGGAAGAACTCGGTGTCCTTGGGAATCGCGCCGGGCCAGCCGCCCTCGATGAAGCCGACGCCGAATTCGTCCAGGCGCCGCGCGATGGCCAGCTTGTCCGCGACGGTCAGGGACAGGCCCTCCTGCTGGGCACCGTCGCGCAGCGTGGTGTCGTAGACGTGGAAACTGTCGTCGGGCATCTGTGATCCGTTCTGTCTGGGACCGCGCCCCGGCCGGGCAAAGCAAAAGACCCCTCGCGGGATGCGAGAGGTCTGCGCGCCGGCGGGTGCGGGCCTGGGAAACTCCGGAGCCTGCTAGGTGCCGGCGCGCCTGCCGATAATGATCCGGCCGCACGTCACCGGATAAGTGTGACACAGGCAATACGCAGCGGCGAAACGCACGTCTCACCATCCGAGACGGTGGCTGCGTGGCTCACGCCATGGCGATGCGGTGGCAGCCTGGCTGAGCTGCCACCCCACGCTGCGCTGATTGAGGCGAGACCACGGTTATTGCCTGGCCCACGGATGCCAGCACACGCACCGCTGCAAGCTGCTGAGGATACCCGCGCTGCGCCAGGTGCACCGCGGCGTCGCCGGGGAGACCGCGCAAGTCCGGCCGCCCCGTTATAGTTCAGCATCATGAAAGCGCTGGTTCTAGCCGGCGGATCCGGCAGCCGACTCCGGCCGATCACTCATACTTCCGCGAAGCAACTTCTCCCGGTCGCCAACAAACCTGTCCTGTTCTACGGCCTGGAAGCGATCCAGGACGCGTCAATCACCGACGTGGGGATCGTGGTAGGAGACACCGGGCCCGCGATCCGTGCCGTGGTCGGTGACGGAAGTGACTTCGGCCTCAGCGTCACCTACATCCGCCAGGACGCCCCCCGTGGGCTGGCGCACGCGGTCCTGATCGCGCGTGATTTTCTCGGCGATGATCCATTCGTTATGTATCTCGGCGACAACTTCATCGTGGGCGGGATCGCCACGCTGGTGGATGAGTTCACTTCGGCCCGGCCGGACGCGCAGATCATGCTGACCAGGGTGTCCGATCCGAGGCAATTCGGCGTTGCTGAGCTTGGCGGCACAGGTGAGGTCATCGCCCTGGAGGAAAAGCCCGATCAGCCCAAGAGCGATCTCGCGCTGGTCGGTGTCTACATTTTCACGCCGGCCGTCCATGAGGCGGTCAGGCACCTGGAACCGTCGCGGCGAGGGGAACTTGAGATCACTGAAGCCATACAGTGGCTCCTCGATAACGATCGCAAGGTGCGCTCCACCATCATCACCGGGTACTGGAAGGACACCGGGAACGTCGCCGACATGCTCGAAGTCAACCGGATGGTGCTTGAGGGCATTGAACCGCGAGTGCGCGGCTCGGTAGACGATGCGAGCGAGGTGATCGGGCGGGTAGTGATCGAGGCCGGGGCGCAGGTCAGCGGGTCCCGCATCGTCGGCCCCGCCATCATCGGCGCCGGGACGCGGATCCTCAGTTCCTACGTCGGCCCGTTTACCTCAATCGCGCCCGGCTGCGTGATTTCCGGCAGCGAGATCGAGTACTCGATCGTGATGCGCGGCGCGTCCATTCAGGGAGTGCGGCGAATCGAGGCGTCGCTCATCGGCCACGATGTCGAAGTCACCCCTTCGCCTGAGGTCCCCAGGGCCCATCGGCTGGTGCTGGGGGATCACAGCAAGGTTCAGATCAGCTCATGAAGATCCTGGTGACAGGTGGCGCGGGTTTCATCGGGTCACACTACGTGCGCGCGCTCCTTAACGGACGCTACTCCGGCTTCGGGCATGCGCAAGTGACGGTGCTCGACAAACTGACCTATGCAGGCAACCGGGCGAACCTGGAGCCTGTCGCCACCAGCCCGGGGTTCTCATTCATCCGCGGTGACATCTGCGATGCCGCGCTGCTCGCTGCGGTCGTTCCCGGTCATGACGCTGTGATCAACTTCGCGGCGGAGACCCACGTTGACAGGTCGATCGCGGGTGCGGCGGAGTTTGTGGCCACGAATGCCATGGGGGTCCAGGTTCTCCTCCAGGCGTGCCTGGACGCTGGCGTCGCCCGCGTCGTGCAGGTCTCCACGGACGAGGTCTACGGGAGCGTCGATCACGGGTCGTGGAAGGAAGACGCGCCGCTGGCGCCCAATTCGCCCTACGCTGCGGCGAAAGCCGGGGGTGACCTGCTGGCCAGGGCCTACGCGCGCACCCACGGCCTCAACGTCAGCATCACCCGGTGCTGTAACAACTACGGACCGTACCAGTATCCCGAGAAGGTGATCCCACTGTTCGTCACCAACCTTCTCGACGGGCTCAAGGTCCCGTTGTACGGGGACGGCCAGAATGTCCGCGGCTGGGTCCACGTCGATGACCACTGCCGGGGGATCCAGCTGGTGCTCGAACGCGGGGAGCCAGGGGGCGTGTATCACATCAACGGGGATGCGGAGCTGACCAATATCGAGCTGGCCCGGGCGCTACTCGAATGCTGCGGCGCGGACTGGGAGATGGTGGCCCATGTCGAGGACCGCAAGGGGCACGATCGGCGCTACTCGCTGGACGACTCGCTGCTCCGGAGCATGGGCTTCGCCGCGCGCATACCCTTCAGCCAGGGCCTGGCCGATACCGTCCGCTGGTACGAGCGGAACCGTAGCTGGTGGGAACAGCTAAAGCGGGCCACTCATGGCGTACCCGCCGCTGGCGGCCGGGTGACCCCGTGAACATCGCGAACGTGCCCGCTGTCCGGCGGCCGCTGTGAACCGGTGGCTGGTGACCGGCGCTGGGGGGATGCTCGGCCAAGACATGGTGACCTGCCTCGAACGGGACGGCGAGACGGCGCTCGCCCTCACCCGCGCCGACCTCGACATCACCGATCAAGCGGCGGTCACCGCAACGGTCCTGGGCTGTCGGCCGAACATCGTCGTCAACTGCGCTGCCTGGACGGCGGTGGACGAGGCGGAAGCGCACGAGGACGAGGCGTTCGAGGTGAACGGGCGCGGGGCGCGGGTGGTCGCGACCGCCTGTGCCGCCAGCGGCGCTCGCCTGATCCATATTTCCACCGATTACGTGTTCCCCGGCGATGCCTGCAGGCCATATACCGAGCACGACCGCTGCGGGCCGCGTACCGCGTACGGCCGCACCAAACTTGCCGGCGAACTGGCTGTGGCGGAGCTGCTTCCCGGCTCCGGCTACATCGTGCGAACGGCCTGGCTCTACGGCGCACATGGGCCAAACTTCGTGCGGACGATGATCGGCCTGGAGCGGGACCGCGAGGTGGTCGACGTCGTGGACGATCAGCATGGCCAGCCGACCTGGACGATGGATGTCGCGGGGCAAGTCATCGCGCTGGCGCGCTCGGGGGCGCCGGCGGGCATTTACCACGCGACCAGTTCGGGTGAGACGACATGGTTCGGGTTCGCGCGTGAGATCTTCCGGCTGCTTGGTGCCGACACCGCGCGAGTGCGGCCGGTCACCAGCGGCGCGTACCCTCGTCCGGCGCCCCGGCCCGCCTACAGCGTGCTCGGGCACGGTGCCTGGGCGAGCGCGGGCATCAAGCCGATCCCCGGCTGGCAGCTGGGGCTGCACCAGGGGCTCCGCGCCGTCGCGGCCGCCTGATGGGGCACCACAAACCGGGCCTTACCCCGGCCAGCTGCGCGCCTGCTTGTCCCTGCTGGCCGCGTATTCCAGGCACCTCTGGTAGCTGGGGAGCAGCCCGGCACGCTCGGCCTCTGCCACGGTGGGAGCGGTGGCATCCTTCTGCGACATAACCAATTCCACCTCAGTTGGCCAGCCGATCCCGATGGCTGCGTCGAGGGGATGCACGCCGCGCTCGCGTCCCGGGGCATAGGGGGTCGAGCACAGATACACCACCGTGGCCTGGTCGCTCAGCGCTGTGAAGGCATGACCGAGCCCTTCGGCCAGGTACACGGCGCGCCTGGTCTCGGCGTCGAGATTCACCGCCTCCCAGCGCCCGAAGCTCGGGGAACCGGTCCTGAGGTCCACCACCACGTCGAGGATCGCACCACTCACGCACGTGACGTACTTCGCCTGGCCCGGTGGCACGTCCGCGAAGTGAATGCCCCGGACGACACCACGCCGGGACACCGAGCAGTTGGCCTGCGCTACGTCCAGCCGGTGCCCGACATCATCGGAGAACTCGGCACCACGGAACAGCTCAAGGAAGCTGCCTCTGTCATCGGAGTAGATGCGCGGGACAAAGACCCAGGCACCGGGGATGCCCAGCGGCTCCATATGCGGCTCCTCACTGGTCGCAGTGGACAACAGTACCCACAGCGGTCGCGAACACCGGCGACTTTCCGGCGGGTCCCGGTGGTGAAGCAAGAGTGACCGGGGCATTCTGGACGGTACACACCTGTGGCTCAAGCGGGCGCCCCGTGTCGGCCGACTCGCCAGGCGAAACGACACCTAGGGAGGAAACGGCGCATGCCGAAGCCCCTTGATGCCGAAAGTCCGCTCCGTCCCCGGCTGCACCAGGCCATACGATCGGTGGCACGGCGCACACAGCCGTCCGGATCCCACGAAACAGAACGGCGTCCTGATCATGGAAAGACGCCGAGGAGGTCTCGGTTGACCATCGGAAACTTGGCTTTGCTGCTGTTCGCCGTGGGCGCCGCAGCCGTCGGGCAGGTCATGCTGAGACATGGCATGCAGATCGCATCGGCCCGGGCGGCCAGCACCCGCGGGTCACTGGCCATCGCCGCCGCCACGTCGCCGTGGGTCCTGCTCGGGCTCATGGTCTTCGCCGTCTCGGCGGTGGCCTGGCTGGCGGCGCTGTCCCGCGTGCCGCTGAGCGTCGCCTATCCGTTCAACGCCCTCGGCTACCTCGGCATCCTGACCGCGAGCGTCCTCATCCTCCACGAACGGGCAAACGTGTGGACCTGGGTGGGCTCGCTCCTGGTGGTATCGGGGCTGATCATCGTCGTCCTGACCCGGTCATAGCCCTCGAACGCGGCGGCACACTCACTTCTCTCGCCGGTATCGGTTACTTCCGGACCCGGCGGGCTTGCACGTATATGGTGCCGCCAGACCGTGCTGCCACTTCAACAGCCGCGCCCGCCAGCGCCAGCGGGACCGCGGCCCCGGCGGCAGCGACGGCGTAGCAGCGACGGGCCGGACTCTGGGCGGACCTGCGTGCGTCGCCACGGCGGATGACCTCGTAGAGATCGGGCTGCCCGGGAAGCTGGCCGACCAGCCCGTGGATCCACCCGAACACAACCTGGCCGCCACGCAGGTAGCTCACTCGCTCCACCCGCAACCCGAGCGCTTCGATCTTCGACAGCAATGGTGCCGGGCTCAGGTGGACGAGATGGCGAGGCAGATCCAGGGCGAACCAGCGGTCCCCGAAGGCACGGGCCTGAAGGCTGGCCGCGTTGGGCACGGCGACCACGAGCAGCCCCCCCGGGACCAGCAGCTTTGCCGCGTGGCTCAATGCCTCAGCCGGCTGGCGGAGGTGTTCCAGCGAGTGCCAGAAGATGACCGCAGCCCAGTCCCCGCTCATCTCTTCGATCTCAGCGGCGCGAATATGCGGCCCGGATGCGTGCGGCTCAAGACCCACGGCCTCGCGGCCATGACGCACGAAAGCCTCGACGAGGGTGCCGTCCCCGGCTCCCACGTCGAGTACCGGGCCCGGCGGCAGTATCCGGTGAAGACGATCGGCGAGCGTACCGCGGGTACGGCGGAGCACGGCATCCCCGAGCCCGGCGAACCGGCCGCCCGTGGGCCGGTACCAGCTGCCGTATGCCTCGTCCAGCTGCGCTGAGGATGGCCAGGGCGACGTCGTGGCCACGCGGCACCGGGCGCACCACACCCGTCCGGTGCGGTGGTCGTCGGCATCGTCGAACGCGTGACCGCACCATGCGCAGTGGCTGGCTGGTGGTGCCGGGGCACGTGCCCATGCCAGGGAGTTGCTGATCTCTTCGACCGCCATGTGCTAGCTGGCCTCAGCGTCTGACTCGGCCACCTGAGCCGCCCGGTCCCGCCCGGGCATGCGGGCGGGGTCGAGGTCGAGATAGGGATAGCGGCGAAGCCCCCACTTGTTGAGCCGGTACTCGCCGCTGGTGCGCAGCACACCCAGGCCGTAGCGGACGCTGCGTCTCAGGTTAATCGATGAGGAGTCGCCCGCGTACCGCGTCGGGCAGGACAGCTCGCCAATGCGGGCGCCAGCGGCGATGGCCTGGACGATGATCTGGTTGTCGAAGATGAAGTCATCGGAGTTGCGCTCGAACGGCAAGGTGGCGAGCAGCTCGCGGCTGAACGCTCGCAGGCCGGTGTGGTACTCCGACAGCTTCTGGGCGAGCACTATGTTCTCGACGAGGGTGAGAGCCCGGTTGGCGGCGAACTTGTAACGGGGCATGCCACCGGCGACCGTGTCCTGGGCGAGGATGCGGGAGCCGAGGACGAAGTCGTACACCCCGTACGCGATCATCGAGGCCATCGCCGGGACCAGCAGCGGGGTGTACTGGTAGTCCGGGTGCACCATGATGATGATGTCCGCGCGGAGCTCGAGCGCTCGGCGGTAGCAGGTCTTCTGGTTGCCTCCGTAGCCCAGGTTGCGCTCATGGCGGATCGGCTCCAGCCCGAGCTTGTGGGCCAGCGCGGCGGTCTGGTCGGTGCTGGCGTCATCGACCAGCACAATTTCATCGACGATCTGGCGGTCGAGTTCGGCGACCGTGCGCATGAGCGTCGTCTCGGCGTTATAGGCGGGCATCACGACAGCGACCCGGCGACCGTTTAGCACCCACGCAGTTTAGTGCCCCAAAGCGGGGATATGGCGGTGTATCGGGATACTGACGTGGCCCCGTCAATGCGGTGCGACAGCGGGGTGGTAGTAGGCGCCCAGCCGCACCAGCCAGACGCGCATGACCAGGGGGCCGGCCCGTAGTTCCCCGGCGTGCACCAGGGACGGCCGGAAGGGGGCCAGCCCGCGCACCGCCACCGCGAACGGTTCCGCTGTATCGCCGAGCAACAGCATCTGAGCCGGCCGCCTGCTCCTGATCTGACGGAGGTCCCCGGCCCGGATGTGCGTGGAGTGGTTCTTCAGGGAGTTGAAACCGTCGTGGTACATCCCGGCGGCGTACTGGATGTACCGATAGTTCTTGGGTGTTATCCGCCAGAGCAGGATCTGCTCACCGTGGTAGGTGGCCCGGCCGACAAACCCCGGCAGCGCGGTGATGATCCGGTAACTGTCGATGTAGGTCGCCGCGCTGCCGCCGAGCGCGGAGGCGTAAGCGGGGGCCGGCTCGCCCCCGGTCGCGGTATGCGGGAGGTGGGGGTGGTGCGGGATGGGTGCGACCGTCAGCACCAGGGCGGCGGCGGTGAACGCCGCCAGCGCCAGCCCGGTGGCCGCTGCGGCGACCGCCCGCGGGCGGATCCGGGCACTGGCCCGGGCCGCGGCCGCGGCGATGATCACCGCCACCGCCACGATCGCGCCGATCGGCAGCCAGCCGAACGCCGGCACGCGCGGGGCGGCCTCATAGCCCAGAGGGATCGCGACCAGGACCGCCGCGGGAAGCCACCGCGCCAGCGGGCGGTCCCACAGCGGCCGGGCGAGTTCCGCGATCGTGACCGCGAACGCCAGGCACACCCCCGCCCACAGCGTGGAGGAGAAGTAATGCTGCTCCAGCACCTGCACGGTCCCGGCGAACTGCAGCAGCGCATACGCGGCCACCTGGGTGGCGGCCATCACCCCCACCATCAGCACCGGGGCCGGCAGCGCGCGGCCGCGGCCCAGGACCGCGACCGCGAACGCACCCACCACCGCCGGGGGCACCAGCAGGTAGGCCACATACGGCGCCCACCGCCAGCTCGCCGAATGCCAGATCGCCGTCTGCGAGGGCTGTGACAAGAACCGGTACCCCTCCCAGGTCAGCGCGAAAAAGTTGGCGTGACCAAACAGCACCGCCGACGCCAGCACCAGCAGGCCGGTGACCGCGGCCGCGACCCCGGCCAGCACGGCCAGGTCGCCGGGCAGCCCGGCCCGCTCCCGCACCAGCCGCACCGCCAGCCACGCGGCCAGCGTCGCCCCCACCAGCGGCACCCCGACCAGGTGGGACCACACCGCCAGCGTCATCAGCACCCCGGCGGCCGCCAGCCAAGCGCGGCGCCACCGCGGCGCGCCCGGCATCACCAGGCACGCCATCGCCCCCAGCGCATAAGACACCACCGCCCCATCGGGGTAGTCGGTGCCCCACGCGGTCACGATCACCGGCGAGGACAGCACCACCACGATGCCGGCCACCCCCGCCGCGGGGCCGTACAGACGGCGCAGCAGCAGGTACACCGGGCCGACCGCGATCAGCGCGAACACATACCGGGTGACGAAGAAGCCGGGCACGGCACCGAACGCCAGGTAATCCAGCCGGGCCGGCACCAGGAAACCAACCCGCCCACCCTCACGCAGCCGTCCCACCCGCGCCAGCCAGGCGTAGCGCATGAACACATCGCGCGCCTCAACGATGTAGCTGGTGTGCAAGGCCGGGTCGGGCAAGATACTCGGCGCCATCAGCCGCAGCCGCAGCACCAGCGCGGCGGCGGCCGGGGACAACACCACACCCAGCGCCTCAAGCCAGCGCACCCACACCGGCCACGGCCTCGCCGGCTGGCCCACCGGGCCGACCTGGGGGAGGCCGACGGCAAGCCCGGCGGCACCGGAACTATCACCCATGTTTGCCCCACTATGCACCAGACGCCCGCCAGATCCGGACCGCTGTGAGAATACCGCCTCCGCTATGGCCGTCGGACCGCGACAACGATGTGCCCGTGGAGGTTGGTGAAAACAACGAAATTGGCGGGGCTGAACTGGGCCGGTGTGAACGACACCGGCTTCTCCGGCAGCGAGCCCCGCGCCGCCCAGGTCCAGCGCGATCCGGCGTCGTGGAGGATGAACACGTCGATAGGCCCGAATGCCGTGTGCGCGGACCGCTCGGCGAACGCGGCCGGATCGGTCACCCGGGCGAGCCGCGCCAGCGCGGCGTACCGGGACAGCCACTGCGTCGTCGCGCCCGCCGACGTATCCGCTACCGCCAGGTACCCGGGCCACCGGACGTAGGCGAACAGCAATTCTGAGGGCGACAGCGTCACCGGCGAGGCGGCCGGCCCGTCCACGGAGCCGACATCAGCCTCGATCGGATCGACGGGAAACCACCCGATGCGCGTTCGCTGCGGGTCGAACCGCGGATAGCGCCCATCTGGCAGCGGGAACTGGAACGCGCCGAGTGTCGCGCCGGGCGTCGCGCCCTGCGTAGCGCCGGCTGCCGAGCCCACGGGGCCGTTGCCGGGGGCCAGCTGGCCTGGCATCCAGCCCAGCCACAACGTCACCGCAGTCCACGCGATGACCAGGCACAGACCCAGGGCGGGCAGGCCGGAGGGCAGGGTCTTGGCGGCGGTGAGCCGGCGGATCAGGCCGGGGGCCACCTGCACCACGGTCAGCACCCCGGCCATCGCTAGCAGGGGCTCGATCATGCGGGGGGTGTCCTGCATGGAGCCGGTGTGCCCCCGGAGTATGAACACGATGAGGTAGAGCAGCCGGTAGGCGTAGGCGCTGGCGGTAAGCAGCAACAGCGGTGTGGCCCACCAGGTGCGGCGCCGGTACCACACCATCCCGGCCAGCCCGGTCACCTCCAGGGCGGCCAGCGGTGTCGCGGCCAGGAACGGCAGCAGGCTGGACTCGATACCACCCCCCCTAAACATGTCCATCTGCTGGGTGCCGTGCATGAGCGCCCATGCCGCGTAGGGGACCAGGTACCAGGAGGCGACGGCGGCGGTTACCGCCAGGGTCAGGGCGATGTGCCTGAGGTAGCGGCCGCGGTCGGGGCTGGCCCGCCAGGTGAGCACGGCCAGGGCCGCGATGCCCAGCGCGCCATAGGCGAGGTAGGCCCAGTACCACGCCACGCTCAGGCCGCCGATCAGCCCGGCCGGCAGCCAGTGCAGCCCGCCGCGCGGCGGCCGCCCGAAGGTGGCCAGCGCCCACGGGGCGAACACCGCCAGCGCCAGCACCTCGTAGCCCTTTTGCGGGAGCGCAAAGCACAGCGGCACCATCAGCGAGAGCGCCAGCGCCACCGGCCCGGCCACCAGCCGCCGCCACAGCGCGAACCCCGCGACCACCGCCGCCGACATCGCGATGGTCTCCGCGGAGCCCAGCAACTGCCAGGCGGGTATGTGTAGCAGCGCGGCGGTATGGCCGACCACCCACGGAAACAGCGGCGGGTAGTGGGAGGGGACCGTCGGCACGATCCCGTCGCTGCTGCGCCAGGTGGTCGTGTACCGGTTCGCCATGGCGGCCATCCGCCCGGCATCGCCGCCCAGCCCGGCAAAGCCAAACGGCGTCCCATGCAGCGCCACCTGCATGGTGAATGCCACCCACCCGGCGAACAGCCCGGCCGCCAGTCCGCTCACCACCTCCGCATGCCAGCGGCGGGTGACGACCGCCGTCACGACCAGGCCCACCGCGCCGACAGCCACCGGAATCATGGCCGTGCGCAGGTCAAACGGGTTACCCGGCCGAAGCAGCCGCACCGCCCCGTAGGCCACCGGCAGGCACACCAGCCAGACCACCAGGGCTATCAAAGACGGATTCTCCGCCACGCTAGAGGCACCGGCTGGCTGAGGCCCGAAGTCATCCCGCTTGGGCCGAACTACCGCGGCACCTTCCGCTTCACCGGGTTCGGCGCTGGTGTCTACGGACGGAGCCGCCGTCTCGGTCGCGGCTGGCGGGCCCGTCGTGCTATCGCGCACCGGCGGTCACCTCGGCAATCTATCCCAAAGGGGCGACCTGGGGCCGCGTCAGGTAAGGCAGCTTCCCATAGGTCGCACGGTGGCTGCAGACAGCACAGTGATTCTGTGCCTGATTGTCAAATCCAGGCCGGCAGGTTCCAAGCTACCGTGCGTGCCCCGGCCGCATGCACGATCACCGCCAGCCGGCGGCGGATACCGCGCCGATGCCACGGCACGATCTGGCTAGCAGAGCACGATCTGGCTAGCAGAGCTTGTGCACCCAGCCGTAGGGGTCCGGGCGGTGGCCGTACTGGATGCCGAGCAGTTCCTCGCGCAGCCGCATGGTCACCGGGCCGGGCGTCCCGTCGCCCACCGTCCATTCGCCGTCCGGGCCCTTGACCCTGCCCACCGGGGTGATCACCGCGGCGGTCCCGCAGGCGAAGACCTCGGTCAACTCGCCGGACTCACAGCCCGCCCGCCATTCCGTCACGGAGATGGCCGCCTCCTCGGCCGGGATGCCGAGGTCAGGGCCGAGCTTCAGCAGCGTGTCCCTGGTGACCCCGGGCAGCAGGGTGCCGGTCAGGGCCGGGGTGACCAGCCGCGCGTGCGGGCCGGACCCGTACACGAAGAACAGGTTCATCCCGCCCATCTCCTCGACCAGGCGGTGCTCCATGGCGTCGAGCCAGACCACCTGATCGCAGCCCTGCAGCACGGCCTGCTGCTGGCCGGCGAACGAGGCGGCGTAGTTGCCGCCGCACTTGGCCTCGCCGGTCCCGCCGGGCGCCGCCCGGGTGTAGTCCTCCGACAGCCAGACCGCGACCGGGTGGATGCCGTCGCGGAAGTACGACGCCGCCGGTGAGGCGATGACGGCGAACAGGTAGGAACCCGACGGGCGGTTCACCCCGAGCCCGCGCTGTGTGGCGATCATGAACGGGCGCAGGTACAGGCTGTGCTCCGCAACCGTGGGCACCCAGTCCCGGTCCTGCCCGACGAGCAGTTCGAGCGACTTGAGGAACAGTTCGGCCGGAAGCTGGGGCATGGCCATGCGGGCCGCCGAGCGGTTGAACCTCGCGGCATTGGCCTGCGGGCGGAACGCCACGATCTCACCGCCGTCGGTCCGGTAGGCCTTCAGCCCTTCGAAGATCTCCTGCGCGTAGTGGAACACCGACGTCGCCGGATCCAGGGTGAACGGGCCATACGGCTCCAGGCGGGCATCGTGCCAGCCGCGGCCGTCGTCCCAGCGGATGGTGATCATGTGGTCGGTGAATACCTCACCGAACCCCGGCGCGGCCAGGATGCGCTCGCGTTCTTCCGCCGCCAGCGGAGCATCGCTCACGCGCACGTCGAACCCGATTTCGGTGCTGCCGGTCGTGATCATCGCAGTCCTCCCTTACCCCCGGCGCCGTTGCCAGGCGCGCGGCTGAGCCACCATTGACGGATCTCCGCATGGGGTTAGCCTCGCGGATCCAGGCTAACCCTGGCCACGCGAAGGCGGGGCCTAGCCGGCTACTCGCTCCGCGATGTCATCGCCGATCTCCGCGGTCGACCGGGCTGCCCAGGCACCCTGGCGTTCCACCAGGTCGTCGGCGGCGGCCTGCTCGATCTTCGTGGCGGCCGCGGTGAAGCCCAGGTGCTCGCAGAGCATGGCGGACGACAAGATCGCGGCCGTCGGGTCGGCCTTCTGCCTGCCCGCGATGTCCGGCGCGCTGCCGTGCACCGGCTCGAACATGCTCGGCGCCGTCCGCTCCGGGTTGATGTTCCCGCTCGCCGCCAGCCCGATCCCTCCGGCCACGGCCGCGCCGAGGTCGGTGAGGATGTCACCGAACAGGTTGTCGGTCACGATGACGTCGAACCGCTCGGGCTGGGTGACCAGGAACATGCAGGCGGCGTCCACGTGGACGTAGTCCACCGACACGCCGGGGAACTCCTTGGCGGTCTGGTCCACGATGCGCTGCCACAGGTCGCCGGCGTAGGTGAGCACGTTGGTCTTGTGCACGAGGGTGAGGTGCTGCCGGGAACGCTGGGCGGCCAGGTCGAAGGCGTACCTGACCACGCGGGTGACCCCGTAACTGGTGTTGACGCTCTCCTGGGTGGCGACCTCGGCGTCGGTGCCCTTGCGCAGCACGCCGCCCGCGCCCGAGTACGGGCCCTCGGTGCCCTCCCTGACGACCACCATGTTGACCGACTCCGGCCGGACCGCGTCCAGTGGGGTGCCCACGCCCGGGTACAGCCGCACCGGCCGCAGGTTCACATAGTGGTCGAGTTCGAACCGCAACCGGAGCAGGAGTCCCCGCTCCAGGACCCCGCTCGGCACCGACGGGTCGCCGACCGCGCCGAGCAGCAGGGCATCGTGGCCGCGGATCTCCTCGAGCACCGAATCCGGGAGCGTCTCGCCGGTCCGGTGCCAGCGGTGGGCACCCAGGTCGTAGCTGGTTTCCTCGACTGGCACATCCGCTGCCTTGAGCACCTTCAGCGCCTCGGCCACGACCTCGGGGCCGATCCCGTCGCCGCCGATCACGGCGAGCCTTATCTGGGACGATGCCATGCGCGTACCTTACTGGTAACTGACCCCGCCACCCCGCCCAAACTGGTCGCGCGGGTCGCTGGCGTCCCCTCCGTTGTCACGGCGGTCCAGGGCCACCTGGACGGCCTGCGCGGCGGCCGCCGGACGGCTCGCACGCGCAGGGGCCTGGCTGGTGTTGCCGGTGTCCTCGGTGGCCGGGACAGAGGAGTCCCAGTGATACATGTCGTACACGACGCTTCTCTCCTGACGAGTAACCCCACGGCCAGCGACTCTCGCCCGTAGCGGGTCGCTGGCCTGTGTGATCAGGCCCCGCTACGGCTGTGCAAGATAAGTACGAAGCGCCGCATAGCAGTTCCGAGTCTACTGAAGACCTGCCCAGATGTCACCCTGAGAGCGCTACCGTCTCGTATCCTGAGACGACTTGAGAAGCGAGGCCCGCATCATGGAACTCGCTCCCCCGGGCCAACACCTCAGCTCATGTCCAGGTTGACCGCGCGGCCGCTCACCGCGCCGATCGTCGCGGTGATGTCCCCGAGGGCCACGGGCGGGATGGCGCTGTCGACGGTCAGGGCGATCAGGGCGTGGCCACCGCGCGCATCCCTGGACACCTGCATGCCGGCGATGTTGATCCCCTCACTGCCCAGGATCTGGCCCACCACGCCGACGATTCCTGGCCGGTCTGTGTAGCTGAGGATCACCATGTGCTCGGCCAGGGCGATCTCCATATCGAAGCCGTTGACCTCGACGAGCTTCTCCACCTGGCGCTGCCCGGTCAGCGTCCCGCTGACCGACACGGACTGGCCGCCGGGCAGGGTGCCGCGCAGGCTCACCAGGTTGCGCCAGTCCGGGCTCTCGGTCTCGGTGACCAGCCCCACCGCCATCCCCCGCTGTTCGGCGAGCAGGGGGGCGTTCACGTAGGTCACGGCGTCCTCGACCACGTCGGCGAAGACGCCCTTGAGCGCGGCAAGCTGCAGCACCCGCACGTCCTTGCTGGCGATCTCGCCGCGCACCTCGACGTCCAGGCTGGCCGC
>DASXKD010000641.1:0-3146 GCA_036497045.1 Streptosporangiaceae bacterium | reverse complement strand
CCACGGCCCCAGCTTGGGTTGACGGGTCCCGCTTAGGTTGCGTGCCATCAACTCTCGGCCGGTTCATGGGAGGGTGGTGGCATGCCCGTGCGTGAAGCCAGCGGTGCCGCCGCGCCCGCGACCGGAGGCGCACGCGTCAGCGTGGTCACCGGGGACGAGGAACTGCTCGTGGAACGGGCCGTTGCCCGCCTGGCCGCCGCCGCGGCCGAGGACGGCATGGCGGTGCGTGAGGTGCCCGCGGGTGCCATCGCGCCGGGCGAGCTAGCCTCGATCACCGCTCCCTCACTGTTCGACGCCGTGCCTGTCGTGGTCATCCGCGACGCTCAGGACGCCGGCAAGGAGGTGGCCGAGGAACTCGCGGCGCTGGCCGCCGACCCGCCGCCGGACCTGACGCTGGTGATCACGCACGCGGGCGGTGCGAAGGGCAAGGCGCTGCTGGCCAAGCTCACCGGCAGCGGCGCCCAGGTCGCCCAGTACCCCAAGATCACCCGGATCGGCGACCGGATGGCGTTCATCCGCGAGGAGTTCCGCGCGGAAGGCCGCAGGATCGACGACGGCGGCCTGCGAGCGCTCATCGACGCTCTCGGCTCGGACCTGCGCGAGATCGCCTCAGCGTGCGCCCAGCTCGCCGCCGACACCACCGGCCTGATCGACCAGACCACGGTGGCCAGGTACTACCGGGGGCTGGCGGAGGCCTCGGGGTTCGCGGTGGCCGACCGGGCGGTGGAAGGGCGCCTCGCCGAGGCGCTGGAGTACCTGCGCTGGGCGCTGGCCGTCGGCGTGTCACCGGTCCTGATCACCAGCGCCCTGGCCCAGGGGGTCCGCCTCATCGGGCGGGTCGGCGCCGCGTCACGGGCCCAGCCGGCCGCGGCGCTCGCCGCCGAGCTTGGCGCCCCGCCCTGGCGGATCGACAAGGTGCGCCGGCAGTTGCGGGGCTGGACGCCGGACGGGATCACCCGGGCGCTCACCGCCGTCGCGGAGGCAGACGCGCAGGTGAAGGGCGAGGGCGCGAACCCGGGTTATGCCCTGGAGGTGGCCGTCCGCACGATCGTGGCCAGCCGCGCCAGCCGCTGACCAGGCACCGCTGAACCAGGCACGGCCGCATGCCGGGCCGCGGGTGCGGCGGCTGGTTTGAGCGCAGGCCGCAGGTTGGGATATCCTTCGTCGTCGGAGTGTTCGCCCCGCTTTAGAGTTCGTGGGGCTGCCGCGGGTGCGAAATCCGCCCGCGCCCACCGACGAGACCAGAACCTGAGCGAGGCTTCCGCGTGGCGAATATCAAGTCCCAGATCAAGCGCAACAAGCAGAACGAGAAGGCCCGGCAGCGCAACAAGGCTGTCAAGTCGTCGCTGAAGACCGCGGTGCGCAAGTTCCGCGACGCCGCCGACGCCGGCGACGTGGACGCGGCGACCGTGGCCATGCGCACGGCATCGCAGGGCCTGGACAAGGCCGCGAGCAAGGGCGTCATTCACAAGAACCAGGCCGCGAACCGCAAGTCCGCGATGGCTACGCGCTGCGCGGAACTGAGCAACAGCTGACGCCTGGCAGCACGCCGCGGGCCGCTGCCGCAGCCCGGCTGCGGGCAGCGCCCCCCCGGGGCCCGGCACCGCCAGTCCCTGCGGCGTGCGACCATGGACGCGGCAACCTAGGGCGTGCCCCCGTGGATCTCTGGGGCATGCCCTTTATCGACCTTGGGATTTCCTGTGTCCTCCGTGCCTGAGCAGGCCCTGCCGGCCGGCCGACGCCCCGCGTCACCGGCCGGGGCCGCACCTGTCATCGGGCATACGCCCATGGACATCATCAGGAACTTCTGCATCATCGCGCATATCGATCATGGGAAGTCCACCCTGGCGGACCGGATGCTGCAGTTCACCGGCGTCGTCGGCGAGCGGGACATGCGCGCCCAGTACCTGGACCGGATGGACATCGAGCGCGAGCGCGGCATCACGATCAAGAGCCAGGCCGTCCGGCTGCCCTGGACCGGCACCGACGGCCGCCAGTACGTGCTGAACCTCATCGACACACCCGGCCACGTGGACTTCTCCTACGAGGTGTCCCGCTCGCTGGCCGCGTGCGAGGGGGCGATCCTGCTGGTGGACGCCGCGCAGGGCATCGAAGCCCAGACGCTGGCCAACCTCTACCTCGCCCTGGACGCCGACCTGCACCTGATCCCGGTGCTGAACAAGATCGACCTGCCGGCCGCCCAGCCGGCCAGGTACGCCGAGGAACTGGCCCGGGTGATCGGCTGTGACCCGGGCGATGTCATGCAGGTCTCGGCCAAGACCGGGGCCGGCGTGGCGGACCTGCTCAACGCGGTCGTCGCACAGGTGCCGCCGCCCAGCGGCGACCCGGACGCCCCGGCCCGCGCGCTGATCTTCGACTCGATCTACGACACCTACCGTGGCGTCGTCACCTACGTCCGGGTGATGGACGGCAAGCTGTCCCGGCGCGAGCGGAGCCTGATGATGTCCACCGGCACCGCGCACGACACGCTGGAGGTCGGCGTCATCTCGCCGGAGCCGATCCCGGCCGACGGCCTGGCCGCGGGCGAGGTCGGCTACCTGATCACCGGCGTCAAGGACGTGCGGCAGGCCCGGGTCGGCGACACGGTGACCAGTTCCGCCCGGCGGGCGGCCGAGCCGCTGGCGGGCTACGCGCATCCCAGGCCGATGGTGTTCTCCGGCCTGTACCCGCTGGACGGGGACGACTACCCGGAGTTGCGGGAAGCCCTGGACAAGCTCCAACTGAACGACGCCGCGCTGGTGTACGAGCCGGAGACAAGCCTGGCGCTGGGCTTCGGCTTCCGGTGCGGGTTCCTCGGCCTGCTGCACATGGAGATCGTGCGGGAACGGCTGGAGCGGGAGTTCGGCCTCTCGCTCATCTCCACCGCGCCGAACGTCGTCTACCGGGTCGTCCTGGAGGGCGGCAGCGAGACGGTCGTCACCAACCCCAGTGAATTCCCCGAGGGGAAGGTGGCGCAGATCTACGAGCCCGTGGTCAAGGCCACGGTGCTGGCGCCCGCCGAGTACATCGGCGCGATCATGGAACTGTGCCAGAGCCGGCGCGGCACGCTCGGCGGCATGGAGTACCTGTCCGAGGACCGGGTGGAGATCCGCTACACGATGCCGCTCGCGGAGATCATCTTCGAC
>DASXKD010000640.1:0-1674 GCA_036497045.1 Streptosporangiaceae bacterium | reverse complement strand
CGGCTGGGGGTTCGGGGATGCGGGCGAGGGTGACTTCGTAGCCGAGGCTGCCGAGCTTGCCGACGTGGTGGCTGACCTGGCGGGCGATGTGGCGCTCGTGCTCGTAGTAGTCCCAGCCGAGGTCCTGGTAGCG
Organism: Streptosporangiaceae bacterium; assembly: GCA_036497045.1. Taxonomy (GTDB): domain Bacteria; phylum Actinomycetota; class Actinomycetes; order Streptosporangiales; family Streptosporangiaceae; genus DASXKD01. The sequence continues at coordinate 1,541 of DASXKD010000640.1, read as the reverse complement.
GGCGCCCGGGGCGGACAGCAGGGCGTGGTAGACGCGCATCTGGGTGTTGCCGGCGGCGACGATTGCCTTGACCTTGCCGCGCCGCCGGGAGATCCGCCGGTAGCGGGCGCCCTCGCGGGTCTGGGTCTTGCCGGCCGCGACGGCGGTCTCGCCGGTCACGGCGCCGATGTAGCGGTTGCCGCGCTTGTGCCGGGCCTGGCCCTTCCGGGCGCCGGACTGCCGGTCCAGCGGGACTCGCCCGGCCCAGGACGCCAGGTGCGCGCCGGTGGGGAAACGGGACATGTCGACGCCGGTCTCGGCGATCACGTCCTGGGCGGCGAGCCGCCCCCAGCCCGGCATCGACTCCGCCTGCTGCAGTTGCTCCTCGTAAGGGGCCAGCAGCCGCTCGATCACCGCGGTCAGCCGGCCGATGTCCGCCTCGACCCGGCCGATGCGGTCCAGCATGACCGCCAGCAGCGCGGCCAGTTCCGGAGTGAGGAACTCCGCGCCCTCCAGCGCCTGCTCCAGCTGCCCGGTCTTCGCCTTCGCGCGGCCGCGTGCCAGCCGCGCCAGGACCTTCGGGTCGCGCTCGCCGGCGATCAGGCGGCCCATGATGTCCCGGCCGGTGACCCCGTGCACGTCAGTCAGCACCGACGACAGCTTGAGCGCGGCGGACTCCAGGAGCTTCTCCGCCCGCTGCTTCTCCCGGGTCCGCTCGGCGGTCAGGTCACGGCGGTAGCGGGTGTGCTCGCGGATCACCCGGAACTCCGGCTCCGCGACGAAGCACGAGGTAACCGCGCCGCGCTCGAAGCACGCCGCCAGCCACCGGGAGTCCGAGGGGTCCCGCTTCGGGCGTCCCGGCAGGTTCCGCACCTGCCGCGCGTCGGCCAGCACGCACTCGAACCCCTCGGCCTCCAGCCGGTAGAACACCGGCTTCCAGTAGTCCCCGGTCGCCTCCATCACCACGCACGGCACCTGCCAGCACCGCAGCCAGTCCGCCAGCGCCAGCACCTCCCGCTTCGTGGTCCCGAAGCTGCGGGTCTCGGCCGCACGCCGCGACCGGTTCCCGTCCGACGGGATCCGGACCGTCGCGGCCATGCCCGCCTTCCCGATATCGATACCGCACACCCGGTCCCGGAACAGCGGCTCGTCCGTCACCTCTTCCACCTGCAGCTCCCTTCGCGCTTGCTAACCTCCAAAGCGGTGCCGCCCGGGGAACCAGGGGGCTGGCGGAGAAACTGACCCGCGCGCTCGAAGCGGCAATGCACGGCCCCTCAGGGAAACCGGCTCCCGGCGTCAGGCTGATGGACGGCCTCTAACCCGGCCACAGTTAAAACGACGTCACGGGCGGCACCACCCCCATTTTCACGCTCGCACGGCGCCGCCAAACGGCAATCACGGCTGATGGGAAGATGCGGGCTGGCCCGCTTCTTGCTGTTATCGGCGGCGAAGCGCAGCGGCCGAAAGGCGTGCTGGGTTGGGGTCCTGCGGGCCGATCGGTTGTCTGGCGGCGTAGGATTTTCGTAGGCCCGCAGGGGGCTACCGGTCCGCGGGAAGGGCAG
>DASXKD010000639.1:0-1724 GCA_036497045.1 Streptosporangiaceae bacterium | reverse complement strand
GCGGCGCGTAGCTGGGCTTGCGCCTGGGTGACCCAGTGCAGCGGGTCGATGGGTGGAACGGCGTGCAGCTGGGTGGCGTCCTGGCCTTTGCCGAGCGTGGACCGCAGGGCGTCGCAGCTGGCGCATAGGGCCACGCGGCCGCGGCGCACGGCCGCTGTTACCTGGCAGCCGGGGCGGGCGTCTGGTTCGGTGGCGTAGCGGCAGCGCGGGGCGGGGATGTCAACCATCTGTTGACGTCCGGTGCTGGGCGCCGCGGCGCGGGCGGGCGTGCGGGGCGGCTCCCGGATCAGCCGGGGGTCTCGGCTTGTTCGAGGAGGTCGTGGTGGAGCCGGGTACTGGCGCCGGGGATTTCGATGCCGACGAGCCGGCCGTCTTTCCAGTCCAGCGCGACGAACCCGCCGGTGCCCGATGGCATGCTTGCCTGGATCGTGGTGCGGCCTGGTGCGAGCGGCTGGCCGGTGAGGTGAATGTAGACCGCGTCGGCCGCGGGGTCGTAGGTGATCCGCACTCTTCGATTGTGCCGTGCCGGTCCGCGAGCAGCTGACGGCAGGCCAGGTCGGATAGCCGCCGCTTGAGGCACCGCAGCGCTTCTTTCGGGGTCTTGCCCTCGCGGCGTTTCTGCTCGTAATACAGGCGGCCGGAGGTGGTTGGGTAGCGGATCTGGGTGACTGCCATCATGTGCAGTGCGTGGCCGTTCCGCCGGTTCCCGGCGCGGGACAGGCGGTGACGGATCTGGTCGCCGGAGGAGACGGCCGGTCGGCGCGGTGCCGTTGTAGCTGGCGAAGGTGTCCTTGGTGGCGAACCGGGCCACGTCACCCACTTCAGCCAAGATCCGCCCGGCGATCACCGGGCCGACGCCGAACAGGCCGGTCAGGCCGGTACCGGACGCGGTGACCAGGGCGGCGATCTGCGTGCCGATGTACTTGATCCTCGCGTCCAAGGCGCGGATGCCGGCGAGGTGGTCGCGGGCGATATGCACCCGGACGCGGCCCACGTCATCGGCCGGGCGGATCAGGGCCAGCAGCGCCTGGGCCTTGTTCGCCGTCAGCTCGCGGCGCATCCCGCCGGGAGTCAGCTCGGCCAGCAGCCGGTGCAGGCGGCACACCGCCTGGGTGCGCTGCGCGGTGAGTTCCTCGCGCCGGCCGCCGCAGCCGCAGGCTCACCAGCGCGCCGTCGCAGGCCACCGGGAGCACGCCGGTGCCATCCAGGGCCGCCAGGCCGACCGAGACGGCGTCGTCCTTATCGGTCTTGCGGCCGTGCCCGCGCGAGTACACCCGCACCCGGGCGGCCAGCTTGGCCGGCACATCCAGCACCATCTCACCATCGGTGACCAGCCGCTGGGCCAGCGACCGGCCCGCCCCATGGCAGCCTTCCACCGCCCAGCGCCGCCGGGCCCACCGAGCGGCGAACGCGGTCAGCTGCACATAGCCATCCATGGTGTTGGCGAACCGGTCCGACTCGATCAGCGTCTTGGTCACCGGGTCCAGCACCGCGGCGGTGTTGCTGGCCTTATGCGGGTCCACAGCGATCATCACAACATCGTTCAAGGAAGATTCCTCCTGGCCATCGGGGTTTCTGCTGGCGAGGAGGGCAATGCAACTTCGAGCAGCGCAGACCTCTCTTGAGCCACAACCTCACCGGGTGAGCAGGGCAGGCCGCGGAGCCGTTCGTGAGCCAGAACACCCGCAAGGGCGACGGCAGCCGATTCGCGAGCGAGCCCGCCC
>DASXKD010000638.1:0-1747 GCA_036497045.1 Streptosporangiaceae bacterium | reverse complement strand
GCCCCCGGCCGGCCCCGCGGAACTGGCCAGGGTGGGGTTCCTGGCTCAGGACGCGCCCGTCTACGCCGGGCTGACCGTGACCGAGCACCTGACGCTCGGCGCGCGGCTCAACCCGGGCTGGGACGCGGAGTTCGCCCGCGGCCGGATCGACTGGCTGGGCCTTGACCCCGGTCAGAAGGCCGGCCAGCTGTCTGGCGGCCAGCGCGCGCAGCTCGCCCTGACCCTGGCTATCGGCAAGCGACCCGACCTGCTGATCCTCGACGAGCCGGTGGCCAGCCTCGATCCGCTGGCCCGCCGGGAGTTCCTCGAGGACCTGATGGAGGCCATCGCCGAGCGGGAGCTGTCGGTGGTGCTGTCCTCGCACCTGGTGGCGGACCTGGAACGGGTCTGCGACTACCTGATCGTGCTCGTCGGGTCCCGGGTGCGGATTACCGGGCCGGTCGACGAGCTGCTGGCCACCCATCACCTGCTGACCGGCCCGCGCCGTGATCCGGCCACGCTGCCCGCCGGGCAGCAAGTCATCTCCGCCAGTCATACCGACCGGCAGACCACGCTGCTGATCCGCACCAGCGAGCCGGTCCTCGACCCGGCGTGGACGGTCTCCGAGGTCGCCCTGGAGGACTTGGTGCTGGCGTACATGAGGCAGGCGACCGGAGGCGGCAGGCGCCGCGTTCCCGGTAACCAGCTGGAGGTGGGGCAATGACGTGGCTCACGTGGCGGCAGTTCCGCCCGCAGGCCGTCACCGCGCTGGCGGCGCTGGCGGTATTCGCGATCCTGCTCGGGGTCACCGGGCCGCACGTGGCCAGCATGTACCACAGCAGCGGCATCGCCGGCTGCCGCGGCGGCGCCTGCGGGCAGCTGGCCGGCAACTTCCTGCTCACGGTAAGCGGCGCCTACACGGTCGTGTTCATGCTCGGGATCGCCTGCGTCATCCTGGCGCCCGCCGTCATCGGCGTCTTCTGGGGGGCGCCGCTGGTCGCCCGCGAGTTCGAGACCGGGACGTTCCGGCTGGCCTGGATCCAGAGCATCACCCGCTCCCGGTGGATGGCGGTCAAGCTCGCGGTGCCTGGCCTTGCCGCGATCGCGGTCACCGAAGGTCTCAGCCTGCTGTACGGCTGGTGGGCGGCGCCGATCGGCCAGGCCGCCCGGCTCGCCCCCGGCAGCAATTTCCCGCTCGGCATGAGCCCGTTCAGCCTGCTCGCTTTCGACGCCCACGGCATCGTGCCGGTCGGCTACGCGGCGTTCGGCTTCACCCTCGGCGTCGCCGCCGGGGTGCTGATCCGGCGCGCGGTGCCTGCCATGGCGGTCACGCTGGTCATTTTCGCCGCTGTCCAGGCGGCCGTGCCGCTGGCGGTGCGCCCGAACCTGTTCCCGGCCGAGCGCGCCACCCAGTCGCTTAGCGCGAACTTCAGCGGTCAGCAGCAAGTGGGCCCTGGCGGAGAGTTCTCGCTCGCCATCGACCGCCTGGACAGCCAGCCCGGCGCGTGGATCTTCTCCAGCCAGGCCGTCAACGCCGCCGGGCGGCCGGTCAGCGTCATGCCGGCCGCCTGCGTCAACCCGTCTGCCGGTGATGCGATGCCGTGCCTGGCCAGCCACGGCATCGCGGTCGCCGTCACCTACCAGCCCACCAGCCGTTACTGGCCCATCCAGTGGACCGAGACCGGGATCTTCCTCGCCCTCGCGGCGATGCTGGCCGGGTTCTGCTACTGGCGCGTCGGCCGCCGCCTGCCCTGACGGGACTTGTCCC
>DASXKD010000637.1:0-6727 GCA_036497045.1 Streptosporangiaceae bacterium | reverse complement strand
ATTGATCCGGAGAGCTACGGGTATGGAGGTAGCCGTAGGTGACCGGCTACCGGTGGCCGGTCGACGACTAATTTCAGAACAGGCAGGCATGATGCGGCTGCGGGCAGGCGTGGCGATCGACCTCGGCACCGTCAACACCCTGGTGAGCATCCGCGGCAGGGGACTCGTGATCGAAGAGCCCTCCGCGATCGCGGTGAACCGGGGAACCGGCCAGACCGTCGCGGTCGGTCGCGCGGCGGACGCCCTTGCTGGCAAGGCGCCCCAGGGTGTTGACGTCCTCCATCCGCTGCGCGACGGGGTGATCGCGGATCTGGACGCGGCCACCGCCATGTTGCAGGCCTTCCTGCGGGAGGCACGGCTGCGCCGCGGCCTGCTGCGGCCGGTTGCCGTTGTCTGCGTGCCCAGCGGGGCCACCTGGGTGGAGCGCCGGGCGCTGGCCGCCGCCGTCGAGGCGGGCCGCCCCCGCTGCACGGTGCAACTCGTCGACGAGCCGGTCGCCGCGGCCGCGGGAGCGGGCTTCGGCCTCACCGGCGGGACCGGTGCCTTCGTCGTGGACGTCGGCGGCGGGACCACAGAGATCGCGGTGGTGGCCGGTGGCCATCTGGTCCGGGCCGAGTCCCTCCGGCTCGGTGGCAACGCCATGGACGAGGCGATCGTAGCGGCGGTGAAGGCCGAACTCGGCCTGCTCATCGGCCGGAACGGGGCGCGGCGGCTGAAGATCGACCTGGGGCTGACCGGTGGCACGCCCGAATGGGCCGAAGTGGTAGGCGTCGATGCCGCGCGCGGGATCCCTCGGGCCGAACGCATCCCGGGGGAACTCGTCGCGAACGCGCTGGAGCACTCCGTGGCGGCCATCGTCGAGGCCGTCGGGGAGATGCTCCTTGATCTTCCGCCGGACCTTGCCGAGGACGTCGTCCGCGGGAAGATCTGCCTGGCCGGCGGGGGAGCCCTGCTGCTGGGCCTGGCCGGCCGGATCGAGACTGCGGCCGGAATTCCCGCCCTTGTCGTGGATGACCCACTGCGCTGTGTCGTCCGGGGCGCGGGCGAGATCCTGGAAGGCAACGGCCGCGCTATCACGGCACTGGGCAGCGACTGACCTACGCACAGGGACCTTTGCCCCTGGATACGCATGTGACGCCGAAAGCACTCTGGGGACGGCGGTCAATGGGAGGACGAAACCATCGCGGGCAGCGAACTTGGCGGAGGCCGTGGCGGGCCGCGGTGCATGACCTGCCCATCGACCGCGATGATGCCTGAGGTCCCTGGCACGTTCTTAGCATCGCGGCGCCCCTGGCATCCTTGATCGTCGGGTCAAGCAGCGCGGCTTGACCCATCCGTCACGAAGGAGCATTGATGGATCTACGCGGGCGCAGCCTGCTCAAAGAGATCGACTTCAGCGCCGAAGAATTTCTCTACCTTGTCGACCTCGGCGGGCGGCTGCAGGCGGACAAGCGGGCGGGCCGCCGCGCGTACCGCCTGGCCGGCCGGAGCATTGCGCTGATCTTCGAGAAGACCTCCACGCGCACCCGGTCGGCGTTCGAGGTGGCCACGCACGACGAGGGCGGTGACGTCACCTACGTCGGGCCGCAGGACTCCCAGCTCGGGCGTAAGGAGTCGATGAAGGACACCGCCCGGGTGCTTGGCCGGATGTTCGACGGCATCGAGTACCGAGGCGACGCCCAGGAGAAAGTGGAAACCCTGGCCGCCTACGCCGGGGTTCCGGTGTGGAACGGGCTCACCGATGAGTGGCATCCCACCCAGATGCTGGCCGACATCCTCACCATGCGCGACCACACCGCCAAGCCGCTCACCGAGGTGACCTACTGCTACCTGGGCGACGGCCGCAACAACACCGCGAACTCGCTGCTGGTGACCGGCGCCCTGCTTGGCATGGACGTGCGCATCTGCGCCCCGGAGCCGCTCCAGCCCGCGCCCGGCGTGCAGGACATCGCCCGTGGGCTCGCCGCCTCCTCCGGTGCCCGGATGGCGGTCACCGCGGACCTCGCGGCGGCCGTCGTGGGCGCGGACTTCCTGTACACCGACGTGTGGGTGTCGATGGGGGAGCCGGCGCAGGAATGGGACGCCCGCATCGACATGCTGCTGCCCTACCAGGTGAACGCGCACACGATGGCGGCCACGGGGAATGCCGCGGTGAAGTTCATGCACTGCCTGCCCGCGCTGCACAACACCGAGACCGAGATCGGGCAGCAGATCTACGACAAGCGTGGGCTCGACGCGCTGGAGGTCACCGAGGAAGTCTTCGAGTCGCCCGCTTCCGTCGTGTTCGACCAGGCGGAGAACCGGCTGCACACCATTAAGGCGGCCATGGTGGCCACGATCGGGGAGCCCGCGTGAGGGTGGTCGCCGCACTCGGCGGCAACGCCCTGCTGGAACGCGGCGAGCTGCCCGAGGCCAGGGTGCAGGAAGAACACGTGCACAAGGCGGCCCTCACGCTCGCCCCGCTGGCACAGGCGCACCAGCTTGTGCTCACCCACGGGAACGGCCCGCAGGTAGGGCTGCTCGCCCTCGCGGACGCCCGCGCCCCCGGGCTGTGCCCCCCGTATCCCTTTGACGTGCTGGGTGCACAGACCCAGGGCATGATCGGCTACTGGCTGCTCCAGGCCATGCAGAACGCGCTGCCGGACAGCCGGGTCGCCTGCCTGGTCAGCCGCACCGTGGTCAGCGCGGACGACCCCGCGTTCGGCCGCCCGACCAAGTTCGTCGGGCCCGTCTACGACGAGGCGAATGCGCGCGCGCTCGCCGCCGCCCACGGGTGGGAGGTCCGCCAGGACGGTGCCATGTGGCGGCGGGTGGTTCCCTCGCCCGAGCCCCTGGAGTTGCTGGACCTGGCCAGCGCCCGGCTGCTGCTTGACAGCGGGACCGTCGTCATCTGCGCTGGCGGCGGCGGGGCGCCCGTCGTGCGGGACGCGGCTGGGATGCTGCACGGCGCCGAGGCGGTCGTGGACAAGGACCTGACGGCCGCCCTGCTGGCCCGGGCGCTTGACGCGGACGCACTGCTGCTGTTGACCGACATCGCGGCCGTCCAGGAGGGCTTCGGCACACCGCAGGCCCGGCCGCTGCGCCGGGTGACACCCGCGGAGCTGCGGTCCCGGTCCTTCCCCGACGGTTCCATGGGCCCCAAGATCGAAGCCGTCTGCCGCTTCGTGGAAGCGACAGGGAAGATGGCGGCCATCGGGCAGCTTGGTGATGCCGAGGCACTGCTGCGCGGCGACGCGGGGACGGTGGTCGCTCTTTGAGTTCAGTGAACTCTGAGCGCTTCCTGCCGTAACGGTTCGTGCCCAGGCTGCGGTTTGCGGGTATGGGTTTGGCTGGCTATACCAGAAGCGGTGGCCCGCGTCCGGTAGCCCGGAGCGGGCCACGGATGGCGGTCGGCAAGCGTGAAGAGGGGTGTGCAGGTGACCGCGGAAGCGATCGACTCGACGGTCCCGCCGAGCGGGACGGGCTGCGCCGAGTGCGACGAAGTCGGAGGCTGGTGGTTCCACCTGCGCCGGTGCGCGAAATGCGGGCACATCGGCTGCTGCGACTCCTCGCCGGCCCAGCACGCCAGCGCCCATGCAGCCGCTACCGGGCACCCGCTCATCAGGAGCTTCGAGCCGGGCGAGTCGTGGTTCTGGAGCTACGCGGAGGACCGGATGTACGGCAGCGGCCCGGCACTGGCGCCGCCCGAGCACCATCCCGCCGACCAGCCGGTGCCCGGCCCGGCGGGCCGCGTGCCAAGAGACTGGCAGTCGAAGCTCCACTAGCCGGGCTCCCGGCCCGGCAAGCCCCGGCACCATCTGCCGGAACCCCAGCGCCTCCCGGCTTGGGGGAGTGCGATGAATGAGACTGCCGAAATTCCGGCTGGCGTGGATCCCGCCAGACCTGCGCCTGCACGGATCTACGACTACCTCCTGAGCGGCAACAACAACTTCCAGTCCGACCGTGACGCGGCCCAGCGCATCATGGCGCTGGTGCCGGAGATCAGGGACTGCGCCTGGGCCAACCGCGGGTTCCATCAGCGCGCGGCCAGGTGGATCGCGGGCCGCGGGGTCAAGCAGTTCATCGACATCGGTTCCGGGCTGCCTACCGTCGGCAACACCCATGACGTGGTCAGGTCGGCCGACACGAACTGCCGGGTCGTCTACGTGGACAACGACCCGTTGGTGCGGACCCAGTCGGAGCAGTTGCTCGCCGGTGTCTCCGGCGTCAAGGTCATCCATGGTGACCTGCGCGACCCGGAGCAGCTGCTCGCCGACCCGGAACTGCGGGAGCTGATCGACTTCAGCCAGCCGGCCGGCCTGCTGATGACCGCGGTGGTGCACTTCGTGGCCGACGAGAGCGACCCGTGGGGGCTGGTGCACCGCTACCTGGCGGCGCTGGCTCCGGGGAGCTACCTGGCGCTGTCGCACCTGACAAGCGACCAGAAGCCGCCGCGTGCGGTGCATGAGTTCCGCCGCGTCTTCAACCGTGCCACGGAGCAGATGCACTTCCGCTCCCTGGCCGAGGTGGAGCGGCTTTTCGAGGGCCTGGACATGGTCTCGGCGCACGACCCGGAGGTCCCTGGGCGGCTGTGTTACGTGGGCGATTGGGAGGCCGAGGACCCCGCAATGGCCGACAGCGATGGTTCGCGATGGCTCTATTGCGGGGTTGCCCGGCGCCCCTAACTGATATCACCGTTCCACTCAGGAACTCAGTTCTGCGCCCACGTATTCGCGGACCTCTTGGATGGCCCAGTTGTTGCCGTCGGGGTCGGTGAAGAAGGCGAACTTTCCCCCATCCCTGGGATCCATCGTCTGGACCGGGGAGATCCCGACGCCCCGGTCAGCCAGCTCGGTCCTGGCCGCCTCGATGTCGGGGACGACCAGTTGCAGGCTCGCTGAGGAACCCAGGTCGGTGCCGGCCGGCACCACCTTCGGCCCGACTACCACTGAGCACCTCGAGCCGGGCGGGGTCATGTGCACCACGCGCATGGTTTCGGTGGGAGTGGTGTCGGCGTCCAGGTGAAAGCCCAGCTTGCCGGTGTAGAAGCTCTTCGCCCGGTCGATGTCGGTGACCGGGATCACGACGACTTCAAGCTTCCAGTCCATGGTTGGTTCCCTTTTGTTGCCGCGCCTGGTGGCGCTGTCATCTCCGAGGACGAAGCTGTCGCGCCGGTCTCGACATCCCCGGTGCATCGATTTTCCCCGGTGGCGTGATGCCCTCGCGACCAGGGGCCGCACGCTCCCGCCTGGCAGCAGAAGTCGCGCACGGTGGTCATACCGGGGCTCAAAGTCATCGCCGGGGAGCGTGACGCAGCGTGTTAAAAGTAGTGATCCGAGCAAATCATGGGCGATCATGCCTAGATTTGCCGTTAGGTAGACAGAGAAGGATTGCCCGGAGTTCGGCCTGCATCCGATCGCTTAGTGGGGAAACGATGAAGTCTTTGTTCCGGCATGGCCGCCGGCCGTTGCTCGCGCTGGCCGCGGTGGCCTGCGTGGCAGCCAGCATGACGGGGGCGCTCGGTGCCGGTGCCGCGGTGTGGCCCGCGTCGGCGGGCCCGGGGGCCATCGTGGTCAAGGCGCGGGCAGCGCTCCCGCACACCAGGCCAGCGGCGGCGGCCAGCCGGATCTACGCGACGCTGTTCTTCTCGCGCTCCGAGATCACCGGGGCCGACGCCTGCTCGACCGATGACACCGGCATCGCGCGCCTGGACACCATGGTGGCGCCGTACCTGCGGTCGCTCCGGATGGCCGGGACCGGTTCGCTGGTCACCGGCGTGACCCATAGGACGGCCAACAACTGCACCCACAATGGTGACTCGCTCACCGCGTCCTGGGCCCAGGCGACCTCGCTGGCGCAGACCTACGGCTGGCATTTTGTGTCGGCCACCGCCACTTATCCCCGCAACCTGACCTCGCTTCCCCCGGCGAAGCAGCAGGCCGAGACCTGCGGCTCCGCGAACACCATCGACGCGCACGGGCTGCCCGGCGCGCACGGGCTCATCGCCTACCCCGGGGCGCAGGGCCTGCCGACCAGCGTTCAGGCCAAGTACGGTGCCAAGTGCTTCGCCTGGGGCCGGGAGTACGACAAGTCAGGGACCACCACCGCCGCGATGGGCACCACCGCGCCGTTCTGGCAGTTCACACGGGCGTTCAACGGCGGCCCGTGCAACGACCCGACGGCGCCGTGCTACACGATCGCCACGAACGGCAGCCCGCGCTACGCGACGCCTGAGCAGATCATCGAACTGGTCGACGCGCTCCAGCCGGGCCAGTGGCTGACCTTGCAGTCCTTCATCCTGGTCACCGGGAAGAACCCGCCGTACACCCACAACCGCACCCGGTGGAACTGCAACTCTCCCGACCCGGACCTGCACTGGACCAACGACGTGGAGCGCTACTGCTACAGCGACTTCCAGCAGGTCGTCCAGGCGATCGCCGCGCGCGGCATCACCGTGCGCGACCCGCTCACCGTGGGCGTGGCGTTCGGCCGTCCGGCTATCTATCCGTAAGCCGCCGCCTATCCGTAAGCCGCCGCCCAGCGGCGGTAAGTGTCGGTAACCGCCCGTCGCGGGACGAGAAGGTTACCCGGTCGGCCGCGGGCGCGCCGCCCAGCCGCTCGCGGGTCAGCCGCTCGCGGGTCTGCCGCTCGCGGGTCTGCCGCTCGCGGGTCTGCCGCTCGCGGGTCAGCCGCTCGCGGGTCTGCCGCTCGCGGGTCAGCCGCTCGCGGGCAGGCTGACGGCCGCCTC
>DASXKD010000636.1:0-4502 GCA_036497045.1 Streptosporangiaceae bacterium | reverse complement strand
TTCGGCTCCGCCGAGCGCCGCCTGGTGTTCGACGTCAACGACTTCGACGAGACTCTGCCCGGCCCATGGGAGTGGGATGTCAAGCGGCTGGCCGCCAGCCTGGAGGTGGCGGCGCGGGACAACGGGTTCGCCACCAAGCAGCGCCGCGACATCGTCCTGGCGGCGGTCGCCAGCTACCGGCTCGCGATGCGCGGCTTCGCGGCAATGACCAACATGGACGTCTGGTACGCCCGCACCGACGTGGCACAGTTGCGGGCCGACCTCGACTCCCAGCTCACCATGCGCCAGCGCAAGAGGCTCGACGAGGGCATCGCCAAGGCCAGGACCAGAGACAGCATGCGGGCCGTGGCCAAGCTGACTCGCGTCGTGGACGGGCGGCCACAGATCATCTCTGACCCGCCGCTGCTCGTCCCGGTCGCCGAGTTGCTGCCCGGCGAGGCCGACCGGAACGCCCTCGTCGCACAGCTGAGCAGCCTCATCGGGCAGTATCGGCGCACGCTGGAAACCGACCGCCGGTACCTGCTGGAGCAGTTCGAGCCGTGCGACATGGCCCGCAAGGTCGTCGGCGTCGGCAGCGTCGGCACCCGGTGCTGGATCATGCTGTTTCTCGGCCGCGACACCGCCGACCCGCTGTTCCTCCAGATCAAGGAGGCGGAGAAGTCGGTGCTCAGCCGGTTCGTGGGCGCCAGCAAATACACCAACCAGGGCCAGCGGGTGGTCGCGGGCCAGCGGCTGATGCAGGCCGCCAGCGACATCTTCCTCGGCTGGCAGCGGACCGAGGCCGGGCTCGACGGCAAGTCCCGCGACTTCTACGTGCGCCAGCTCAGGGACTGGAAGTTCTCCCTCGACGTCGCGACCATGGTGCCAGCCGGGATGCGGGCCTACGGCGAAGTGTGCGGCTGGACGCTGGCCCGGGCCCATGCCCGCTCCGGCGACCGCATCGCCATCGCTGCCTACCTCGGCACTTCTGATGTGTTCGACCGGGCCATCGCGGAGTTCGCCGTCGCGTACGCCGACCAGAACGAGCGTAACTACCAGGCACTGGCGCAGGCCGCCGCATCGGGACGGATCACCGCCGAGCACGGTTTGTGACCCCGCGCCGGGAGGAACCGTGACGACAGCAACGCCCGATCCTGCCGCGCTGCTGCGCTCCCGCAGCTACCTGGCGCAGCCGGCCCCGGCCGGGCCGCCCGCCGCCGGGTCAGTGCCGGCCGTGCCGGCGTCTGCTCGGCAGGACCGCGCCGATAAGCCACAGGACCGGGAAGATGAAACCGATCAGGCCTAGGACCCAGTGACCCTTGCGGAAGGTCATGACGGCCAGGGTTGCTACCAAAACTAGGTATAGGATTCCTAGACCCAAGTACCAGGCGTTCATTGTTGTAACATCCATCCAGATATGGCCCTAAGCGGGACAGCGGATCCGCTCATTGCAGGAGCGGGATTTGTGATCAGTGGTGTGTGTACCGGGAACTGCGTGGTGCACATTGCGAAGCCTCGGGGCGTGCACCGCGAGTGCCCGCAGCGGAAAGCAATTCAGGAGAAATGGGCTCACGAAACAGCGCTGCCGGCTGGCCGCCCGACGAAAGCCATTCCCCGCCGTGTGATCGCACCGGACGGGCAACCGGACGCGGTTCCTACTCGGCGCCCCCACCGTGCAGGGCCTCCTGGAGTTCGGCCTCGCCTTCCTTGGACAGCGAGGTCTTCAGCACGGTGCCGCCGTACTTGCTCAGCGCCTCGGTGGCCTTGTCCGGCGTGATCTTCTCCACCATCAGGAACAGCGCCGACGTTCCCGGCTGCAGCATGCCGCGCACCTGATCCTGGAACTCCCGGTCGATCCCCGACTTGGTGACCTTGCCCATGAGGGCACCGAGGCCCGCACCCACGGCCAGGCCGAGCACCGGGATGAAGAACAGCAGGCCGAACAGCATGCCCCAGAACATGCCCCACGTCGCACCGGCACCCACCGGGTGGTGGCTGGTGTGCACGTGGTACTTGCCCTCCCTATCCCGGACGATCGACGCGATCGCGTCGGGCTCGATGATGAGATCCCGCGCGAGCCTGCGCGCCTCCTCGGCGGCCGCCTCGGCCGTGGCCTCATCGGGGTAGCCGATGGCGATCAAGTCAGCCATAACACCTCTTTCTCCTGCTACTTGGATGGAATCCGGCCCAGTTCATCAAGTTGAGGGCGGCACTGCTCCACCCCCGGCGGGTGATACCGCCCAGCCGGCCCGCCCCAGGTGGCCCGGCATGCCGGGCGGCACGGTCACGCCGGAGGCTCGGTGTACCTGCGCTCCTCGTACACCTGCGCCGAGCGGCGGTCGTTGCGCCTTATCACCATGAAGAGCAGGGAAAGAGCGAGGCCGAGCGCCCCGGCGACCATGAGGATCACCCCGATGACTTGGAGGTCCACATGCGCGGGATGCCAGGTCACGCCGAACCGGAGAATCGCGCCGATAACGATGAGGGCGACGCTGGCACCGATGGTCACCGCAACTGCCACCTCCTCGCGTACCTTCCACAGTACGGCGAAAGCCGCGAAACGCCTCGCCCGGTACGGGTGACCCTGCCCGCTAGGCAGGTAGCTGAAAGCAACGATGACTTAACTGTAAGTTATATAACTCGCTGATCGGGCGGCAACGCTGCGCCGCGCCGCGCGGAATGGCCAGCACGGACACGGGACATCGTTCCTAGCCAAAGCTGGTTTCGTTCATTAGTCTCGACGAAGTGCACCATGGCGGCCGACTCGCCACAGGAGGCCAACCGGGGCAAGGCCTTGGCGCTTATCCTGCGGTGTCCGCTGCCCTGCCCGGGCTGGATGCGCCGATAGAGACCAAGCTCTACCCGCCGGGTGTCCGGGCCGAGTGGGTCGAGCGGTCGGCGCTCATCACCGAACTGGCACAGACCACGGCGAAGCTCGTGCTGGTGGACGCACCGGCCGGGTTCGGCAAGACCACTCTCGTCGCGCAGTGGCGGTCCAGCCCGGCGGAGACCAGGCCGTTCGCCTGGGTCTCGCTCGACCGCGGCGACAGCGACCCAGGCAGGCTGTGGTCGTACGTGGTCAGCGCGCTGACCAGGGCCTGCCCGGAGATCGACGGCAAGGCGATCGTGGCTGAACTACGGGCGCAGGCCCCGGAGTTTCCGCAGTCGGTGCTGCCGATGCTGGCGAACGAACTGGCCGCGCTCTCCGCGCCGGTGGTCCTTGTGCTCGACGACTACCACGTGATCAAAGACCGCGGCTGTCACGAGCAGATAGCGTTCCTGCTGCTGCACCTGCCGCCGACCGTGCAGCTCGTGATCATTACGAGGGCAGATCCGCCGCTGCCGCTGGCCCGGCTGCGGGCGGCCGGGGAGATGGCCGAGATACGGGCCCGCGAGCTGCGCTTCACCCCGGAGGAGGCGACGGAGCTGCTACTCGCCGTAGCCGGTATCCAGCTCAGCGAGCCTGACCTGAATCAGCTGATGGAACGGACCGAGGGATGGCCAGCCGGGGTGTACCTGGCCGCCGTCTCGCTGCGCGGCCACCCGTCGCCGCGCGCTTTCATCCGGCAGTTCACCGGTAACAACCGGTTCATCGTGGACTTCCTGGCCGAAGAGGTGCTCAGCCGCCAGCCCGCCGAGATCCAGGAGTTCCTGGCCAGGACCTCGGTGCTGACCCGGTTCTCCGCCCCGCTCTGCGACGTGGTCACCGGGTCGGCGGGCGCCGCGGGGATCATCGAGGTCCTGGAACGGGAGAACCTGTTCCTGGTGCCGCTGGATGACAATCGGCAGTGGTACCGGTACCACCACCTGTTCGCGCAGTTGCTGCGCAGCCGGCTCGCCCGTACCGAGCCGGCCCTGGTGACGACCCTGCACGCGCGGGCGAGCGCCTGGTATGAGGCGGCGGGGTCGGCGGAGGAAGCGGTGCACCACGCACTCGCCGCGGGCGACGCCACCCGGGCCGTCGCGCTCATCGCCCGCTACTGGCACGTCTACGTCGACAAGGGCAGGACGGCAACAGTGTGCGGCTGGATGCGCGCGCTTGGCGACGACCGGATCGCCAGTTCTCCGCTCGCGGCACACTGCGCGGCCTGGGCGGCGGGCCTTTCCGGCGACCAGAAGGGCGTGCGGCGCTGGCTGCCGGTCATCGAGACGGGCCGCTACGACGGCCCGCTTCCCGACGGCATGCGTTCGCTCCAATCCTCCGCGGCGCTGCTGCGGGCCTCCTTCGGTTTCGACGGCCTCCCGGCGATGCTTGAGGCAGCGCGGACGGCGGCGTCGATAGAGAAAGACCCGGCCTCGCCATACTTCGCCCTGGCCAGGAGCGCACTGGGTTTCTGCCGCTTCCTGACCGATGACTACCAGGCCGCGGCGCGGCCCCTGGAGGAGGCGGTGCACAGCGAGGCGTCACTGCAGTTGATCCGCATGTTCGCCGCGGGCGTGCTGGCCATGGTCCTGGTCGAGCAGGGCAGGCTGCCGAAGGCTCGGGAGTACGCGCACGCGGCGCGCGACCTCGCCATCAAGGG
>DASXKD010000635.1:0-3171 GCA_036497045.1 Streptosporangiaceae bacterium | reverse complement strand
CCGGCTACCGCGGGCAGGCCCAGGGTGGCGGCGTCCACACTGAGACCGTTGGTTTCGATCGAAGGGATGAGCGGGGACTTGTAGACGCTGACACCACCGACACTGCCGGTGTCCTGCACTGCGGTCACCCCGGGCAGCCGGGCGATCATGCCCGGCGCCGCCTGCGGCAGCTCGGCGGTGCTGCCGCCGAGGGTCTGCCCGTTGGTGACGGTCAGCAGGTTGGTGCCCAGCCTGGCGATCTCGGCCAGCAGCGCGGCCTGGGAGGAAGCGGCCAGGCCCAGCACGGCGACGATCGCCGCGACCCCGATCGCGATTCCCAGCGCCGACAGCCCAGCGCGCAGCTTGCGAGTCCGCAGCCCGACGCTGGCCAGCCCGGCCAGGTCCCCGGGCCGCAGCCGGACCGTGGCCGGGACGCCCGGCCGCCGCGATGTGGTGGTCATGACGATCCTTGCTGCACGGGCCGGGAACGAGCGGGCCGCCCGCCGCCAGCCCCGCCGTCGGCGGGGCTGGTGTCGGCGATGATGTGCCCGTCGAGCATCTCGATGCGCCGTCGCGTCCGGGCGGCGACGGCGTGGTCGTGGGTGATGATGATGATCGTGGTCCCGGCGGCGTTCAGCTCCTCAAGCAGCGCCAGGATCGCGGCGCCGGTGGCGGAGTCGAGGTTACCGGTCGGCTCATCGGCCAGCACCACCGGCGGCGCGCCTGCCACCGCCCGCGCGATCGCGACCCGTTGCCGCTCGCCCCCCGACAGCTGGACCGGCCGGGCGCCGGCGCGGTGCGCCAGCCCGACGCGGTCCAGGGCCTGCAGCGCCAGCCGCCGCCGCCAGTCGCGCCGGATGCCGGCATACAGCAGCCCGTCGGCAACGTTTCCCAGCGCCGTCTGGTGCTCGGCGAGAAAGAACTGCTGGAACACGAACCCGATCCTGGACGCCCGCAGCGCGGCCAGCTCCCGGTCCCGCAACCGGGCCACGTCAAGCCCGGTGATCCGCACCGTCCCTGTAGTCGGCTTGTCCAGGGTGCCCATCAGGTGCAGCAGCGTGGACTTGCCCGACCCTGAGGGGCCAACCACCGCCACCAGCTCCCCTGCGGCCACCGCCAGGCTCGCCTGATCGAGCGCCCGCACCGGCGGCGACCCCGGGTACACCTTCGACACCCGCTCCAGCTCCAGCACCGGCACCCCGCCCAGCCCGTCCCCGCCGGCCAGGGCCGTCCCTGCGGCGGTCACGACGCCGGCACCACGACGCGCTGCCCGGGCACCAGCGCCCCGGTCACCTGCACCAGCCCGTTAGCGTCATCGAAGATCCCCGGCGTCACCGGCACCCAGCGCCGCGTGTTCCCCGGCCCGGCCACCTCCACCACATACCCCCCCGGCGACCGGGCGACCAGCGCCGTCACCGGCACCGCGAGCACCGGGCCTGAGCTGCTTTCTGTGGTGATGTTCACCGTCACAGGCGCCTGGTCCAAGGTTCCCGCCGCCCCCGGATCGGTCAGCGTCACCTGCACCGCGATCGTCGTGGCCGGGCCCTGCCCCGGCCCGGACGTGGTAGTGGTCGCCACCGTGCCGACCGAGAAGATCACGCCCGGCGTCGTCGCCCCGTCCGGCAGCGTCACCGTCACTTTGTCACCCGCCTTGACCTCCGACTGCTGGGAGGCATCCAGCGCGATCATCACCTGCTGCCGGTCCGACGTCGCGGCCAGCACCGGCCCCGCCGCCGGGCCGCCCAGGCTCCCGGTCACCTGGGAGACCCGCAGCGCCTGCGGCTCGAACACCACCTGCCCCAGCGACAGGCTCCCCGGCGGGAAGGTCACCCCCAGGTGCCCTTCAAGCAGCTGCACCGCGTACACCGTCTCCCACGAGTAGTAATCCCAACCCAGCGCGACGATATCCGCCCGGTTGGCGTAGCCGAGGTGCACCAGGTCGTGGTTGAGCTGGGACACGTCCTGGCCGGTGAGCCCCTCATCCAGGGCCCGCCACGCCGGGACATTGCCGTACAGCAGCACCACCGGGCTGCCGTCGCCGGTCTCGTACAGCACCTTCCCCTGACGGATCACCTTCCCCGGCACCGGCAGCCAGGTCAGCGTCCCTGTGCCCCGCCCGGTCACCGTGTAGGACCCGCCATACCCCAGCGTCGCGGTCACCGGCGTCGTCGCCGCGATATCCACCCGCGTCACCGCCGCCGTCGCCGACGCCCCCTGCCCCCCGGCCCCTGATGCGGCCGGGGAAAACACTCCCGCCCGCCACGCCGCCACCGCCGCCATCACGACCACGATGCCCAGGGCCACCCAGCGGCCACGGCCGCGCGAGCCCCTTGCCCCCGCGGCCGCCAGGGCCTCCGCCTCCAGCCCGGCCTGCCGGCCGGGCGAAACCGTTCCGCTCATGACGCGCCGCCTCGTGCCGCCAGACCGCCGCAGGGCAGGCCGTACCGGCGCAGTTTATTCGGCGCGGCAATGCCTTTCACGGCACCGCCGTCGCCTTTCACGGCACCACCGTCGTCGACGGCAGCTGCGCCCCTGCGGGCAGCTCGCGCAGGCATTCGTGGCCTTTGGCGATAATCTGCGGTGAATTCACGCTGAAATTATCTCTGCTGGTACTTATAACGAAACGAGGGCCATTGGGACCCATCGTGGGGTCGGGGAATGTCGGCACCCCGTGGGAGCGCAGGCACCGGGCGAGCGTCAGGCCGTTGCTCAGTACCTGCCGCTGCTGGGCGGGGGACAGGAGCAACTTGTTGCCCGGGTTTAGCTGCGCGCAGGCGTGCGTGGCCGAAGCGAACACGGAGAGGCTGACCCCGAGTTGCTGCGCGGTCTGCTTGGGGACCTGTCCGCTGCTGTCGGGGTCGGGGAAGCTCGGTATCCCGTGGGAGCGCACGCACTGGGAGTAGGCGACACCTGTCCCTCCCGCATTCGGTGGGCCGTCGGCACCAGTCGATGACGGGCTGCTGCTGCATGCCGCCGCCAGCAGGGCCACGGCGGCCATGGCTGTGATGACGACTACGACTCGCGCCCGCCGAAGCCGAGGCAATCGGTGACCGAGTCCACGGCCTTGGCAGTTTTTCATCTCGTGACTCCTCGCGGCTGGACAGGGTTGCCGTAGGTGCATGGCAGCCAGCATTCTGGCCGACAGCAGCGGGCACCTCACGCGCCGGAGGTAGGGGGGATCCCTCGCTGGAG
>DASXKD010000634.1:0-5664 GCA_036497045.1 Streptosporangiaceae bacterium | reverse complement strand
ACCTCACCGCGCCTGCTGCTGGAGCTGATGTGCGCGCAGGTGCTGCTGCCCGGGGCCAGCACCGGCGGGAATGCGCTCGCCGCGCGCCTGGAGCGGCTCGAACGACGCCTCGACGGGCTTGGTTCTGAGGAGATATCGCGTGGGCCAGCCGCGGGGGGCACCCGGTCCGCCGCGGCGACGGCGGCCCTGGCGGAGCGGCCGGCCCCGGCGGAGCGGCATCTTGCCGCGCCTGCCGCAACCGGTACCGCCACGGTCCGTGAGGCGCCTACCCCGGAGGCCGCGCCAGCTCTGGACGCTGCGCCCATCCGCGAGACTCCCCGGGCGCGGCAGGCTTTCGCGGCCAGGGAGGCACCCGCTGCCCCGGAGGCTCCGGATGCCGCCGCCCGGGGGACCACCTCGGCGCGAGAGGCTCCGGTGCGGAAGGCGCCGGCGCGGGACGCAGCGGGCCGGAACGCAGCGGGCCAGGAGGCCGGCGCACGGGAGACCACGGCCAGGGAGGCCGGCGCACGGGAGGCCAGCGGACGGGAGACCACGGCCAGGGAGGCCGGCGCACGGGAGACCGCGGCCCGGGAGGCACCGGCGCGCACCGCCCCACCAGCCCGGCTCGGGGTCATCGACGCCGATACCTTGCGTCAGAGCTGGCCCGACGTGCTCCAAGCGGTGAAGAGCGAGCGCCGGGTCGCCTGGATGCTGCTCGCCGCCGCCTCGGTGGACTCGCTGGAAGGCGGCGTCCTCACCGTGGCCTTCGCCAAGGAGGGCCAAGCGAAGGGCTTCGCCGCCAGCGGCCATGACCAGGTGCTGACCGGGGTGCTCACCACCATGCTCGGGCTGAACGTCCGGGTGCGGGCGGTCGTGGGCACCGCGTCCGGTTCCCACAGTGCGCGGCCCGCACCTGCGGACTCCGCCCCTCGCGCCGGTGCCAGCACCCGATCCGCCGGACCAGGCGGTGCCGGATCGAGCGGTGCCGGATCGAGCGGTGCCGGATCGGGCGGTGCCGGACCAGGCGCCGCGGGACCAGGCAGTGCCACGGACCGGCGGGGTGGCATGGCGGATCGGCCGGACGGCTCCGCCGCCGGGCCCGGCACGCCGGACGGCAGGCAGGACCGTGCCGGAACGCCGGCTGCTGGGTTCCAGGCTCATCCGGGCCGGAGTGGCCCGGGCGGCATGTCCGGGACTGGCGGCGGTGCCGCCGCCCGGGCGTCCTCGCCGCCGCGCCCGCGCAAGCCCCGGCCGGGCGCCGGGACCTCCTCCCCGGGTGGCCCCGCCGCCGCGGACGTGGCGGAGGAATGGCCGGACGACGCGGGACCCGCCGTCGGCGGGGCCGGGCCGACCGGCATGGAACTCATCGAGCGGCAACTCGGCGGCACGATCATCGAGGAGATCGACGAGCCTTAGCCAGCGGGGGCGCCCCTTGCGGCGGGCCGGCGGCCATCCTGTACCGACGGCCGGCGCACCGCCACACGCCGCCGTGCGAGGCGGTGTGCCCGCCGCGGCAAGAAAGCCGTAGGCTCGAACAGCAGGCGATCGTGTTGGCTGTGGGGTCGGCTGGCCTGGCCGGAGCAGCCCGGCCAGCGGGACCGGTGAGCCGCCAGGCCGGCGGGACCGCGCTGCCAGGGCGGTGCGCAGGCATCCGCCGCGGATTCGATCAAGTGAGGCACAGTGGACCCAGAGGGCGGGATGGACCTACAGCAGCTGCTCGCAGCCGCGCAGCAGATGCAGGACCATCTCATGAGTGCACAGCAGGAACTGGCCGACGCCGAGGTCGAGGGCACCTCGGGCGGCGGGCTGGTCAAGGCTCGCGTCAACGGTCAGGGTGAGCTGGTGGACCTCACCATCAGCCCGGCGGCCATCGACCCTGCCGACCCTGCGGAGACCGCGCAGAC
Organism: Streptosporangiaceae bacterium; assembly: GCA_036497045.1. Taxonomy (GTDB): domain Bacteria; phylum Actinomycetota; class Actinomycetes; order Streptosporangiales; family Streptosporangiaceae; genus DASXKD01. Next base: position 3,781 of record DASXKD010000634.1, on the reverse strand, counting down.
CGTCGCCGACCTGGTGCTCGCGGCGGTCAACAACGCTTACCGCGCGGTCGGTGAGCTGCAGCAGGAGAAGATGGGCCCGCTGGCGGCCGGTCTCGGCCAGCCCGGCATGCCCGAGATCCCCGGCCTGCCGGGGCTGTTCGGCGGCGCGCCGGCCGACCCCGGTGAGCCCGGCGGGGAGCCGGGGCCGCTCGCACCATGAAGACATGAGGGGCTGACGTGTACGAGGGAGTGGTGCAGAACCTCATCGACGAGCTTGGGCGGCTGCCGGGGGTGGGGCCGAAGGGCGCGCAACGGATCGCGTTCTACCTGCTCGGCACGGACCCAGCGGATGTCAGGCGGCTCGCCGCGGTGCTCGTGGAGGTGACCGACCGGGTCAGGTTCTGCCGGATCTGCGGGAACGTGGCCGAGGAAGAAGAGTGCCGGATCTGCCGGGATCCGCGCCGCGACCTCTCGATCATCTGCGTGGTGGAAGAGCCCAAGGACGTGGCGGCCATTGAGAAGATCCGCGAGTTCCGCGGTCGCTACCATGTCCTCGGCGGTGCGATCAGCCCGATCGACGGGGTCGGCCCGGAGGACCTGAGGACCAGGGAACTCATGGCGCGGCTCGCGGACGGCGGTGTGACCGAGGTGATTCTCGCCACCGACCCGAACCTTGAGGGCGAGGCGACCGCCACTTATCTGGCCCGCTTGCTGAAACCGCTGGGGCTGCGAGTGACAAGGCCTGCCAGCGGGCTCCCGGTCGGGGGGGACCTGGAGTACGCGGATGAGGTGACCCTCGGCCGCGCGTTCGAAGGACGGAGGCTGCTTGATGTCTAGCGCACCGGCCCGGGGGCTGCGCGGGGAGGGCTCCGGGGATGGCTGGCACCCGCTCGCCGCGCGGGTCGCCGCCCAGGCGCGGGATTTCCTTGATGGAGTGGGGGCGCTCGCCAACGGGCAGGGCGGCGACGAGATCGTGCCGCTGCTGCTGCTCGAGGTGTCGCAGATCTTGCTCGCCGGAGCCCAGCTCGGCGCGAGCCGGGACGTGATTCCGCCGGGTAACTGGGAGCCCGATGTCGGTGCGGATCCCGACCTCGACCAGTTGCGGGTCGGCCTCGCCGCCCGGCTGAGCGACTGTGACGAGTACGGCGAGCTTTTCGACCCGTACGCGGACACCCGGCCGACCGCGTTCCGGCTTTCTGACGATCTCGCCGCGGTCGCCGCCGACCTGATCCACGGGCTGCAGCACTACGAGGCGGGCAGGTCGCTTGAGGCCCTCTGGTGGTGGCAGTACTCCTACGTCAACCACTGGGGCACCCACGGGGGAGCCGCCCTGCGCGCGCTGCACGCCATCGTCGCTCACGCCCTGCTCGACGTCGCCGAAGAGGCCACCCCCGGCTGAGTAGGTACACTCAAGCCCGCCAGAACCCCAACGGGAGGAGCGGCGCGCAGGTGGCGCTCGTCGTGCAGAAGTACGGTGGGTCGTCGGTCGCCGACGCCGACGGCATCAAGCGGGTGGCCCAGCGCATCGTGGTCACCAAGAAGGCGGGCCACGCGGTGGTCGTGGTCGTCTCCGCGATGGGTGACAGCACCGACGAACTGCATGACCTCGCCCGTCAGGTCAGCCCGCTGCCGCCCGCCCGGGAACTCGACATGCTGCTGACCTCCGGCGAGCGGATCTCGATGGCGTTGCTGGCGATGGCCATCGCCAACCTCGGCGAGTCGGCCCGCTCGTTCACCGGTTCCCAGGCCGGCGTCATCACCGACGACGTCCACGGCAAGGCCAGGATCATCGACGTCACCCCCGGCCGCATCAGCGGTGCTCTCGCTGACGGAGCGATCCCGATCGTGGCCGGGTTCCAGGGCGTGTCCGCCCATGGCAAGGACATCACCACGCTCGGCCGGGGCGGCTCGGACACCACGGCGGTGGCGCTCGCCGCCGCGCTCAAGGCCGACGTCTGTGAGATTTACACCGATGTGGACGGCGTCTTCACCGCCGACCCGAGGATCGTGCCGACCGCCAGGCGGATCCCGGCGATCAGGTACGAGGAAATGCTGGAGATGGCGGCGTCGGGCGCGAAGGTCCTGCAGTTGCGCTGCGTGGAGTACGCCCGCCGGTACGACGTGCCCATCCATGTCCGGTCCTCGTTCAGCAACCGGACGGGGACCTGGGTGGGCGACGAGCCGCGCGAAGTGGAAGGGCCAGGCATGGAGCAGGCGATCATCTCCGGCGTCGCGCACGACCGGAGCGAGGCGAAGGTCACCGTGGCGGGCGTGCCCGACATCGTTGGCCAGGCGGCGAAGATCTTCCGGGCGATCGCGGCGGCCGGCATCAACATCGACATGATCGTGCAGAACATCTCCGCAGCGGCCACCGGGCTCACCGACATCTCGTTCACCCTCCCGCGTGACGACGGCGAGGCGGCGATTGCGGCGCTGCGTGCGGTGCAGCAGGAGATCAGGTTCGAGAGCCTGCTCTACGACGACCGGATCGGCAAGGTGTCACTGGTGGGCGCGGGAATGCGATCGCATCCCGGGGTGACGGCCACGTTCTTCGGGGCGCTCGCTGAGGCGGGAGTGAACATCGAGATGATCTCCACCTCGGAAATCCGGATCTCGGTCGTGGTGGACGAGAACGAGGTGGACGCGGCCGTGACCGCCACGCACCGGGCCTTCGACCTGGATACCAGCGAAGTGGAGGCCGTGGTCTACGGAGGTACGGGCCGGTGATCGGCCGGCCCACGCTGGCCGTGGTCGGCGCCACCGGAGCCGTCGGGACCGTGATGCTCGACCTGCTCTCCACCAGGGACGACGTGTGGGGGGAAATCCGGCTGGTTGCCTCGCCGCGCTCGGCCGGGCGCCGGCTCAAGGTGCGCGGCACCCAGACCGAGGTGCAGGCCCTGTCCGCCGAGGTCTTCGACGGCGTGGACGTGGCCATGTTCGACGTGCCGGACGAGGTCTCCGCGCACTGGGGCCCGATCGCGGCGGCCCACGGCGCGGTGGTCGTGGACAACTCCGGCGCGTTCCGCATGGACCCCGACGTGCCGCTGGTGGTCCCCGAGGTCAACCCGGAGCAGGTGACCAAGCGGCCCAAGGGCATCATCGCCAACCCGAACTGCACCACGATGTCGCTGATCGTGGCGATGGCGGCGCTGCACCGGGCCTATGGCCTCCGGGAGATGGTGGTGGCCTCCTACCAGGCCGCTTCCGGTGCCGGGCAGGCAGGAATCGACACGCTCTACGCCCAGACCGACAAGGTCGGCGGGTCGCGCACGCTCGGCCAGCGCCCCGGTGACTTGCGGGCCGCGGTCGGTGATCTCGGCCCGTTCCCGGCCCCGCTCGCCCTCAACGTGGTGCCCTGGGCCGGCTCGGTCAAGCCGGACGGCTGGTCCTCTGAGGAGCTGAAGGTCCGCAACGAGTCGCGGAAGATCCTCGGGCTGCCGCATCTGAAGGTGCATGCGACCTGCGTCAGGGTTCCCGTGGTGACCACGCACGCGGTGGCCGTGCACGCCGAGTTCGAGCGCGAGGTGACCCGGCAGGGCGCGCAGCACGTGCTGGCCGCGGCGCCGGGCGTGGTGCTCACCGACGACCCGGAACAAGCCGAGTTCCCGACCCCGGCCGATGTCGTGGGCACGGACCCGACCTGGGTCGGCCGGGTCCGCGCGTCGCTCGACGACCCGTTCGCGATCGAGCTGTTCGTCTGCGGCGACAACCTGCGCAAGGGCGCCGCGCTGAACACGGCCCAGATCGCCGAGCTGGTGGCCGCCCAGCTCACCTCCCGCTGACGCCCCCGCCCCGCCCCCGC
>DASXKD010000633.1:0-14542 GCA_036497045.1 Streptosporangiaceae bacterium | reverse complement strand
AAGTCCGAAAATCAGCCCTGCTGCGAAGTCAACGAGTCGCTTAGCGTCACTATCGACCATTTCTGACAGGTTCATGATGACCGGGGTGCCCTCGCGGAAGTGCTCACCGATCGTCCGGGCCTCATTGTATGTGCGCGGATGGAGCGTCGTGATCCGGGTGAGATCCGCTGTCTGCCGTACCGGGGCGGGACGGGCGGACTCGGCGGAGTCGACCTCATAGCTGCTGCGCGCCGGAGCGGCCGCCGCCCGCGCGGAATCTCCTCCCGCGCCTTCCTCGTCCTCGTATCCGGCGTACTCCTCCTCAAGGGAGTCATAGCCGTCTTCGTAGGCCACCTCGTCCTCGACAAGGCCGAGATAGACCGCCATCTTGTGGATCGCGCCGGCCATCTGTCAGCCCTCCGTCGTCCCTGGCCTGCCGTTTGCTGCGACGGACATTACCTGACGAAGCCCGGCCGGCCGCCGAGCAACGCCGTACCGACGCGAACGTGTGTCGCGCCGACCGCAATGGCGTCTTCCAAATCGCCGCTCATTCCCGCCGACACTATGACGGCTTCCGGATAAGCCGCACGCACCGCGCCGGCGATTCGCGGAAGTGGCGCGAATGCCTCGGCAGGGGGGACGCCGAGCGGCGCCATCGCCATCACGCCGCCAAGTACCAGCCCTTCCTCCCCCGCCACGGCACCGGCCAGGGCGCCCACCTCGGGCTCGGGCACGCCGGCGCGCGCCTCGTCCTGGTCCAGGCTGACCTGGACCAGGCAGGTGACGGTCCGGCCTGCCTTCCTGGCCGCCGCGCCCAGCGCGCGCACCAGCCTGAGCCGGTCCACCGAATGCACCACCCCGGCGTAACTCACTACGCTCGCGGCTTTGTTGGTCTGAAGCCGCCCGATGAAATGCCAAGTCAGTTCCGTGGAAAGGTCCGCGCATTCGGCGGCCTTGGGTGCCGCCTCCTGATCCCGGTTCTCCCCCACATCCCGCACTCCCAGCTCACTGAGCAGCCGCACGTCCGACGCGGGAAACGTCTTAGTCACCGCGACCAGGGTGACCTCCCCCGGATCCCGCCCCACTGCCACGCAGGCGTCCCCGATCCGCCCCCGCACGGCCGTGAGCCGCGCGCCCAGCTCCGCCCGCCGCCCTTCCACATCCGTCACACCCACATCATCACCCGCTAAAGCCGCACCGAGGCAGTCAGGGGTCTGGTGGGCCCGGAGGTCACCTGGCCGCGGACACAAATCCGCGCCCCAGAAACCCGCGCCCAAGAGTGCACACGAAGTAGTCCAGCCCTCCGAGCCACACCACCCTCGAAACCACCTCCCGCTTTTCTCCCCTCACGGGCCGGACTGAGCGCCCCACCGAGCGCGGGCGGGCAGGTGCCGCTCCCCGCAGCGTGTAAGAGCCGAAGGCGAAAGCGCGGGGGCGGCACCTGTTCGCCCGCCCCCCACGCAGGATTACTTCAGAAAGTCCGGCACGTCCAAATCGTCGTCCTCTTCGAAGACGACGCTGCGGCGGCGGGTAGTGGTGGTGGCCGCATCGAACATGCGCGCCGCGGCGCCTGCGTCAGCCCGCTGCCTCGCGGGTACGGCCGCCGTGGCCGCGGGAACCGGCCCGGCCGCATCTTCGTCGGTGCGATCCGCCGAGTCCAGGTCACCGGCGGGCTCCGGTTCGGGGTCCAGCGCGGCCGCTGGCGGGTCTGTCACGCTGGCGGCCGGTTCCACCGCCACGTACTGCTCCACCACTCGCTCATCCGCCGCAGCATCGAGCGCATGGCCGCCAGCGGAGTGCCCGTTGCTGGTGCCGAAACCGCCGTTACCGGAAAAGGAGGCGGCTGCCGGAGCCGGGCCACGGGTGTCCAGCCCCGAGCGGGCCAGGGCCGGCTGTGCGGGCTGCACGTGACGCACGCCCGCCTCGTCGAACCCTGCCGCGATGACGGTCACCCTGACCTCGTCGCCGAGAGCGTCGTCGATCACCGCGCCGAAGATGATGTTGGCGTCCGGCGCCGCCGAGTTGGCGACGAGCTGGGCCGCCTCGTTGATCTCAAACAGCCCGAGGTCCGAACCGCCCTGGATGGACAGCAGCACGCCGTGCGCGCCGTCGATGCTCGCCTCGAGCAGCGGGCTGGAGATGGCCATCTCCGCGGCGGCCACGCTGCGGTCGTCCCCGCGCGCGGAACCGATCCCCATCAGGGCGGAGCCAGCACCGGACATGACCGACTTCACGTCGGCGAAGTCGAGGTTGATCAGGCCCGGGGTGGTGATCAGGTCGGTGATGCCCTGGACACCGGACAGCAGCACCTGGTCGGCGGCCTTGAACGCGTCGAGCACGCTGACGTGCCGGTCCGAGATGGACAGCAGCCGGTCGTTGGGGATCACGATGAGCGTGTCCACCTCGCTGCGCAGCCGCTCGATGCCGATCTCCGCCTGCGATGCCCTGCGCTTGCCCTCGAAGCCGAACGGCCTGGTCACCACGCCGATCGTGAGCGCGCCGAGGGACCGCGCCACGTTGGCCACGACGGGGGCACCGCCGGTGCCCGTGCCGCCGCCCTCGCCCGCGGTGACGAAAACCATGTCCGCGCCCTTGAGGACTTCCTCGATTTCCTCACGGTGGTCCTCGGCGGCCCTGGCGCCGACGTCAGGGTTGGCACCGGCACCGAGCCCGCGGGTCAGTTCACGGCCGACGTCCAGCTTGACGTCGGCGTCGCTCATCAGCAGCGCCTGCGCGTCCGTATTGATCGCGATGAACTCAACGCCCTTGAGCCCTTCTTCGATCATCCGGTTTACGGCATTGACGCCGCCCCCACCGATACCGACGACCTTGATGACCGCCAAGTAATTCTGCGGTGCTGCCACGAGGAGGGCCCTTTCCGTTTGTCTGCCGCTATCGTGTTCCTGCCCTGCCACCAGTGCGGCTGGTGAATCCGCTCACACCGCGAATCGGCCACGTACGCGGGCCGCCGAAGTGCACCCCCGCAGTAGCGACCGGGCAATTCCACGATTTCCCGTGAGTCAAAACCCTCACTCTCAACCTGAGATTTAGAGTTATGCTAGGGTGACGATTGATACGGACAGTAGGGTTGCCCAGAACCCGGGTCAACTCGCCACGCCCGAGGCGCCTCACCCTGCTCGCTGATCTTTTATCAGCTTCGCCGCAGCCCGCCGTATTTGCCCGGGGGCCGAGCCCCCGGACCCCACGACCCCCGGCTTGTCTCTGCGATCCACTTTTGCCCGGCGACCTACCCCGGATCCAGCCTGGCCCCTCGAATCACTTTCCGCTTTCTCCCACCCCGGGGAATGTGCTCTTCCAGGCTGCGTGATCGGGGTGAGGTGAAAGATGGCCCTGCGCGGGATGCACCCGGCGGGCGGCGGTGATGTGGCAGGCGGCGTTGTGCCGGCTGCCACATTGCCGATGTCCGCCCCCCGTCGCCCGCAGCCACTGCCCGCAGCCCCGTTGCCCGCAGCCACTATTGAGACCAAGGTCAGCCCCTGGTCATCGCCGTCCCGACGCCGCTCACGTCATAGACCTGAGCATGCCGCCGCATCAGCACCTGCAGTTCCTCCGCCTTGACCGCCCCCCGCTCGGCCCCGCCCCAGACCACGACGGAACCATTCGCCAGTTGCACCGACACGTCGTTCGGCCCACCGGTCGTCACTCCGCGCACCTGCTTCGCAATCCGCCGCGGCAGCTCGCCTAGTACCGCCGCGGCGGCGCGCAGCGCCGGGCTCCCGCGCAGGCTCCGGCCTGTGGTGTTCACGGTCAGCAAGGGCAGGCCTGGCGGTTTGCGGGTGACGTCGCGGATGCTCACGCCGAAGGGGTCCACCAGGGCGTAGCCACCGTGCACGGGCAACGCGAAGGCCGGCTTGCGCAACTGGACTGTGATCACCAGGGTAGTCGGCCAATCCTTGCTGACCTGGACCGACTGCACCTGCCTGAGCTGCTCGACCCGGCGGGAGATGGCGCCGGTGTCGACCCGGATGAGCGGCTGACCGTGGATCACCCGGGCGGCAGCGAGCACCTGCCCGGCGGAGACCACATTGCCGTTGCCCGCGACCCGGACCGAGCGCACCACTAGCAGTGAGGAGCCGAGCAGGGCCCAGGCCATCACACCGACGATCGCCACCGCGGTGCCCGCGAAGAACACCGCCTTCCAGTGTGGCCTGGGCAGTCTCCCCCGGCCGTGCCAGGGCCACCGGACGCGCCGCCGGGGCGGGCGGGGCCCGGGGCGGGTGCGCTGCCCCGGTCGTGCGCCGCCCTTGGCACCGGGACCTGGTCCGCCGGGCCGCCGCGGCGGCCCGGAAACTCTGCTAGCCATCAGGCGGCTCCCCCCGTTGCCGCAGTGCCGTCACAATCAGCGGGCCGAGTGCCGTGATGTCCCCCGCGCCCATGGTGAGGACGAGGTCTCCGGGCCGGGCGGCCGCCGCCACGGCGGCGGGCAGGTCGCCGCGGTCAGGGATGAAACGGGCCCGCCCGCCGGGTACCGCCGAGGCGATGAGCAGCCCGCTGACCCCCGGCTCCGGGTCCTCCCTCGCCGCGTACACGTCAAGCACGAACGCCTCGTCGGCCAGCCCGAGCGCGGCGCCGAACTCCGCCGCGAAGATCCGGGTCCGGCTGAACAGGTGCGGCTGGAAGGCCGCGAGGACCCGGCCCGCTGGCCTGATGTCGTGGGCCGTACGGAGGTCGGCGGCGAGTTCGGTCGGGTGGTGCGCGTAGCTGTCGAGCACCAGCACCCCGGCGGCCTCGCCCTTCGGTTCCATCCGGCGGCCCACACCGCGGTAGGCGGCCAGTCCCGAGGCGGCCTGCGCGGGGCTGCACCCAAGCTCGAGGGCGGCGGCGAAGGCGGCCGTTGCGTTCAGCGCGTTGTGACGGCCGGGGACGGCGACCTCGAGCAGGGCCGGTGACGGCGCGCCAGCGCCGTCCTGGGGCCTGGACAGTACGCCGAAGCGCACGGCCATGCCGTACGGGCGCACGCCGGTGAGCCGGTAATCGGCGCCCGGGTCCTCGCCGTAGGTGCGGACCCGTACCCTGGCCTGCGCCGCGGCGGCCGCGAGGGCTCGTGCACCGGGATCATCGGCGCAGGCGATCAGCATCCCGCCCGGGATGATCCGCCGGGCGAACGCCGCGAACGCCGCCTCGATCTGGCCGAAGTCGGAGTAGTTGTCCAGGTGGTCAGCTTCCACGCTGGTGACGATGGCCAACTCGGGGGCGAGCATCAGGAAGGAGCCGTCGCTCTCGTCGGCCTCGGCCACGAACTCCGCCCCGCCGCCGTCGCCCGCGCCCAGGCCGGTCTCGGTGAGGATCCCGCCGATCACGTATCCGGGGTCGGCGCCGCTGTGCCGCAGGATCGTGGTGATCATGCTGGTGGTGGTGGTCTTGCCGTGCGTACCTGCCACCGCGATCCCGCGCCGGCCCAGCATCACGCTGGCCAGGGCGGCGGACCGGTGCAGGATCCGCAGGCCGCGTCGCCGCGCCTCGGTCAGCTCCGGGTTGTCCTCGCGGATCGCGGTGGACACCACGAGCGTGTCCGCGCCGTCGATGTTTTCCGCGGCGTGCCCCACGTGCACGTCCGCGCCCTGGCCGGCCAGAGCGGTGAGCAGGTCGCTGGCCGCGGCGTCGCTGCCAGAGACCTTCACCCCGCGGGCGATCATGATCCGGGCGATGCCCGACATGCCCGCGCCGCCGATACCGGTGAAGTGCACCCGGCCCAGTTCCGCCAGCGGCACCGGGGCCACCGGACTGACCAGGCTTCCCATGTCAGGTCACCGCCCACGGGCCGCATGGCTGCGCGCAGGCCGGCCCGCGATGATGTTCATGACCTCGTAGGCCAGCCGGTCGTCGGTGTCGCGGCTGCCCAGCCGCGACGCCGCCGCCGACATCCCCGCCACGAGCGGGGTGTCCAGCATGACCGGCAGCAGCACCTCGCAGATCCACTGCGGGGACAGCACCGCGTCGTCCACGATGAGCCCGCCGCCGGCCCGCTCGATCGGCAGCGCGTTCAGCCGCTTCTCGCCGTTGCCGTGCGGCAGCGGGACATAGGCGGCGGGCAGCCCCACGGTGGCCATCTCGGCACAGGTCAGGGCGCCACTGCGGCACAGCGCGAAGTCGGCCGCGGCATAGGCCAGGTCCATCCGGTCCACGTAGGGCAGCGTGACCCAGGGCGGCCCGGCGGGGGGCATGTGCACCTCCAGGCCGCTGCGCGGGCCGAGCAGGTGCAGCACCTGGACACCGGCGGCACGGATCTGGTCCGCGGCGTCCAGCACCGCGATGTTGAGCGACCTGGCGCCCTGCGAGCCGCCGGTGACCAGCAGCACGGGCAGGTCGGGCCGCAGGCCGAAGTGCTCGCGTGCCTTGTCCGCCATGGCCAGCCGGTCCAGCCCGGAGATCTCCTTGCGGAGCGGGATCCCGACGCAGGTGGCGTGCGGCAGCTTGGTGCCGGGGTGGGCGGTGAACACGTGCCGGGTGAACAGCGCTCCGATGCGGTTCGCCAGGCCTGCCCGGACGTTCGCGTCGTGGACCACGATGGGAATGTGGCGGCGCCGCGCCGCCAGATACGCGGGCGTGGCGACGTAGCCGCCGAAGCCGACGACGACCTGGGCCCTGGTCCGGTCCAGCACATCCCCGGCGGTGCGCACCGCATGGGCCAGCCGGCCAGGCACGCTGAGCAGCTCCGCGGACGGCTTGCGGGGCAACGGGACCGGCGGGATCAGCGCGAGGTCGTAGCCGCGCAGCGGGACCAGCCTGGTCTCCAGGCCGCGCTCGGTGCCGAGGCAGGTGAGGGGGATCCGGGGATCCATCCGGCGCAGCGCGTCCGCGACTGCCAAGGCGGGCTCGATATGACCAGCGGTGCCCCCACCGGCGAGTACCACACTCATCGCCAAGCCCTCCTGTTCGCGACACCTCGACCCCGGGAGGCTCCGGGCCATCGGGGTCCGGGGGTATCCCCCGGGAAGGCGGAGTGTCCCCCCGGACAATACTGCGGGCTTCGGCGAAGGTGGCCTGTTCCCACCGAGCAGCGTTGGCCGTCCTGGGCTGGCCTGGGTGGCTCATTCCCGCCTACGGTCCAGGCCCAGCCAGCTTAGGGCGCGGCGCACCGGGCCGGGGCCGGCCTCGGCAAGCGCCTGGGCGGCGCCTGGTTCCCGCCGGGCGAACGACATCAGCATGCCGAGCGCGATCATCGTTGTCACCAGCGACGACAGGCCGGCGGAGACCAGCGGCAGCGGCACGCCGGTGATCGGGATCAGCCCGATCACCGCGCCGATGTTCACGATCGCCTGGCCCACGATCCAGATGGTGGCGCCGGCCGCCGCGAGGCGGACGAAGGTGTCCTTAACCCGCCGGGCGACCCGCAGGCCCGCAAATGCGAGACCGCCGTACAGCAGCGCCACACACAGCGTCCCGACCAGCCCGAGTTCCTCCCCGATGATGGCGAAGATGAAGTCGGTGGTGTCGTCGGGCACCCACCCCCACTTCTGCGTGCTGGCACCGAGCCCGACGCCGAACCAGCCGCCGGAACCTACCGCCCACTTGCCCTGGATGGGCTGCTGGTTCCGGCCGACCGGGCTGCCTTGTGGGCCGAAGAACTGGGTGAGCCGGTCGGAGCGGTACTTGGCGACCACCACCAGCATCAGCAGCGCCAGCAGGATCAGCCCGAGTATCCCCAGATACAGGCGCAGCGGGGTGCCGACCACCCAGAGCAGTGCCAGGAAGATCAGCAGCAGGATGAACGTGGTGCCGAGGTCATCGCCGAGCATCACCAGCATGGCCAGGATGCCGGCTCCGGGCAGCAGGGGTATCAGCAGGTACCGCCAGTCATCCAGGTGCGAGAGCCGGTCCTTGCGGGCCAGCAGGTCCGCACCCCACAGCAGGAAGGCCAGCTTGGCCAGTTCCGATGCCTGGAACACGATCGGGCCGAAGATCAGCTCACGGGTGGCACCTTGGTATTCGACGCCGATCACCGGAGTCAACAGCAGGCCAAGGACGGCGACGAACATGACCGGGTAGGCCAGCGCGCGGAAGACCGTCGGCCCGGACCGGGCCGCCAGCCACATGCACGGCAGGCCGAGGAGGACGCCGAGCAACTGGTGCTGGAACCCGGAGTACGGCGACCCGCCCTGGCCCAGGTTCTGCACAGAAGAGGTGGACAGCACCATGACCAGGCCCAGGGCCAGCAGCAGCGTGGTGATGCCGAGAATCAGGTAGTACGAGGTGAGCGGCCGGTCGAGCAGCGCGAGCAGCATGGCGCGCCGCGAAGGGGGGGCCGGTACATCGGGCACGAGACCGGGCGGGTCGGCCGCAGCCACCCCGCCCGGTTCGCGCGCACCCGGCCTGGAAGCAACCTGGACTCGCTCCATCATCCCAGTCTCGGCGGTGAACCGGGGTATCAGCGGGAAGTCCGCCCGCGTGTCGCGCACCAACGTGCCGGAAGTGACCGGCCTACCTGGGCATCCATGCCACCCGGTGCCCTAGGGCCGGCCGCCTATCTGGGCATCCACTCCACGTAGAAGATGCCAAGACCCAGGGCCACAAAAAGGCCGCTGATCAGCCAGAACCTGATCACGATGGTGGTCTCGGCCCAGCCGAGCAGCTCAAAGTGGTGCTGCAGCGGCGCCATCCGGAAAACCCGGCGCCCGGTCATCTTGAACGAGCCCACCTGGATGATCACCGACATTGCGATCACCACGAACAGGCCGCCAAGGATCGCAAGCAGCAACTGGGTCTTCGTGCACACGGCCAGCCCGGCCAGCACCCCGCCGAGGGCGAGCGACCCGGTGTCCCCCATGAAGATGCGGGCCGGCGGAGCGTTCCACCACAGGAACCCGAAACAGGCGGCGAGCACGGCCGCGGCCACCACTGCCAGGTCCAGCGGGTCGCGTACCGGGTAACAGCGCGGGGCGAGGAAGCTGGTGCAGTCGTTGCGGAGCTGCCAGTTACCGATCAGCACGTAGGCGGCCAGGACCAGGCAGGCGGACCCGGTCGCCAGGCCGTCAAGCCCGTCGGTGAGGTTGACCGCGTTGGACGTGCCGGCGATCAGGAAGACGATCCACAGCACGAACGGTGCCAGCCCCAGTGCGGGCCCGAAGTCGCGCAGGAACGACAGGTGGGCGTCGGCCGGGGTGATGTCGTATCCGTCGGCGAACCGCTGCTGCAGCACCAGCAGGGCAAACACCGCGCCGACCACGGCCTGCCCGGCCAGCTTGGCGCTGCTGCGCAGGCCCAGGCTGCGCTGTTTGTAGATCTTGATGAAGTCATCGATGAAGCCGACAAAGCCGAGCCCGGCCATCAGCATCATGACCAGCAGCCCGGACACCGAAGGGACCTGGCCGGTGACCACGTTCCCGACGAAGTACCCGACCACCGACGCGATGACGATGACGGTCCCGCCCATGGTGGGCGTGCCGCGCTTGGTTACGTGGGTCCTCGGGCCCTCTTCCCTGATCAGCTGCCCGTAGCCGCGCCGGGAGAACACCCTGATCGCCAGTGGCGTGCCGAGCAGCGCCAGCAGCAGCGAGACCCCGCCGGCCACCAGGATGGTCTTCACTGTGCTGCCTCCCCGGTCAGGGCAAGCGCCACGCGTTCCAGCCCTGCCGCGCGCGACGCTTTCACCAGTACCACGTCTCCGGGGGCCAGCAGGTTCCCCAGCGCGGCAACCGCGCTGTCAGCGTCCGGAACGCCGATCAGGTCGCCGCGCCAGGACGGCTCGGCCTTGGCGCCCGACAGCATCGGGGCGGCCTCCTCGCCCACCACGATGAGCCCCGCCACGCCGGCCTGCGCGGCGAGGCCGCCGACCTGCTCGTGCCACTGCGGGGACTCATCGCCCAGTTCGTTCATGGGGCCGAGCACGGCGAAGGCACGCCGCCCGCTGGCCACGGTGGCGAGGGTTTCCAGCGCCGCCGCCATCGCCTCGGGGTTGGCGTTGTAGGCGTCATTGATGATGGTGACCCCGTCCGGGCGCTCGGTGACCTCCATCCGCCATTTGCTGCGGTTGGTGGCCGTGGACAGGCCGTCGGCGACGTCCGCGGCGCCCATCCCGAGTTCGCCCGCGAGCGCCGCTGCGGCCAGCGCGTTCACCACATTGTGCGCGCCAAGCAGGCGCAGCCGCACCGGCGCGGAACCCTGCGGGGTCACCAGGGTGAAGCCCGCACGGCCCTGGCCGTCCAGCGTCACGTCCGCAGCCCGCACCGTGGCCTGAGCGTGTACGCCGAACGTCACTACCCGGGCCGCCGTCCGCTCCGCCATCGCCAGCACCAGCGGGTCGTCGGCGTTCAGCAGCGCGACCCCGTCGGGCGGCAGGGCGGCGGGCAGTTCTCCCTTGGCCAGGGCCACCTCCGCCAGCCCGCCGAACTCACCGGTGTGCGCGTGCCCCACGCACAGCACCGCCCCGAGCCGGGGTGGCGCGATCTGGCAAAGCTGGGCGATGTGCCCGGCGCCGCGGGCCGACAGTTCCAGCACCAGATAACGGGTCTCCGCGGTGACCCGCAGCACCGTCAGCGGGTGGCCGATCTCGTTGTTGAAGGACCCGTGCGGCGCGACCGTCGGCCCCAGCCGCTCGATGAGCTGCGCGGCCAGGTCCTTGGTGGTGGTCTTGCCCACAGACCCGGTGATCCCGGCGATGGTCAGGCCGGGCAGGGCGTCAGTGACCGCCCGGGCCAGGGCGGCCAGTGCGGCAGGCACATCGGGGGTGATCAGGGCGGGCACGCCGACCGGCCGGGTGGCGAGCACGGCCACCGCGCCTTGCTCGACCGCGGCGACCGCGAAGTCGTGCCCGTCTGCCCGCTCACCGGGCAGGGCAGCGAACAGGGCGCCCGGGCCGGCCTGCCGCGAGTCGATGACAACCGAGCGGACCAGGGCGGCCGGGCCGGTGAACGGGCCCAGGTCCGCTCCGGTGATCTCCGCGATCGCGGCCAGGGTCAGCGGGATCACGCCGCCCCCCGACCGGTCGCGCCGGACCGCCGGCGGGCCAGCGCACCCGCGGCGACCTCGCGGTCGTTGAACGGGATCACCTTCTGCCCGACGTACTGCCCGCGTTCATGACCCTTGCCTGCCACCACTATGACGTCTCCCTTGTCGGCCATGGCGATGGCCAAGCCGATGGCGGCGGCCCGGTCGGGTTCCACGATGATCCGCGCCCGTTCCGGCTCGCCGACGGTGAGCACCCCGTCCAGCATTTCCGTGATTATTGCCAGGGGGTCCTCCGAGCGGGGGTTGTCACTGGTCAGGATTGCCAGGTCGGCAAGCCGGGCAGCGGCGGCGCCCATCAGCGGGCGCTTGGCGCTGTCCCGGTCGCCGCCGCAGCCCAGCACGATGGCCAGGCGGCCGCCGGTTACCGGGCGTAGCGCACGCAGCACCGCTTCCACCGCTCCCGGTTTGTGAGAATAGTCAACGAGCACGGTGAAATCCTGGCCAACGTCAACTCGCTCCAGCCGTCCAGGAACTCCCGGGCAGGCGGCGACCCCGGCCACCGCGGTGGCCAGGTGCACGCCGGCCTCGACCAGCGCGACCACCGCGCCCAGGGCGTTGGCGACGTTGTAGGGGCCGGGGAGGGCGACGCTGGCGTCGGCCTCGACCCCGCCGGGGCCGACGATGCGGAACGTGCTCCCGTCCGCCCCGCCGCGCACGTCCGTGGCCCGCCAGTCCGCGTCCGGGTCGCCGTCGGCGGAGAACGTGACGACCGGGATGCGCGCGCCGTCGGCCAGGCGCCGGCCGTAGGCATCGTCGATGTTCACCACTCCCACCCTCGCGTACCCGGGGGAGAAGAGGATCGACTTGGCCGCGAAGTACTTCTCCAGGGTGTCGTGGAAGTCCAGGTGGTCCTGGGACAGGTTGGTGAAGACGGCCACTTCGTAGGAGGTGCCCGACACCCGGCCGAGCGCCAGGGCGTGGCTGGAGACCTCCATCGCCGCCGCGGTGACGCCGCGCTCGATCATGGTCGCGAACAGCGCCTGCAGGTCGGTTGCCTCCGGCGTGGTGAGCTGGCTCTGCGCGGTCTCCCCCGCGATCCGGGTCTCCACCCCGCCGATCAGGCCGGTCATGTGCCCGGCCCGGCGCAGCGCGGACTCCAGCAGGTAGGTGGATGTGGTCTTGCCGCTCGTGCCGGTCACGCCGATGAGCAGCAGCCGGGCCGAAGGATGCCGGTAGACCCAGGACGCCACCTCGCCAAGCCGGGCCCTGGGATCGGTGACGACGAACACGGGCACACCGCACTCCCGTGCGGACTCCCGGCCAGCCGGGTCGGTGAGCACGGCGACCGCCCCCGCTGACACCGCTTCCTGGCAGAACTGGGCACCGTGGTGCTGGCTGCCGGGCAGCGCCGCGTACAGGTCGCCGGGGCGTACCCGGCGCGAGTCGTGGGTCACGCCGCAGACCTGCAGCGGGCCACCGGCCCCGGCGAAGGGGTCCGGGCCGGGCCCGGCCAGGACGACCCCGAGCAGCGCGGCGAGGCCGGACAGGGGGCGCCCCTGCGCGCTGAGGGGACGCAGATCCGCAGGCACGCGCAGAGGCTACCGCTGTTCACCGTGCGGTGAGCGGCACGTCCGGGCGCTTGCCGTGATCCGGCGGGATCTTCAGCGACGCAAGTGCGAACTTCATCACCTGGTAGAAGGCCGGGCCGGCCACGTAGTTGCCGTAGTAATCGCCCCCCTTCGGGTTCTGGATGTTCACCGCCACCACGAGCTTCGGGTTGCTGGCCGGCGCCATGCCGATGTAGCTGGATCCGTACTGGCACAGGCAGCCTGCCTTCTGGTCCCAGATCTGCGCGGTGCCGGTCTTGGACGCGACCGAGTACCCGGGGATCTCGCCCCAGGGCTGGTAGGCGATGGTGGCGTCCAGGTAGGGGACCTGTTGCAGGATGCCGACGAGCTCGGCGGCGGTCGAAGGCTTGAGCACCCGCTGGCGGTGCGGCGGCGGTGCCGGGGCGTACTGCCCGCCGGGGCCGGTGGTGCCAGCCACGATGCTCGGCGACACCCGGACCCCGTGGTTGGCGATGGTCGCGTACACGCCGGCCATCTGCACCGCGGTGACCGCGACACCCTGGCCGAATGCCAGGGTGTACCGCTCATCCCCCCACCACTTCGACAGCGGCGGGAGCTGGCCCTGGCTGGCGTTGGGCAGCGGCAGGCCGGTCGGCACCCCGACGCCGAACTTCCGGTAGTAGTCGTACTGCACCTGCGGCCTGACGTGCTGGGCGACCTGCACCATGCCGACGTTGCTCGAGTGGGCCACGATGCCAGCCAGGGTGAGCCGCTCGGTCGGGTGCGATTCCGCGTCGTGGAAGGTGAACCCGCCGACCGTGATCTGCTCGGGCACCGTGTAGGGGGTGGCCGGCGTCTCGCCGTGCTCAAGTGCCGCGGCCGCGGTGATCACCTTGGCGGTACTGCCCGGCGGGAATATCCCGGCGGCCGGCAGGTCAACCGTGGAGGCCAGGCTGGTCACATGGCTGGGCTGGAACGTCGGGTACTGGGCCATGGCCAGGATCCGCCCGGTCGAGGGCTGCTCGACCACGATCGTGCAGGAGTCCGCGTGGGTCACCCGCACCCGCTGCGCGCAGGCCTGCTGCGCCTCCCATTGCAGGGTGGAGAGGATGGTCAGGCGCACATCGCCGCCGGGCACCAGCGGCCGGTCCTTCTGCGAGGCGAACGGGATCGGCTGCCCGGTGATCCCGGTTTCCACCTGCTCCCGCCCGTCGCGGCCGGCCAGCAGCGAGTTGAAGGACTGCTCGATGCCCGCCTGCCCGACCAGGTCGAGATTGGTGTTGGTGGTCGTGAAGCCGACCAGGCCGGCCGCCAGGTCTTGGCCCGGGTAGGAGCGGACGTATATGGGCTGGAGGCTGATGCCCGCCACGCCGCGCGCGGTCAGCATGGCCTGGATGCGGTTGCCGAGCAGAGCGGGCACGCCCTGTGCGAGCGCGACGTAATCCGGGGAGGAAGGGTGATAGAGCTTGCCGAGGATGGCGGCCTGGGTCATGTGCAGCGGGGCCGCCAGAAGCGCGGCCACCCGCTGCCTGGCTGCCATGGTGGCCTGCGGGGTCTTCCCGGCGATCTGCGGCGGATCCGCGATCACCTTGTCCTCCTGCACGGTCATCGCCAGGATCGTGCCATCCGCCGTGGTGATGGACCCCCGCTCGGCCGGGACCTGGATGATCGCCAGCTTGTATGTGGCGGCCAGCTTGCTGAACGCGGCCCCCTCGATGCCCTGCAACTGGACGAGCCTGCCCGCTATCAGGGAGAGCGCGAAACCCACGCACAGCAGGCTGGCGTGTAGCCGCCTGGCCGAGCTGGCCCGGCGCAGCCTCGGCCGCCGCAGGGCGACGCGCCGCCTCGGGCCGCGCACGGCCGATCCGCGCCCGCCGGGACGGCTCGCACCGCGGCCGCTCTCGCCGCGGCCACGTTCGCCGGGCCGGCCTGAGCCCACGGCAGGCCGGCTGGCCCGCGGCGGGCCGGCCTGCCTGGCGGCCCGCCCGTCCGGCGGTGGCCCGGGCGCACGGCTGCCGTCGCCCGGATCGTCGCGCGGGTTCCCGCCGGCCTCACCGGGGCCCGGCCCGCCTGCCTCCCGGGCGCGG
>DASXKD010000632.1:0-7753 GCA_036497045.1 Streptosporangiaceae bacterium | reverse complement strand
GCCGTGCTGGTGACCCTGCGGCTGTCGTTCTACACGACCCTGATCGCGGTGCCGCTCGGCGTCGCGTTCGCGCTGGGGATCAACCGGTGGTACGGGGTCACGGCGGCGTCGTTCAACTTCGTGATGATCCTCTCCTTCGTGATCCCGGAGCTGATCTTCGGCGTTGCCATGTTCTTCGTGTTCACATCGCTGTTCACCTTCGTGCACCTGGGCACGCTGGCCGAGACCCTGGCCCTGGTGACCTGGAGCGTGAGCTGGCCCGCGATCATCGTGCAGGCCAGGCTGGTGACGATCGGGAAACAGTACGAGGAGGCAGCGGCCGACCTGGGCGCCAACCAGTGGCAGACGATACGCCGGGTGCTCATCCCGCTGCTGACCCCGGCCATCTTCGCCAGCGCGGTGCTGGTCTTCTCCACCGTCATCGACGACTTCGTGCTGGTGGACCTGCTGAACTCGGGCGCCAGCAGCACGCCGATGTCGGTATACATCTACTCCAACCAGCGCGGCGGCAATGGCGGGCCGGCGCTCAACGCCCTTGGCACCATCATGCTGGTGATGTCCTTCGTCATCGCTATCCTCGGCTACCTGGGCTACCGCTGGATGACCCGGGGCGAACGGGGCACCGGGCTGGACGCGCTCACCTCGATCGCAGGCGAAGGCTGAGGCGAGGGCAGGCCGGGCAGCTCGCTACCGGGGCTGGCCGGTGGTGAACATGGCCCAGACGACCTTGCCCCTGGGCCCGGGCAGCGTGCAGCCCCAGTCGTCGCACAGCGACGACACCACGTGCAGCCCGCGGCCCGACTCGCCGCACCAGCCCATCTCCTTGGCCTCAGGAACCTCGTCGCTGGGGTCGGACACCGCGCACAGCACCCACGGGCCCGGCTGCAGCAGGCCGAGCCGGACCGGCCAGCGCGGCCAGACCGCCCCGGGGCAGGGCAGCGTGTACCGCAGCGCGTTGGTCAGCAGTTCGGACACCACGACGATGATGTCGTCAGACCGCTCGCCGTCCACGCCCCAGCGCCGCAGCGTCGCGGCCGCGAAGTCCCGTGCCACCCGGACCGACTCGGCGCCCGCCCCGGGCGTGCGAGTGGCCACCTTGGGGTAGCCGGGCCAGGGCTGCGCGCCGGGGTGGCTGGCCAGTGGCCAGACTCCGCTGACCTCCGCGGCCATCTGCGCGGCCGACGTCAGCCAGTGCCAGTCCGCCGCGGGGGCTGTCCCGCGCGCGAAACCTGCAGGTGCTGCTGTCACCGCCGCTTCGGACACTTCCGGCTCGCCGCTCTCCGCTGGGCTACAGTGCAAACGTATGCAAAGGCATTCTGCCGTGCCCTCGCCCTTGATGCAAGCACCAAATGCACGTGCATCAGCATGTTAGGCTGCCGGTGCAGACGAGGTCATGCGGTTCTTCGGCAGCCTGGACCTGGTCGAGCCGGGCCTGGTGCGGGTCACGCAGTGGCGGCCGGACACCGCGACGGCGGCCGCGATGCCCACCGCGCTGTGGGGCGGGGTGGCCCGCAAGCCCTGATCCAGGGCCGGGACAAGGCCCCGTGACGGAGGAAGGGGGCCGCAGGCCATCGGGGGGTTCCGGGGGGTCGCTCCCCCGGGCTAGCACAGCTCAGCTAGTGACCAGCGCGCCGTCCCCGGGCGCGACCGGCACCTCGCGTGCCGCACCGCCCAGCACCCGCAGCCCGTCGGGCGGCAGGAACACGTGCACCGGGGAGCCCTGGGTCAGGCCGGTCGGCTCGCCGTCGTTCTGTATCAGGGCCTGCAGCGGCACGCCCGCGCCGAGCCGCAGCATCACCTGCGTCGCGGCACCGAGGAACACCAGCCGCTCCACCATGGCCGGCACCCGGTTGTCCCCCGTGGAGCCGTAGGGCTCGATCCTGACGCGCTCGGGGCGGATCACCGCGTGGGCCGGGCCGAGGCCGTCGACCTCACCCCGCTCGGACACCAGGCCCGCCTCGCCGACCTTGATGCGGCAGCGTGCCCCCGGGCCGCGCTCCACCACGTCGACCTCCATCAGGTTGGACACCCCCAGGAAGTCGGCCACGTAGGTGTCGCCCGGCTCCTCGTACACCTCGCGCGGCACGCCGATCTGCACGATCTTGCCGGAGTTCATCACCGCCAGCCGGTCGGACATGGTCAGCGCTTCCTCCTGGTCGTGCGTGACGTAGAGGAACGTGATGCCGACCCGCTCCTGCAGCGCCTTCAGCTCGACCTTGAGGGACCGCCGCAGCTTGGCGTCCAGCGCGCCGAGCGGCTCGTCGAGCAGCAGCACGGCTGGGTTCAGCACCAGCGCCCTGGCCAGCGCCACCCGCTGCTGCTGGCCGCCGGACAGCATGCTGGGGCGCCGCTTCGCGTACTCGGTCATCTGCACCAGATCCAGCGCCTCGCCGGCCTGCTTGGCGATCTCGGCCTTGGACAGGCTGCGGTGCCGCAGGCCGAACGCCACGTTGTCGAACACGTTCAGGAACGGGAACAGCGCATAACTCTGGAACACCGTGTTGACGTTGCGCCGGTGCGGCGGGATGCCGGTCACGTCCGAGCCATCCAGCAGGATCTTCCCCGCGGTCGGCTGCTCGAAGCCCGCGACCAGCCGCAGGGTGGTGGTCTTGCCACAGCCGGACGGGCCGAGCAGCGAGAAGAACTCCCCACGGGCCACCGTCAGATCCATGCTGTCCACCGCGACCTCGGTAAATCGCTTGGTCAGCGAGACCAGCTCGATCTGCCCTCCGGCCACCGGGCCACCTCCCTATGGTTAGCTAGGCGCCCCGCACCCGCGATCCGCTGTCAGCCCTGGGGGACGACCTCCCGGACCGCCGCGGCGTCCAGGTGAAGCCAAGCTGCCCGGCGGCGAACTGCATGCTCAGCTCGTAGGCACGGGAGGCGTCCACCGCCGGGTCGGACAGCGCGATCTGCACCGCCAGCCCGTCTAGCAGCGCGGACATCAGCACCGCGAAGTCCACCGGGTCGACCGGGCCGAACTCGCCGTCCTCCTGGCCCGCCACCACGAGCGAGCAGATGAGTTCCCGCCACCGCTCGTCGAACTTCTGCCGCACGCCGGCGACCTCGGGATGGCGCACCGCCTGTGCCCACAGGTCGAGCCAGAGCGCCCAGGAGCTCGTCGGCTCGGAGTCCGCCTCGGGCAGGCAGCTCATGGCCACGATCTCTTCGAGCTTCCCGGCCGCGGTGGGGATCTCCGCCATCCGGCGCATCCCGGCCTCGTACCAGCTGTCCTCGGAAAACCGGATCGCCTCGGTCAGCAACTGGTCCTTGGTCTTGAAGTAGTAGATGACCAGTGCCGGGCTGGTCCCTGCCCGCTCGGCCACGTCGGCGATGCGACTTTCGGGATACCCGCGCTCGGCGATTACGTCGAGCGCCGCTCGCAGCATCTGTTCGCGCCGCTGATCGGCCGTGCCGGCGTTGTTCGCCTGCACTCTCATGGACACATCCTTGCCGACAAGAGCGATCTTGGCACCTGCTCTATCCGATCCGTGCACTTGTGAACAAGCGTACCAGTTTCTAGACTGAACATTCAGTCAAACATTCGGTGGGTGCAGGACCCGGGAGGACTCATGGCCGCGCCGCAGGCGCCGGGCCGAACGCTGCAACTGCGTTGCGGTACCGGCGCCGAGGACCAGCCTCCCGCCCCGCTCGCTGGCGCGCCTCCGGCACGACCAAGCGAAGCGCCCGCGAGGGAGGCAACGTGAAGAGCTACGACGCGATCGTGGTCGGCGGAGGGCACAACGGGCTGGTCGCGGCGGCGTACCTGGCCCGGTCGGGCGCGCGCACGCTGGTGCTCGAGGCGCGCGGTAAGACCGGCGGTGCGGCCACCACCGAGGCACCCTGGCCCGACGCACCCGATTTCCGGGTCACCCGGCTGTCCTACGTGATGAGCCTGATGCCGCCGGCCATCATCAACGACCTGGACCTGGCCAGGCACGGTTACAAGATCTTCCCGATGGGCCCGTACTACCAGGCCTTCCCCGAGGGCGGCTCGATCAAGCTGTACGCCGACGACGCCAAGCGCAACCACGAAGAGGTGGCCAGGTGGTCGGCGAAGGACGCCGACGCCATGCCCCGCTGGGACGCCTGGCTGGCCGGGCTGGCCGAGGTGCTCGGCCCGCTGCTGCTCACCGTGCCGCCGAAGATCGGCTCCCGCTCCCCCCGCGACCTGAGTGAGACGCTGCGGCTGGCCTGGCGGCACCGCGGCCTGGACGTGCGCACGATCGCCGACGTCACCCGGCTGATGACGATGAGCATCGCCGACCTGCTCGACGACTGGTTCGAGTCACCGCAGGTCAAGGGCGCACTGGCGGTCAACGGGGTGATCGGCACCTGGGCCGGGCCCTACGAGCCGGGCACCGCGTACGTGATGGCGCACCACTCGATCGGCGACGTGGGCGACGGCCACCTCGGCAACTGGGGATTCCAGGAGGGCGGCATGGGCGCGGTCTCCGACGCGATCGCCCGCGCGGCCCGCGGCTTCGGCGTGGAGATCAGGACCGGTGTGCC
This sequence comes from Streptosporangiaceae bacterium, assembly GCA_036497045.1. Lineage (GTDB taxonomy): Bacteria > Actinomycetota > Actinomycetes > Streptosporangiales > Streptosporangiaceae > DASXKD01. Next base: position 3,241 of record DASXKD010000632.1, on the reverse strand, counting down.
GGTGGCACGGGTGCAGACCAGCGGCGGCCGCGCCACCGGGGTCGTGCTTGAGTCCGGCGAGGAGATCGGCGCGGGCGTGGTGGTGTCCTCGCTGCACCCGCGGACCGCGTTCCTCGACCACGTGGGCGCCGAGAACCTGCCCGGCGACTTCGTCACCGACATCGAGCACTGGAAGACCCGCAGCGGCGTGGTGAAGATCAATCTGGCCCTGGCCGAACTGCCTGACTTCACCGCCGACCCGGGCACGCAACTGCAGGAGCACCACACCGGCTCGGTCGAGATGGCGCCGACCATGGAGTACATCGAGCGGGCCTTCATCGACGCCCGCGAGGGCCGCCCGGCGCAGCGCCCGTTCAGCGACGGGGTCATCCCCACCGCGTTCGACAAGACGCTGGTCCCCGAGGGGTACCACATCATGTCGCTGTTCACCCAGTGGGTCCCGGCCGACTGGAACCTCGAACCGCACCGGGCGGAACTCGAGGCCTACGCCGACCGGATGATCGACTGCTACAACGAACTGGCGCCCAACCTCAAGAGCGCCATCATGCACCGCGACATCGTCGGCCCCTACGACATGGAGCACGACTACGGGCTGATCGGCGGCAACATCTTCCACGGGGAACTGTCCCTGGAGCAGTTGTTCCACATGCGCCCCGCGCCCGGGTTCGCCGACTACCGCACGCCCATCGCCGGCCTGTACTACGCCAGTTCCGCCACGCACGCCGGCGGCGGCGTCTGCGGCATCCCCGGCATGCAGGCGGCCAAGGCGGCGATCGCGGACAAAAAGGCCAGCCGCCGCAGGATCCCGCGGCGTTCATGACCGCTCAGGAAGTTCGGGCCGCTACGCCGGCCCATCCGTCCCGGGCAGCGCTGGACCGGGCGCCGCCCGGGGCGGGCCAGGAGCCGGCCCTGCGCGCGATGCTGGAAGCCCGCAGCGTGGCCCTGGTCGGTGCCAGCCCGCGGCCGGGCACGCTCGGCCAGCGGATGGTGGCCGAGGTGGCGCGCAGCCCGGCCTCGCCAGCGATGTACCTGGTCAACCCGAGGTACCGGGAGATCGGCGGGGTGCCATGCCATCCCTCGCTTGCCGCCCTGCCCCACTCTGTGGACCTGGTGCTGCTCGGGGTGCCCGACGCGGCGCTGGCCGGGCAGGTGGACCTGGCCGCCCGGCGGGGCGACATGTCCGCGGTGATCTTCGGTGGCGCGCACGGCGCCGCACCGGGTGAGGAGGCTGGCCCCGGGGAACCGTGGCCCGGCACGGTCTCGCTCCGGGACCGGATCGCCTCGACGGCGCGCGCCGCCGGGATGGCCCTGTGCGGCGCTGGCTGCATGGGCTTTGTCAACGTGGGCTACGGGCTGCGGGCGACCGGGTACACCGAGCCGGATCAGCTTCCGGCGGGCCCGGTCGCGCTGGTCACCCAGTCCGGCTCGGTGTTCTCCGCGATGCTGCGCACCCGCCGGGCGCTCGGGTACACCGTGGCCGTCTCCTCCGGCCAGGAACTGGTCACCACGGCCGCCCAGTACGCACGGTATGCGCTTGACCTGCCGCAGACCCGGGTGCTGGCCCTGGTCTTGGAATCGATGCGGGACGCCGGTGCGCTGCAACAGGTGCTGGAGGCGGCAGCCGTTCGGCAAATTCCTGTGGTGCTGCTGACGGCGGGACGTTCCGCCGCCGGGCGGGCGCTGGTGACCGCGCATTCGGGGGCGCTGGCGGGCTCGGACGGGGCGTGGGAGGCACTCGCGGACGCCTACGGCGTGCACCGGGTCGCCGACCTGGCGGAGTTGACCGACACGCTGGAGCTGTTCACGATCGGGCGGCGGGCGCCGCCGGGGCCGCGCGGCGGGATCGCCACCGTGCACGACTCAGGCCTGGAACGGGCGCACATCGCCGACCTGGCCGCCGACCTGGGCGTGCCGTTCGGGCCGGTCGGCGAGGCCACCCTCACGCGGCTCGCCGAGGTGCTTGACCCGGGCCTGGAACCGGGCAACCCGCTGGACATGTGGGGCGCGAGCGCCAAGGCGCAGTGGCAGCTCACCGAGTCGCTCGCCGCGCTGGCCGATGACCCGGCCGTCGCCGCGGTCGCGCTCGCGGTGGACCTGGTGACCGAGTTCGACGGCGACCGGTCCTATACCGATGCGCTGGCCGACGCCGCGCGGCGCACCGACAAACCGCTGGCGGTGCTGGCCAACATCCCCGCCGCCGTGGATCCGGCCGCGGCCGGGGAACTGCGCGCGGGCGGCATCCCCGTGCTCGAGGGCGCCCGTACCGGACTGCTTGCCCTCGGTCATCTGCTCGCCCACGGCACCTGGTCCGCCCGGCCGCGGCCGCAGTCGGCAGACACCGCGCGGCGGGACCGCTGGCTGCGGGCGCTGCGGTCCGGCCCGCTTCCCGCCGCGGCGGCCTTCCGGCTGCTCAGCGACTACGGGATCGCCACGACGCGGGCGCGGAGCGCGGACAGCACCGGGGCGGCGCTCGCCGCGGCCGCCGAGATCGGGTACCCCGTGGTGCTCAAGACCGCCGAGCCCGGCGTGGCACACAAATCCGACGCGGGCGGCGTGGTGCTCAGCATCCGCGACGCCGCCGGGCTGGAAGCCGCCTACGCGGACCTGGCGGCGCGGCTTGGCCCACGGGTGCTCGTGTGCGAGACGGCGGGCCCTGGCACCGAACTGTCGGCCGGGATCACCGCGGACCGCGACCTCGGGCCGCTGGTCGTCGTCGGCGCCGGCGGGGTCCTGGTGGAGCACCTGGCCGACCGGGTGGTCGCGCTGCCCCCGGTCGACGCCACCGGGGCCAGGCGGATGCTGTCCCGGCTGCGCGTGGCCCCGCTGCTGGCCGGTTTCCGTGGCCGGCCACCGGCGAACCTCAGCGCCGTCGCCGCCGCGATCACCGGCGTGTCCGCGATCGCCGGCGAGCTGGGCGGCGAACTGGCCGCCCTGGACGTCAACCCGCTGATCTGCGGCCCGGCCGGCGCGGTCGCCGTGGACGTGCTCGCAGAGCCGCGATCTTCATGATCACGTGAGTTTGTCCATCAATACGATGAACAGACTCACGCGGTCATGGTTGACGGGTCAGCGGTGCACGGCGGCTAGCAGGACGGCGTAGCAGCGGACCAGTTCGGCACGTTCCCCGGCGATGAGCGGGCTGTCCGGGTCACGCCCCGCGGCGACCCACCGGTCGGAGAAGTCCATCGCCCGCGCCCGGTGCTGCGCGGCGGAGCGGACCGCCTCCTCGCCAGTGTCGTAC
>DASXKD010000631.1:0-5609 GCA_036497045.1 Streptosporangiaceae bacterium | reverse complement strand
CCGCCGGGTGACGGGGGGAGTGATGTGGGCGAACCTGCACCTGCTGTTCTGGCTGTCGCTGATCCCGGTGCTCACGGAGTGGATCGGCGAGCACTACCACGAGACCGCCCCGGCGGTGGCCTACGGGGTTGTCTGCCTCGGTGCGGCGGCGGCGTTCACGATCCTCACCCTGGCCATCATCCGCGCCGACGGCAGTTCGTCACCGGTGGCCTCGGCCCTCGGCCGCGATATCAAGGGCCGCGCCTCGCTGGTCCTGTACGCGGCCGCGATCGGGCTGGCATTCGTCAGCCCGTGGATCGCCTACGCCCTGTTCGCGACGGTGTCGGTGATCTGGTTCGTGCCAGATCGCCGCCTGAGCCGCCGGTAGCCACCGGCCGCCAGCGGGCCGCCCACCTGCCCGTCAGGTGGCCGGCTGGCCTTGAGGAACAGCGGTCAGCGGGGTGGTGTGCCCCGCCTCGAGTGGCTCGCCGCAGGCCTCGCAGATGACCGTCGCCACGACTGGGTGCCCGCAATGGTGCCGCAGTACCATCGGCGGGCCGCCGTCGCCGGCCAGGTACTTGTCGCCCCAGCGCATCAGCGTCGTGATCACGGGATACAGGTCACGCCCGGCGTCGGTGAGCCGGTACTCGTACCTGGCCGGGTGCTCGCAGTACTGCCGCCGCTCCAGGATTCCCGCGCCGACCAGCGTGCGCAGCCTGGCCGCCAGGGTGTCGCGCGGTGCCCCGGTGCGCCGGACCATCTCGTCGAACTTGCGGTTGCCGAGGAAGACCTCACGCACGGCGAGCAGCGCCCACTTCTCCCCGACGATGTCGAGCGTGCGCGCCACTGAGCACGAGCGAGGTTGTGCGGTGGCTGCGGTCATCTGCCCATTGTACTTGTTAGTTGGAATTCTGGACGTACATGCGATAGGGAAGATACAGTGAGTCCAGATTCCGGACTGACTGGAGGGTCGTGGTGAGCCAAACAACGCCGGCACCGGCCGCAATCCCCGCCGCGGAGCCGGGCGGGGCCCGCGGCGGCCGGCAGGTGACCGCGATCGTGGGAGTCCTGTCCCTGGCGGTGTTCATGTCCAGCCTGGACCTGTTCATCGTCAATCTCGCGTTCCCCTACATCGGCAAGCAGTACCCGGGCACCAACCTGGGCTCGCTGTCCTGGGTGCTCAACGCGTACACGATCGTCTTCGCGGCGGTGCTGGTTCCCGCTGGCCGGTGGGCCGACCGGGTCGGGCGCCGCCGGGTGCTGATCGGCGGCCTCGCCACGTTCGTCCTTGGCTCGGTGCTGTGCGGCGTGGCGCCGGGCGTCGCCGCGCTGATCGCGGCCCGGATCCTCCAGGCGGCCGGGGCCGGCCTGATGGTGCCCGCGTCGCTGTCCCTCGTCCTGGCCGCCGTACCGCCGCGGGCCAGGCCGCAAGCCCTGGGCACCTGGTCCGCGTTCGGCGCGCTCGGGGCGGCCCTCGGCCCAGTAATAGGCGGCAGCCTGGTACAGCTCGACTGGCGCTGGGTGTTCTGGATCAACGTGCCCGTCGGGCTCGCCGCCATTGTGCTGGCCTACCGGGTGGTGCCGGAAAGCAAGGACGACCAGGCCCGGGGACGGCCCGACCTGATCGGCGCCGGGCTGCTTGCCGCGGCCGTCGGGCTGGTCGCACTCGCGCTGGTCAAGGCGCCGGAATGGGGCTGGGGCTCGCTGGCTTTCGCCGGCGTGCTGCTCGCGTCGCTGGCCTGCGGGGCCGCCGTGGTGGCCAGGTCCAGGCGACACCATTCCCCGGTCATCGAACTCGAACTGCTCCGCTCCCGTACCTTCAGCGGCGCCTTTGCCGCCTCGATCCTGTACTACGCCGGGTTCGGGGCCTTCGTGCTCAACTCGGTGGAGTTCCTCACCGGCGTGTGGCACTACTCAGCCGTGGTCGCGGGGCTGGCCATCGCGCCCGGGCCGCTCATGGTGCTGCCGTTCGCCCGCGTCGTCGCGCCCCGCCTGGCTGGCTGGCTCGGCGGGCCGGGACGGGTCGCGGTCATCGGCTGCGCCGTCAACGCCGCCGGGCAACTGCTCTGGTTCGCCCAGATCCAGGAGCGCCCGGCCTACCTGACCCACCTGCTGCCCGCGCAACTGCTCGGCGGGGCCGGTGTGGGCCTGGCCATCCCCTCGCTGCTGGCGGCCGGGAGCGCCGCGCTCACCCCGGCCAGGTTCGGCACCGGAAGCGGGATCCTGAACACCGCGCGCCAGGTCGGCACCGTGCTCGGGGTGGCCGGGCTGGTGGCGATCCTGACCCACGTTTCCCGTGCGAACCCGATTGCCAGCTACCGTCACGGCCTGGTCCTGATCGTGGCCTTCTTCGCCGCGGCCGGCGTGATCGCCGCCGCGTTGCTGACCCGGCGGCCGTCTGTCCAGGCGGGCCAGGCCGCGGCGCCGCCGGACAGCCGCGAGCGCGCCGGTCAGGCCGGCCTGCGCGCCTTGGGCAGCGACGCGACCACCAGGTCGTAGGAGTCGCCGAGCATATCGGTCACCATCTGGCCGGGCAGTGATCCGTCGAGCGTGATCGTGTTCCAGTGCCGCTTGTTCAGGTGGTAACCGGCGGCGATCGCCGGGTGCGCGGCCCGGAGCTGGACCGCGAGATCCGGGTCGCACTTGACGCTCAGCTGCAGCGGCTCGGCGTCGAGGTGGGAGGCCGCGAACATCTTCCCGCCTACCTTGAACACCGAGACCTCGTCCCCGAACGGGAACTCCTCCACCGCACCGGGCAGCGCCAGGCAGGCCGCCTTGAGTTCATGCTGGTCCATGACCGACCCCGTGCTCCATGGTCACCGCGACGCCTATGGTGTTCCGATCGTGGCATGGGAGCCGTCGCCCGGCGCGGTGACCTGGCCACTGGGTTCCTCGGTCCGTTCCGGCAGCAGCAGCAAGGCGCCCACGAGGAAGCACACGGCGCCGACGAGCGTGCCCAGGTTCGCCCGCTCGGCGTTCCGGAGCTGGCCGGTCGCCGGGCTGATGTAACCGGCCACCGCGGACACGCCGAAGGCCACAGACCCGAGCAGGTTGAGCAGCGTGATCCACCAGGACCAGGAACGGGGCCGCCACGCGGCCCAGCCATGGCAGACCTCGTACCAGGCAAGCGCGCTGGCCACCAGGAAGCAGACCGAGCCGACGGCATCAGGGCGCCACACGTGCTGATGTGCCGCCTGCGCGCCCAGATTGGCCTTCACCGCGACGCCGGTGCTGACGTTGAAGTACAGCGTCCCGGCGAGTTGCACCGCGGACGCCCACCAGTCGATGCGCCGCGGCTGGTAGACGAAGAACCGTCGGTGACCAGGGTTGTCCAGGGCGCCGGCTGCCGCATCCACCGCTTCGCGGTAGGTGAGGAATGCCGCGGAGGTGAAGAACAGGGAGCCGATGAAATATGTCACCGAGTCCCAGCGGGCCCCGACGGCGCTGACGTACCCGGGCACAGAACCCACCGCGAAAAGCAGGGACCCCACGGCGAACAGCACGGCGATCCACCAGCCCCGGGCCCGGGGCGCCCACCACGTCGAGCCGCTGTCGGAGGCGGCTTGCAGATGCTTGCGGTGTTGCCGGGACTCCCAGCGGACGATCAGGCCGTCCTGGCGCCGGTGGTCGACAAAGGTCGCGGCCCGCAGGCCGCGATCGGGGCTTCTCCACCCAGGCATGATCACAGCATCCCTGCTTGGGCCCTGCGATGTCAGCCGCCCAGACGCCGATCCTGCGACTGACCCGCTTCGGGGCCGCGATCAGCGCAGTCAGCCGGGCCAGCGCAGTCAGCCGGGACAGCGCAGTCAGCCGGGACAGCGCAGTCAGCCGAGCCAGCGCAGCCATGTCCCGTGCGGGTCGGTGTGCGCGAGGGGCGTCCGGCCGTCGCGGATGAGCACGGACGCGCTCACTTCAAGGGCGGTCGAGGCGATCCCGGGCACCGTCCCTGGCCCCTCGTTGGACAGCCAGACGGCCCCCAGGTCAGCGACCGCGGTGAAGAACCGCCACCGCTCGCCGGGGGCGACATAGGTGAGCACGGAGGTGTGGTAGACCACCAGGGTGGTGCCCGCCGGTGCCTGGGCCGCCAGCGCGGGCAGGTCGGTGAGCAGGTCACCGCGATGCACGGTCGGCGGGTCCCGGCGGGCCGAGGCGACCGCGCGGGCCAGCCGTTCCTCCCGGTCACCCTCGCCCGGCCAGACCAGGCAGGACAGCCACCGCACGTCGTCGGCGTCGTTGACGTCCAGCGGGTGGAGGTCGAGCCCGGCCCGCCAGGCGACCTCGGGAAGCTCAGCCGGCAGGGGGACCGGGCCGCGCGGCTCACAGTGCAGGGTCGGCGCCTGCGGGTCGCGGCCGGCCAGCCGGTGCCCGGCGTAGTCGTAGGAGTACTGGTCCACCAGCAGGGTCAGCCCGGCGCTGGCGCCGACCTCGATCAGCGCCAGCGGCTGCGGTAGCTGAGCCAGGGCAGGCAGCAGCGTGGCACAGCGGGCTGGCTCGTTGGTCTGCGTGCGGTGGCTCAGTATCACCTCGGTGAGTTCCGCCCGGGAACCGCTGACCAGGTCGCGCAACGGCGGCAGGCCGGGCACGGCACCGAGGTACCGCGCCGCCGCGAACAACAGGTTGGGCTGGCGCTTGGCAGCGGGCAGCGAGGCCACGAAGCTCACCAGGGCCTCGTCGTCGGCGACCGACTCGGCCAGCGACTCATATGCCGGGGAGCGGCCACGGGCCTCCTGCCGGGCGAACGCCCGGTACTCCTGCGCGATCTCCGCCGCGTCGCCCGCAGTCGTCGCCACTTCCCGGACGATATCGGACTGCGGCCGGCCGGTCTGTGCCCGGTGGGCGTGGCTGGCGCTGCAAGCCGGGCTGGCATGACCGGGGTATCAGGTAACCGCCGCGAGGCCGTGGTGCGTTAGAAAGGTGTGGGAGCCAACCGGCCGGACTTCGCGGAGTTCTACCGCAGGTCCAAAGATGAGTGCCTGTTCACCGTCTTGGTGAGCGTCGGCGACCAGGACACCGCGCAGGACCTGGTGGCCGAGGCCTTCGCCCGGGCGTGGGCGCGCTGGCGCACGGTCAGCAGGCATCCGGCGCCGGCGGCGTGGGTGGTCAGGACCGCGCTCAACGCGCACGTGTCCCGGTGGCGCCGCCGCCGCCGGGAGGTACCGCTGGCCGACCCAGGCGCGATCGCGGACCGGCCCACGGCCGGCGAGACGTTCGACAGCCCGGTCGATCCGCGGATCATGGTGGCGCTGACCCGGCTGCCGGAACGGCAGCGGCAGGTCGTGGCGCTGCGACTGTTCCTCGACCTGGACACCGCCCGCACCGCCGCAGCGCTCGGCATCGCACCTGGCACCGTCCAGGCGCACCTGGGCCGCGCCATCGCCGCGTTGCGCGCCGACCTCATGCCCGAACAGAAGGAGATTCCGTCATGACCGACGACGACCTGATCACGCTGGTGCGCGAGCAGCGCAGCAACGTGCATATGGACACCCCGGTGGAGCAGATCGCCGGCCGCGGCCGGGCGCTGCGGGCCCGCCGCAGGCTGCCCGGCGTTGCCGCCGGGGCCCTGGCGGTGGCCGCCGCGGCGGTGCTGGCCGTGACCGCATTGCAGCCCACCGGCCACCAGGCCGGCCCGC
>DASXKD010000630.1:0-29935 GCA_036497045.1 Streptosporangiaceae bacterium | reverse complement strand
GTGCAAGGAGACCGGTGAGGAGAAGGTCATCCTGACCGCGCTGTGCGGGCACGGACTGCTGGACCTGACCGCCTACGCCAATTTCCAGTCCGGCGAGATGGCCGACTTGGAACTGCCCGAGCAGGCGGTACAGGACGCCCTCAGCAGGCTCCCCGCCGGGGTGAGCTAGCCGGAGCAAGGCCACCGGGGTTCTCCTCAGCCACCATGGCGCGAGCCAGCGGGGGGTTCCGGGCCATCGGGGTCCGGGGTGTCCCCGGGTGATGCTGTGCTCCCCCGGGCTAGCAAGGCCAAGGCCCCCGCGACGAAGTCGTAGCGGCCTTGGCCATCGGGGGGTTCCGGGGGGTCGCTCCCCCGGGCTAGCACCGTGCAGCCCAGCCGGTCCAGCGTTCGGCCTGGATCCGGATCAGCGGGCCGGCCGGCGGTTCCGCCCGGTACTGGCGGTAGCGCGCCGCCAGCAGTTCCAGCGGGCCGGCCAGGTCCGCCGGATGGCTGAGGATGGTCGCGAGCCCGTCGGCCCGGGCCCACCACAGGGCGTCCCAGTCGTCCTCGTAGTGGTCGGCGAGCACAGTGACCCTCGGGTCCGCGCGTATGTTGCGCAGGCGGCGCAGGTTCGCGGTCGTCTTCGGCTTGGCGTCCACGATCGTGTAAATGCGGTCGCCGTCCAGCGCGAAGGTGACGGGTACGAGGTGCGGACGGCCGTCCGGCCCGATAGTCGCCAGCCGCGCCACGGTCGCCGTGCCGAACCGCCGCCTGGCCTCGCTCGCGGTGAGCTTCAGCGTCCTGGCTCCCGTATCTGTGACGTGTGTGACACCTGTCATCTCCTGACGGTTGCAGACCCACTCATGGCCGGGGGTTAGTCTTGTCTTGACGGTCTTCCCAGCCTTGGGATGGGAAAGCCATGCCTGTTCTGCCCGTGCTTGCGTACAAAGCCAGCGCCGCGGTCACCGGCACTGTTGGTGCGCTCATGTTCATCATCCCGGCAGCACCGTTCCCCGTCGGGGCGCTGGGTGGAGCCGGCCTTGACCAGGCCACAGCGGTCCGGCCGCCCGCGAGCACCCGTATGGTCGCAAGCGCGGGCCTGTTCGCGGTCGCCTGCACGGCCCCCGGGGCGTGCACCGCAGGCGGCAACTATCAGGCCGCCGGGCGGCAGATCGAGCCGATGGTCGCCACCCAGTCCCACGGCCGCTGGTCCCGCAGCACTCCACTGGCGCTACCGGCGGGCGTAGCGGCACAGCCGTATGCCCAGGTCAACGGCGTTGCCTGCCGCAGCGCGGGGAACTGCGTGGCGGTCGGCGATTACGAGTACGGCAGGTCAAGGAACCTGCAGGCGTTCATCGCCACGCAGGCTCACGGGAGATGGGCCAGGGCGTTCACGCCGCGCCCGCCGGCGAACGCCTCCTCCCCGGCGTCGGCGCAGCTCGAGGCGGTCAGCTGTACCCGCGACGGATCCTGCGCCGCGGTCGGCAGCTACCAGGACTCCTCCGGCAACGCGCAGACCATGGTGCTGGCCAAGCCCCCGGCCGGGCCATGGCGCCAGGCCACCGAGATCGCGTCCCCGCCGAACGCGGCCGGCAACCCGGACGCCTTCATGACCGGGATCGCCTGCCCCGGGCCCGGCACGTGCGTAGCGGTGGGAAACTACAGCGTGTCCCCCACCCAGTTCGGGGCGATGGGCGCCGTCGAGTTGCGGGGCGCCTGGCACCGGGCCACCGAGATCGCCGCGCCGCGCGGCGCCATCGCGAGCACGTTCACCGCGATCACCTCGGTCTCGTGCCTGGCGGCGGGCCCGTGCCTGGGGGCCGGCCAGTACGCCGTCTCGGCCACGCAGAGCCGCGCGATGGTGGTGACCGAGTCGAAGGGCCGGTTCGGCCGGGCTGCGGCGATCACCGCACTGCCGCAAGGTGCCAGCGCGCATCCGAGCAGCTATCTGCTCGGCGTCTCCTGCCGGCCCTCGGGCGTCTGCTTCGCGGTCGGCGGCGGGCGGAACCGGGCGGGCCATTCGGTGGCCATGGACCTGGTCAGGTCGGGCGGTCGCTGGCGGGCCGCGTTCCTCGCCTCGCCGGACGGGGCCACGGCCGGCCAACGGCAGTTGTCCGCGCTGAACGCGGTGTCGTGCACCGGCCGGGCACACTGCAGCGCGGTCGGCTACTACCACGATCAGCTGGGCGCCAACCGTGCCGAGGCAGCCTCCATGCCCTGACCGGGAATCTGAGGGAACCGTACGGCCGCGTTCAGGTGACGGCGACGATCTGGGCCTGGATCAGGCGGCCATCGGCAATGTCGAGGAGGCCGAGCGTGCCGTGCGGCTGCCGCCGCCGGTCGGTGGGCGATCCCGGGTTGAAGATCCGCTGGCCGCCCTCCGCATGGTCCATCGGGATGTGGGAGTGCCCGAACACCACCAGGTCCGCGCCGGGGAACCAGCGGCGCAGCCGGGCGGGGCGGCCACTGGCCGGGCCGGAGTCGTGCACCATCGCCACACCGACGCCGCCGATCTCGGTTTCCAGCCGGTCCGGCGCGCCCCAGGCGGCCACGTCCCGGCCGTCGTTGTTGCCCCTGACCGCCAGGACCGGCGCGTAACCGGTCAGCTCGTCGAGCACCTCCGCGGTGCACACGTCGCCGGCGTGCAGGATCAGGGCCGCCCCGCGCAGGCACGCGGCCACCGCGGGCGGGCAGGTCTTCCACCGGCGCGGTGCGTGCGTGTCCGCGAGCACCACCACCTTCACGCCCCCATTGTTCCGCTAGTGCTGCGGGGCGCCGTGCCCCCACCGGTTCAGAGTGCCCCGCCCGTGGCTGGGGCGGAGCGCCCCGCCCGTGGCTGGGAGGGCTCGCTGCGCCGCCGGGGAGGGCCTGATGCCGCCGCTAACCGGGGAACTCGCGGAGGGAGAACCGGATGCCCTGGTCGTCGGTGCACTCGGCCATCAGGCCGTACGGCTCGCGGTGCGGCTCGGTGGACGTGCCGCCCGCCGCCCGGACCTCGGCCACGGCCGTGGCGAGGTCGGTCACGTGCCACACCGGCACCGCGGCAGGTGCGGAGTGCCCACCGCTGACCCCGATCATCGGCGTGGTGCCCTCGACCTGCCAGCCGCCGGGCGCCCGTCCCGGATGCAACCGCCAGCCCAGCACCGAGCCGTAGAACTCCAGCGTCCGGGCCGCGTCAGGCACCTCCAGGGTCACGTAGACCAGGTCGCCGTCGTGCCCGGCGCCCGTACTGGCGGGCGGCCCCGCGGTAGCGGGCGCGCCGGGCGGCTGCTGGTGCAGCGCGAACCGCACGCCGTCGGTGTCCACGCAGTCGGCGGCCTGCCCGTACGCCCGCGGCACCGGCTCCCCGGCCTGGCCGCCAGCGGCGCGGACCCGCGCCACCGCGGCCGCGATGTCGTCCACGACGTAGGAGCAGAACAGCGCCGACACGACCGGGTGCTCCCACAGCCCCTGAGGTGGCGCCAAGCCGGGAGCCTGCCTGCCGCGGTTGTCGTGCGCGGGCACGTACTCCAGGCCGAGCACCGCACCGTAGAATGCGGCGGCGCGCGCCACGTCAGGCACCCACAGCGACGCGTAGCTGATGTCCCCCTGGTGCAGCGGCGCCGTCCGGGCCGGCTCGGCCGTGGCGCCGGGGAGCGGTGCCTGCAGCAGCCACCGGTGCCCGTAGGGGTCGGTCACCGTGGCGTTGCGGTGGCCATGGGCCTCATACGGCCGCCGGTCGAGCCGCGCCCCGGCCGCCACCGCGGCCGCGATGACGGCGTCCACGTCGGCGACGTCGAGGACCAGGCTCACCGGGACACCGCCCGGGTCCGGGGCGGTGACCCCGATCTCCGGGTGCTCGTCGGCGAGGTAGATCACCCCGTGCGCCAGTTCCAGTTCGGCATGGCCCACCCGCCCGTCCGGCATGACGATGGGCTCACCGCGCAGCCGCGCGCCGAGCACCCGTGCGTACCAGTCCAGGGCGTCCCTGGCCCCGCGCACCGCGAGGTAGGGAATGGCGGCACCGCGCTCTTCGGCCGGTGCCGGAGGTTCGCGCTCGGCCAGGGTCAAGGTTGTCTCGGTCACGGCGACTCCTTCGGGTAGGCCAAGGGCACGCTCCAGGCGGGCCCGCAGGCGGGCGGCAAAGGCGGGATCTGGGTCGGCCGGTGTGACCGGTGCCCGCAGTGCGTCCAGCGGATCAGTCATCGCCGTGCTCCCCTCCCCCTTCGGCATAAACGGCACGGAACGCCGACCTGGCCCGCACCAGCAGCGCCTCGGTGGCGTGCACGGTGCGGCCGAGGATCGCGGCGACCTCGGGGACCGGCAGGTCGTCCACGTACCGCAGGGTGAGCGCGGCGCGGTGATGCGGGCCGAGCCGGCCGAGCACCGCCCGCGCCGTCACGGCGTCGATGGTCTCGTCCCACGGGTCGGCCGGGCCCGGCTCGGGCTCGGCCGCCCCCGCGCGCAGTGTGCGTTCCTCCCTGGCCTGGCGCCGCCAGTGATCGCTCAGCTTGTGCCTGGCCACGCCGATCAGCCACCCGGTGGACAGCGGCACGGGCACCGGGCCGCCACGCACGCCCCTGACCGCGTCCACCGCCGCGAGGAACGTCTCCGCGGTCAGGTCCTCGGCCACCGCCCGCTGCCCGCACCGGGACAGCAGGTAGCCGTAGACCTGGGGCAGGGCCCGGTCGTAGAGGTCGAGGAAGGGCCCGGCAGGGTTCTCCCGCGCCAGCCGCTGACCGCTCACACCCTTATCGTCGTCCGGGCGGCCGGAACTCCGACGGCGGCCTGCGGGTTAATGTGGCGACATGCCTGATAGGAAGCAAAGCCTGGACATCGGGGGCACGGCCGTCCAGGTCTCGAACCCGGGCAAGGTGTATTTCCCGCATACCGGGCACACCAAGCTCGACCTGGTCCGGTATTACCTGGCCGTGGCCGACGGCGCGCTGCGCGGCGCAGGCGGGCGGCCAAATGTGCTCAAGCGGTTCGTCAACGGCGCCGAGGGCGAGCCGTTCTTCCAGAAGCGCGCCCCGGACAAGCGCCCGGACTGGATCGAGACGGTGCTGCTCAGCTTCCCGTCCGGCCGGACCGCCGAGGAGGTGGTCCCCCGCGACGCGGCGGCCCTGGCCTGGATGGCGAACCTGGGCTGCATCGACCTCAACCCGCACCCGGTCCGGGCCGAAGACGTCGACCATCCCGACGAGCTGCGGGTCGACCTGGACCCGGTGCCCGGCGTGGAATGGCCGCAGATCCGCCAAGTGGCGCTGGTCGCCAAGGATGTGCTCACGGACTTCGGACTCACCGCGTGGCCGAAGACGTCAGGCTCGCGCGGGTTCCACATCTACGCCAGGATCGAGCCGCGCTGGGGCTTCACCGACGTGCGGCGCGCCGCCGTGGCGCTGGCCAGGGAGATCGAGCGGCGCGCCCCCGACCTGGCTACCGCGCAATGGTGGAAGGAAGAGCGGCACGGCGTCTTCGTCGATTACAACCAGAACGCCAAGGACCGCACGGTGGCCTCCGCCTACTCGGTCAGGCCCACCCGCGATGCCCGCGTTTCCACGCCGCTGACCTGGCCGGAGGTGCCCAGCTGCGACGCCGCGGCGTTCACCCTCGACACCGTGCCTGCCCGGTTCGCGCAGATCGGCGATCCCTGGGCGGGCATCGACGAGACGGCTGCCTCGCTGGAGCCACTGCTCGCCCTTGCGGCCGAGCACGAGGCGGCCGGCCTGGGCGACGCCCCCTGGCCTCCGCACTACGACAAGCAGGCCGGTGAGCCGCCACGGGTCCAGCCCTCCAAGCGCCGGATGGGCGGCGACGCCGGTCCGCCGGGGACCGTGGCCTCACCCGCACCGGGCAAGTCCAGCGGCCCAACCGGGCGGCGCCGGTCCACGATGCCGCTGATCGAGGTGGCCCGCGCCGCGACCAAGGACGAGGCGATGGCCGGCCTGGAGTTGTGGAAGCAGCGGCACCCGAAGGTCTGGGAGTACCTGGAGCCCGCGGACGTGCTGGTGGACTCGATGCGCGGGCGCAGCTACAGCTGGACCCGGATCCGGCTGAACCTGCGGCACGTTCCCGAGGCGGAGCGCCCGCCGCAGGAACCGCTGGAGATCGACTACGACCCGTGGACACAGGGCGAGGGACCGCGGCGCCGCGGCTGACCGCAGGAGCGCGCAGGCGGCGCCGGCCCGGCCGGCCCGGCCGCGATAGCCTCGCTCACGGCAATAGTTCGCCGACCGTGAGGAGATGCCAGTGCGCTTCGCGATCAAGACCAGGCCCGAGCACCAGACATGGGCGCAGCTCCGTGACGTGTGGGTGGCGGCCGATGAGGTCGAGTTGTTCGAGTCGGCCTGGAACTGGGACCACTTCTACCCGCTGACCGAGCCCTACGACGGGCCCAACTTCGAGGCCTGGACGATGATCGCCGCGCTCGCCGAGGCCACCCGCAGGATCCGGCTCGGCTGCCAGGTCACCGGCATGGTCTACCGGCACCCGGCAGTCCTCGCCAACATGGCGGCGACCACGGACATCATCTCTGGCGGCCGGCTGGAACTGGGGGTCGGCGCGGGGTGGAACCAGATGGAGTGCGACGCCTACGGCATCGAGCTGCCGCCGCTGCGGGAAAGGTTCGACCGGTTCGATGAGGGTGTCGAGGCGATCATCTCCCTGCTCGGCCAGGAGACCGCCACGTTCGACGGCCGTTACGTCAAGCTCACCGACGCCCGGTGCGAGCCCAAGCCGGTGCAGCGCCCGCACCCGCCCATCACGATCGGCGGGCGTGGCCGGACCAGGACCCTGCGCACCGCGGCTCGCCTGGCACAGCAGTGGAACGCGATCACCCCGGGCCCGGAGGACTGGCTCAGCCTGAAGGAGACGCTGGTCGAGCACTGCGCCAGCGCCGGCAGGGATCCGGGTGAGATCACCTGCTCGGTCAATGTCCGGGTCGAGGGCCCCGACGCGATCAAGCAGGCCGCCGAGCAGGCCGCGGCCTACCGGGACGCAGGGGCCGACCTGGTCATCATGAACCTGCCGGTGCCCGCAGAACCCGCCATGGTCGAACCGCTGGCCGAGGCCCTCGCGCCGCTGGCCTGACTCCGACCGGGCGCACCGGCCCGAGCCGGGGCCGTCCCCGCGCCATCACGGCGCCCCGGGTGGCGCTCACCATAGCGCCCGGCACGGCGCTCATCCCGGTGCCTGCTCCGGGGTGAGCGCCGCGACGCATTCCACGTGGTGGGTCATGGGGAAGATGTCGAATGCCCGGAGCCCGTCCAGCCGCCAGCCAAGCCCGGCGAACACCGCGATGTCGCGGGCCTGGGTGGCCGGGTCGCACGACACGTAGGCCACCGCGCGCAGGCTGCTGTCACCCGCACCCGGCCCGCCATCGGCGCCGGCCCCGCCGCCGGGCGCCAGCAGCCGCTCGATGACCTGGCGGGGCACGCCGGTGCGGGGCGGGTCGAGCACGGCCAGCGCGGGTGGCGGCCAGCCGCCCCTGGCTAGCGCCGCCGCCGCGTCCGCGGCGTGTACCCGGGCCCACGGGGTGCCGCGCAGGTTGTGCCGCGCATCCCGGATCGCCGTCCGGTCGGAGTCCACCGCGACGACCATGCCGTCCGGCCCGACCGCGGCGGCGAGCACCGCGGCGAACAGGCCGACACCGCAGAACAGGTCCAGCGCCACCTCCCCCGGCCGTGGCCGCAGCGCGTCAAGCATCGCCGTGCTCAGCACATCCGCCGCGCCCGGGTGAACCTGCCAGAACGCGCCCGCGCTGACCCGCCAGGACCGCCCGGCCGCCTGCTGGCGCAGGGATCCACGGCCGCTCAGCGTGGTGAGCCTGCCGCCACGCCCGGCCGCCAGCACCGTGTCCGCCGTACCGCGCGGGCCGCCGCCCGCCGCGCCCGCAGCCCCCGGCGCGCCCGCCCGGGGTGCAGGGGCGACAATCACCGCGCGCTCCCCCGACGCCGGCGACACCACCACCTCCACCGACCGGGCCGGCGCCCAGTCCCGCCCGGTCACCGCGCCCGCCCGCACCAGCGGGTGGGCGATCGGGCAGTCGCCCACCTCCACCACGTCGTGGGAGCGGTGCGCCAGCAGCCCGGCGGTGCCGCCGGGACCGACGGAGAACCTGACCCTGGTCCGCCAGCCGAGCCCGTCGTCGTCGCCGGCCACCGGCTCGACGGTTACCTCGCGGTCCAGCCCGGCGATGCGCCGGAGTTGCTCGCGGACCACCTCGCCCTTGAGCCGGCGCTGGGCCGCGAGGTCAGCGTGCTGCCAGTCACAGCCGCCGCAGCCGCCCGGGTGGGCATGCGGGCACCGGGGCGCCACCCGGTCCGGCGAGGCCTGGAGCACCTCGATCGCATCCGCCCGGGCGAACGAGGCCGTGGCCTCGGTGACCCTGGCCCGGACCCGTTCCCCGGGCAGCGCGTGCCGGACGAACACGACCCGGCCACCGCTGTCCCTGGCCACGCACCAGCCCCCGTGAGCGACTCCGGAGACGTCCAGGTCCAGCACCTCGAAGGTGGCGCCTGCGTCCATTACCCTCCCTGCCGGCCCCCGGGGGACGCCCCCCGGAACTCCTCATGGCCTGGTGGCCAGTGCTGGCCCGGAGGGGACGACCCCCCGGTGGCCTGCGGCCAGTGCTGGCCTGGGGGGACGACCCCCCGCAGCCCTCCCGGTGGCCTGCGGCCAGTGCTGGCCCGGGGGATGACCCCCGGGAGCCCCCGGTGGCCTGCGGCCCCGTTCCTTCGTCACGGGGCCCTGGCCCCGGCCGTCGTAGCCAGTATGCCGGCCTGGCGTGATGTGTGTGCATCCGGGGGATTACCGTGTCGGGCAGCGGATTCACTGGAGGCGGCCGTGCACATCGTGATCATGGGATGCGGGCGGGTCGGTTCCACGCTCGCCCACATCCTCGAAGACCGTGGCCACTCGGTCGCAGTGATCGACCAGGATCCCGAGGCGTTCCGGAAGTTGCGCTCGTCCTTCAAGGGCAAGAAGGTCACCGGCATCGGCTTCGACCAGACCGTCCTGGAAGAGGCGGGGATCCGGGAGGCCGCCGCGTTCGCGGCGGTGAGCAGCGGTGACAACTCCAACGTGATCGCCGCCCGGGTGGTGCGGGAGTCGTTCGGCGTAGAACGGGTCGCGGCCCGCATTTACGACCCCCGGCGTGCCGAGGTGTACCAGCGGCTCGGCATCCCGACCGTGGCCACCGTGCGCTGGACGGCGGACCAGATGCTGCGGCGGGTGCTCCCCGAGGGTGCCGATGAACTCTGGCGGGATCCTACCGGGGAGGTGGTGCTCGCCGAGGTGGCCTACGACCCCGCTTGGGTGGGCGAGAAGGTGCACGCGGTGGAGGAGGCGACCAGGGCCCGGGTGGCCTTCGTGACCCGGCTGGGCGAGGCGATGCTGCCTGGGCCGGGAATGGTGCTGCAAGAGGGGGATGTCCTGCATGTGATTACGGCGCAGCGCGACCTGGACAATCTTCAGGCCGCGCTCGGCACGCGTGACGGCCCCAGCCGGCGCGTGCAGGAGAAAAGGGCGCAGGACAAGAAGGCACAGCAGAAGGGTGCGCACTGATGCGGGTCGCCATCGCAGGCGCTGGCGCGGTTGGCCGTTCCATCGCGCGTGAACTGCTCGAAAACGGGCACGAGGTGCTGCTCATCGACAAGAACCCGCGGTCCATCAAGGTGGACAGCCTGCCGCGGGCCGAGTGGCTGCTCGCCGACGCCTGCGAGATCACCTCGCTGGACGAGGCCGGCCTGGAGCGGTGCAACGTGGTCATCTGCGCGACCGGGGACGACAAGGTGAACCTGGTCGTCTCACTGCTGGCCAAGACCGAGTACGGGGTGCCGCGGGTGGTCGCGCGGATCAACCACCCCAACAATGAGTGGCTGTTCAACGAGTCCTGGGGGGTGGATGTCGCGGTGTCCACCCCACGGCTGCTTTCGGCCCTGGTGGAAGAGGCGGTCAGCGTCGGCGACCTGGTGCGGCTGATGACGTTCCGGCAGAGCGAGGCGAGCCTGGTGGAACTGACCATGCCCGACGACGCGCCGCTGGCCGGATCCCGGATCGGCGATATCTCCTGGCCCGCCGACACCGCGCTGGTGGCGATCCTACGGGCGGGCCGGGTCATCGTGCCCCAGGCGGACGACCCGCTGGCCGGAGGCGACGAGCTGCTGTTCGTAGCCAGCGAGAACGTCGAGGACGAGCTGGGCAGGCTGCTAGCCGGGCATTGAGCCGCTGTGGTTTCCTAGCGGGTCTCAGTGATTTCCGGGCCGCGCTGGAACGGCTCCAGCCCGCCCCACTTGTTCTCCTCCTGCACCTCGGCCTCGTCGGCGAGCGCCTGGAGGGCCTCGGCGGGGAGCTGTATCTCCAGCATGTCGCGCGGTGGAACGGGGTGATCACCGCGGGCCACGACGACATCGGCGAACACCTGCTCCAGCGGCGCGGCGATCTCGGGCTGCAGCGCCGCGGGCCCGCTGATCACCCCGCGGAGGAACCAGCGCGGGCCGTCCACGCCAAGGAACCTGACCGGGTGCAGGCCGGCTGGCATGCCCGGCACCGGCTCCGGCGGCGCGATCCGCGCCTGTACCTCCACCCCGAACGGCCCGTCCGCCTCCTCGCTCTGGCCGCCGGCCTTCGCCACCTCGGCGGCGATCTCCTGGCGGACCTCCGCCCACAGGCCGTCGGTCTTGGGCGCGGCGAAGGCCTGCAACTGCAGCCCGCTGTCACCACGAACGACGGTGATCCACGCGGGCTGGTCGTCGGCCATGCTGATCTGCACCTCGCAGCCCTCCGCGACGGGCACATGCATGCTGCCGAAGTCGATCCGGTCCGCCTGCGGCACGTCGTCGTTCACGTCCCACGGGCCGGCCACGATGTACTCAACTGATTCTTCTGCGGCCTCACTGGCCAGCTCTGCCTTCTCGGGCTGGTCCTCATCCCGGCCGCGCCGCCGACGCAACACTCAAGCTCCCTACTACCTCGCCGTGCTTTCGTCCCCACCGTGACCCTGCTGGCCCGGGGGGGCGACCCCCCTGGAACCCCCCGCTGGCCTGCGGCCCGGTTCCTCCGTCACCGGGCCGTGGCCTCCGGTCGAGCCGAACCCGTCATCTCCGCGAGCCGAGCCGGGAAGCGTCTGGACCTCGTGGAACTGCGGGCCGGCCACCCGCTGGACGACCAGCTGGGCGATCCGGTCCCCGCGCCCGAACCGTACCGGCTCCGCCCGGTCGGTGTTGAGCAGCGTCACCTTGATCTCGCCACGGTACCCGGCGTCCACGGTGCCGGGCGCATTGACGATCGTGACGCCGTGCCGGGCAGCCAGGCCCGAGCGGGGGTGCACGAACGCCGCGTAACCCTCGGGCAGGGCGATCGCCATCCCGGTGGGCACCAGCGCCCGTTCCCCCGGCGCCAGCACCACGTCCACCGCGGTGCACAGGTCGACCCCGGCGTCGCCCGGATGCGCCCGGGCGGGCAGCGGCAGTCCCTGGTCGAGGCGCTTGATCAGGACCGGAACGGCGTCCACGGCGGGGCTGGTGGGCGCCGTGCTGGCCGCCGCTTGCTGGTACGCGGTCACGCAGGTGACCCTACCCCGCCCGCGGCACTGCTGCCGGCGGATCCGGGGCGCCTGCCGCGCCGGTGCGCCGGCCGAGCAGGTAGGGCATGGCCCGGAAGAGCGCGGCCGCCAGCGGCACGGCCACCACCGCCCCCGCAATGCCGCCCGCCACGCCGCCGACGGCCAGCACCAGGATGATCGCCAGTGGGTGGAAGCGGACCATCCGGCCGACCACGAGCGGCTGCAGCAAATGGCTTTCCAGCTGGTTCTCCAGTATGAAGACCGCCACCAGGATCAGGGCTGCCACCCAGCCCCGGGTGCCCAGGGTGACCGCGACGGCGATGGTACCTGCCACGAGGATGCCCACCAGCGGGATGAACGCGGCGACGAACACCAGGATCACCAGCGGGACCAGCAGGGGCACGCCAAGCACCCACAGCGCGAAGCCGATCACCACGGCGTGGATGGCCGCCACCGCCACGGTGCCCCGGACGTAGTAGGTCACTGCCAGCCACGCCGCGGCGCCGGCGCCCCTGACCCGCATCCGGGCGCCGTGCCCGAGGAACTCTGTCAGCCATGCCCAGATCCGCTCGCCGTCCTTGAGCAGGAAGAACGTGATGAACAACGTCAGCGCCAGGCCGGCCAGGACTTCCACGAAAATCTTCCCCCCGGACAGCACCGTGCCGGCCACCGCCAGCTGGTGCTGCTTGAGGAACGTGAGCAGCCGGTTGGAGAGCTGTGCCAGGCCCGCCCGGTGCAGGTGGAACGGGGCGCCGGCCAGCCACCGCTGCAAGTCGCTGGTGGTGTTGCCGATGTCGGTGACCAGCCGCTGATAGTCGGCCGACGTCCGGGTGGCGGCGATCGTGGCCACCCCGGCCAGCACCACGAGGGCGGTGAGCAGGGTGCACCAGGTGGCCGCCAGCGCGGGCAGGCCGAGCCGCCGCAGCCGCTGGTTGAGCGGCTGGAGGAGGGCGGTGAGCAGCAGCGCGGCCACGCACGGCAGTACCACCAGGCGCAGCATGCTGACCAGACGCAAAAGGACGTAGATCAGCGCGCCGAGGATCAGCAGCCGCCACGCCCAGCCGGCGGCGCGCTCCAGCCAGGCCGGTACCCGCGGCTGCGCGGGCTGCGTGGCCGTGCCGGCCTGGCCGGCCTGCGCGCCGGGCGGCGCGTCGCCCGGTTCTGGCTCCGGTTCCACCGGGCCGATGCCGTCCGCACCGGCACGGGCCGCGTCACCAGGAGCCGTCGCGGCGGGAACGCCGCGGCCACCCATGCCGCGCCACCTTGGTCGCCCCATCATGTCCTCATGTAACCAACTACCTTGGGCTCATGCGTGTTTACCACGAACGGCTTCGCGTGCCGTTCTCCTGGTGGCTGATCGGGCTCGTGACGATACTCCTGCTGGCCACCGAGGTGGTCGCGGGATACGCCTGGCCGATAGCGGTGGCCATCTATGTGGTGCTCGTGGGCCTGATCGCCGCCATGCTCTGGTCGTGGAGCAGGCCGACGGTTGTGGTGAGCGCGGGAGAGCTGCGGGTCGGCCCGGCGTGCCTGCCGCTGGCCGCCGTGGGCGAGGTGACCGCCATGGGCGAGGCGCAGACCCGGTCGCTGCGCGGGCCGCGCGGGGACCCGGCCGCGTTCTTGATGATGCGGCCGTACCTGCGGCAGGCGGTGTACGTCGAGGTGGCCAGGCCGGGTGCGGAGATGCGGGCACACCGGCGGCTGCGCGGGTTCCGGCTGCGAGTCGAGATGACCCGCCCGGCGGCGGAGGCTCCGTACTGGCTGGTCGGCACGCGCCATCCGGCCGAACTGGTGGCCGCGATCAACGGGGCACGGGCCGCTGCGCGGGCGGGCGGCGCCACCATGGGATGATCGACCGTCGAGCGCGCACCAGTGCCGCCGGAGCCGGGAACGCAGAGAGGAAACGGGCATGGCAGACCAACGCGGGGATGGCGTCAGCAGGGCGGTAGGCACCTTCGCCGCCGTGGCCGCGGCCATGGGCACCCGCAAGCTCGTCACGGTCGGCTGGAAAAAGGTCACCGGGAAGGAACCGCCAAACGACCCCCACGACCCTCAGGTGCGCTTCGGTGAGGCACTGAGCTGGGCGATCCTCCTTGGCGTGACGATGGAGACGGCCCGCGTGCTGGCGCAGCGCGTCGCCACGCGCAAGGTCCGCAACGGCGGCACGCCGAGTTAGCCCGGGGACGCCGGAGACCTCTACATACGCGACCGGGGGGCTCGGCCTGCCGTCAGGTGACCGAGCCGGCTGCCGCGCCGGTGGGCCGGTCACCCCAGCGGGCCTGCGCTCCCGCCAGGTCCAGCGGGGCGATCATCGGACCGCTGGATAGTTCCGCTTCCCAGTCCTCGGCCGGCACCCGCCACATCACCTCGAACTCGATGCCGCTGGGGTCCTTGGCGTACAGCGACTTGGAAACCCGGTGGTCGCTGGCGCCGACCAGGGCGCCGCGCTCGGCCAGGCGGCGCCGTACCTCGTCCAGTTCGGCCAGCGTGCCGACCTCCCACGCCAGGTGGTACAGGCCTACCCGCGCGGCGGCGTCCCTGGGGATCGGACCGGCCCCGTCGAGCGCGAACAGGCCCAGGTCGTGGTCGTTCGCGGAACCCGGGGCGCGCAGGAAGGCGGCACGGCCGGCCATCTCGGTCCTGATCTCGAGGCCGAGCGCCCCGGTGTAGAAATCGACGGCGCTGGCGAGATCGTGGACGTAGAGGACGGCGTGGTTGAGACGTCGCACGGCCATGGCAGGCTCCTGTTCGCAAGTTCCGCTCTACCCTCCATCAAAGCGCGGCGCGCTCTGCTGATTCCCGTCGGGCGCGGGGTAATGCGGGCCGGTGTAGCGGGCCCGGGGCCGCAGCGGCGTGTGCCGGGCGTACTCCTCCAGGGCGTGGCCGATCCAGCCCGCGGTGCGGGCCACCGCGAACACCGCCTCCGCCGCACCTGGCACCATGCCGGCCACGCTGGCCAGGACCGCCAGCGCGAAGTCGATGTTCGGCGTGGGCAGCCCGCGGCCGACGACCTCCCGCACCAGGGCGTCCGCCACCGCCAGGCGGGGCGATCCGGGCGCCCTGGCCCGGATCTCGCCGAGCAGGAACGCCGCCCGTGGGTCACCGGCCCGGTAGACGAAATGGCCGAACCCGGGAATGCGCTCGCCCCGGCGCAGCAGGGACCCCACCACCCTGGCCACGTCCTGCGGCCCGGTCGCGGCGCCCAGCATGGCCTCCACGCCGAGGGACGCCCCACCGTGCAGCGCCCCGCCCGCGGCGCCCAGGCCGGTCGCCACCACCGCATAGGGGTCTGCGCGGACGGACGCGGCCACCCGGGCGGCGAACGTGGACGCGGCCAGCTCATGGTCGGCCAGCAGCACCAGCGCGACGCGCAGGGCGCCCTTGAGCCCGTCGTCCGGCAGGCCTGGGCACAGCTTTCCCCACAACCGCTCGGTGAGGCTCCCCCCGCCGTCCGGCCCGCCGCTATCCGGCCCGCCGCTATCCGGGCCAGCATTCCGTGGCCCGGTACTGCCATCGTCCGGGCCAGCATTCCGTGGCCCGGTACTGCCATCGCCCGGGCCAGCGCCACGGCCTGGGCCGGT
The DNA here is from genome assembly GCA_036497045.1 of Streptosporangiaceae bacterium. Classification (GTDB taxonomy): domain Bacteria; phylum Actinomycetota; class Actinomycetes; order Streptosporangiales; family Streptosporangiaceae; genus DASXKD01. The sequence continues at coordinate 14,833 of DASXKD010000630.1, read as the reverse complement.
GCTGCTGCCTGCCGCGGGCAGGCAGTCCACCAGGCCCGCCATGATCGCCTGGCCCGCCGCGATCACGGCGGGCGGGTCAAGCTGCAGCCGCAGCGGATCCGTGGCGGCCATGGCCGGGACGATCACGCCGAAGCGCTCCAGCGGGAGGGTCCCGGGCGGCAGCGCCGCCTGCGCCGCCCGGCCTGCCCGCAGCGCGGCCCCGGTGGCCCGCCAGGGGCCGCGATCTCGGCCGGTGAGTTCCCCGGTCCACAGCAGCCAGGCGGCGTCCTCAAGCTCGTACCGGGCGGCCAGGGTGGTGATGTCGTGGCCGCGGTAGCAGGCGCGATCGCTGGTGAGTTCGGTCAGCGCCGACTCGATGACGAACTCCCCCGCGCCCGGGTGGCGGGGACGGCCCCGCCGGGCCAGCGACTCGACCTCGCCGGCGTCGAACAGGCTGGACCGCCCGTCCTCGCCGGCCCGTCGCCGCAGCACCCCGCGGCTCACATAGGAGTACAGCGTGGCCGGCTTGACCCCCAGCCGCCGCGCCGTCTCTCCCGCCCCAATCCACTCCGTCACCCCAGCCTCCATCCCTGGCCCCGGGCTCACTGATCACCCTGGCACCCATCCAATATCCACACCCCGTGTCCCGCGGCAGGTGTGGCCGCGCCCAGCCCCAGCCACCAGAATCACGAGAACCCCACCACCCACGGCCGTCGTTAAGCTTGATTTTAATCAATATTGATTCACATGGCTCGTGAAGTCCACCATGGTCCTGTGTCAGCCACGAACGCGGGAGAGGACGCAGCCGTGCCCGTCATTCATTTTCTCGACGTGACCAACCGGGACGGCGTGCAGACCGCGCGCACCGGCCTGTCGAAGTTCGGCAAGACCATGGTGAACTTCTACCTGGGCAAGCTTGGCGTGGCCCAGTCGGAGATCGGCTTCCCGTTCCTGTTCCACGAAGTGCCCTACATCCGGGCGAACCTCGCCCTGGCGGAGGCGGGTGCGTTCGGCCCGCTGCGGCTGTCCGGCTGGTGCCGGGCCGTGACCGCCGACGTGGATCGCGCGGCACCGCTCGGGCTGCGCCACTACAACCTGTCCCTGTCCACCTCGGACCAGATGATCGCGCACAAGTTCCGCGGCAAGCTGGACCGGGAGTCGGTGATCCGGGAGATGACGGCCGCGGTCACCGCGGCCAAGGCGGCCGGGGCGCAGACCATCGGCGTCAATGCGGAGGACGGGTCCCGCACCGATGACGGGTTCCTGCTTGAGTTCGCGCTCGCCGCCAAGCAGGCGGGCGCGGACCGGCTCCGCTATTGCGACACCATCGGCGGTGACACCCCGGAGCGGATCAGGGAGCGGCTCGCCAAGCTGGCCAGCGCGATCGGGCTGCCGGTGGAGACGCACTGCCACAACGACCTGGGCATGGCGGTGGCGAACTCGGTGTCAGGTGCGCTGGGCGACCTCGACGCGGGCCAGGATGCGTGGATCAACACCTGCATCAATGGCATCGGCGAGCGGGCAGGCAACGCGGACCTGCTGGCCACGGTGCTGGCCCTGCGGCATGGGTTCGGCGTGGCCGGGCGCGCCGAGATCGGCGACCCGCTGGACGAGTCCTGGGCGCGCCGGTTCGCGCTGTGGGCCAGCTACGCCCTTGGCCAGCCGCTGCCGGCCAACCAGCCTGGCGTCGGCCGCAACGCGTTCGCCCACGAGTCAGGCATCCACGCCGACGGTGCGCTGAAGGACCGGCACAACTACGAGTTGTATGACGATGAGGCGCTTGGCCCCTTCCCGTCCGACTGGCACGCCAGGTCCGGCCGGGTGGTGCTGACCGGCGAGTACGGTGGCCTGGCGGGATTCCGCCACGCGCGGGACGGGGTGGGCATTGAGATCGCGGGCGAGGACGAGGACCTGGTGTTCAAGCTGGTCCAGCTCTGCGCGGCCGCCACGGGCAAGCCGCTCACCGACGACGAGCTACGGCTGATCGCCGCCTACCCACGTCAGCTCGCGCTGCTCTATCCGGGCCTGCTGAGCTGACACCTTTGGGGCACGGAGCCTCAGCGGATCTGCTTGCGGCGCTGCTGGATGTTCTTCAGCCGCCGCCGCTGGGAGGGGTCCAGCATGAGGTATCCGGCAACCGGAACCGCTATCGCGGCGGCGATGACCACCAGCCCGATCCACGGATTGATGAAAAGCAGGATGAGACCGATGATGATGCCACCGATCGCAATCTTCGTCCGACCCGACACGTTGCCTCCTTATGACCGAGGCCGCGATCGCTGGCCGCCTCGCCCAAGTTCACCACATCCCGGCCTCTACAGGTAAAACGCCGGACGATCCCAGAGTAGTTCCGGCCCGGCACCGGGGGGCCGCGGTCGCACCGGTGACCGCAGCCGGCCAGGATGTCAGCAGAACCTGGGGAGGCACCGATGCCGTTGTCACTGCCGATCGACGCCGACGCCAACGAACTGCTGTCGGCCAGCCCCCTCGCCCTGCTCATCGGCATGCTGCTCGACCAGCAGGTGACCATTGAGAAGGCGTTCACCAGCCCGCGCGACCTGGTACGCAGGCTCGGCCACGAGCCGTCGGCGGCAGAACTGGCCGGCTTCGATCCCGAGGCCCTGGCGGCGATCTTCAGCGCCCGCCCGGCCCTGCACCGCTACCCGCGGGCCATGGCCGGCCGGGTGCAGCAGTTGTGCCAGCACATCGTGGACCGCTACGGCGGTGACCCGGCCGGGATCTGGGCGGGCGCGAAGACCGGCGCCGAACTGCTGGCACGGCTGCGTGAGCTGCCCGGGTTCGGCGCGGACAAGGCCCGGATCTTCCTGGCGCTGCTTGGCAAGCAGTACGGCGTGCGGCCCAAGGGCTGGCGCACGGCGGCCGGGCACTTCGGCGAGAAGGGCAGCCACTGCTCGGTGGCCGACATCGTCGACGCCCAGTCGCTGGCCGCGGTGCGCGCCTACAAGCAGAACATGAAGGCCGCCGCCAAGGCCCCGGCCAGCGCCTAGGCCGGGCCGGCCAGGGCCTTGATGGCCCAGCCCGCCGTGGCCGCCGGCTAGCTGATGCCGTGCCGCTTGAGGATCGCAGCGACCTCGCCGAAGTCCTCGTCGTCCGGCGCCGCACCCTTGCGTTTCGCCGGGACCGGGGCCGCCTTGGGCCGGCTGGCCATCCCGGCCGACGCGGCCGCGGGCGGTGCCGCGCCCAGCGCCCTGGTGGCCGGCGGCTGGCTGTCCGGCTCAGCCTTGGCCCGCTTGCGCCTGGACCGGCCGCGCAGCCCGCCGGTGACCACGAACAGCACCAGCGATATCCCGGCGAGGATCACACCCGACCACACCTTGGGCGAGAACGCCAGGCCACTGAAGAAGTCACCGATCGCGACGCCGAACCGCCACAGCACCTGGAGTATGCCGACCAGGTAGAGGGCGATCGGCAGCAGCGCCCAGGCGAGCCAGCGCGCCGCTGCACGGGGACCGCGGCGGCGCAGCGCGAACCAGCTCCCGATCAGCCCGACCGCGGTCAGCCCGCCACAGAGAAAGAACCACGGGATCTGGCTAAAGGACATTGCCTTCTCCCCTCAGTGAAGACATCTCCTCCATCGTCGCATACGACGGCCAATGCCCCGGCCTGCCGTCAGGCCGCCGGGGTGGTGTTCTCGGGGAAGTGGCAGGCGACGTACTGGCCCGGGGACAGTTCCTCCAGGGGCGGGGGCACCGTGCGGCACACCTCCTGCGCCTTCCAGCACCGGGTGTGGAACCGGCAGGCGGGCGGCGGGTTGAGCGGGCTCGGCACGTCTCCAATCAGCCGGACCCGTTCCCGGCGCTGCCGTTGGCCTTCCGCCGTGCGCTGGGCGGGCTCCGGCAGTGGGACCGCCGACAACAGCGCGACCGTGTAGGGATGCCGTGGCCGTTCGTAAAGGTTCGTCCGGTCGGCCAGCTCCACCAGGTTGCCCAGGTACATGACCGCGACCCGGTTGGCGACGTGCCTGACCACCGACAGGTCATGCGCGATGATCACGTAGGTCAGCCCGAGCTCGGCCTGCAGGTCGGCCAGCAGGTTGATCACCTGGGCCTGGATGGACACGTCCAGCGCGGACACCGGCTCGTCGGCCACGATGAGCTTCGGCCGCAGCGCGAGCGTGCGCGCGATCCCGATCCGCTGCCGCTGACCGCCGGAGAACTCGTGCGGGTACCGGTTGTAGTGCTCGGGATTCAGCCCGACGAGTTCCAGTATCTCCTGGACGCTCGTCTTAATGCCCTTGTCCGTCTTGACCTTTTGCAGCCGCCATGGCGCGCCCACGATGGCGCCGACCGTGTGGCGGGGGTTCAGCGACGAGTACGGGTCCTGGAAGATCATCTGTATCTCGCGCCGCAGCGGGCGCATGGCCCCGGTGCGCAGGTGCGTGATGTCGCGGCCGTCGAAGATGATCTGCCCGGCGGTCGGCTCGATGAGCCGGGTCAGCATGCGCGCGGTCGTGGTCTTGCCGCAGCCCGACTCGCCGACGATGCCCAGGGTCTCGCCACGGGTCACCTTGAACGAGACGTCGTCCACGCTGCGGACCAGGCCGACCCGGTGCCGGAAAATGATCCCGCGGGTGACCGGGAAGTGCTTGGTCAGCCCAGTCACCGTCAGCAGGGCGTCGGTGGCGGGGACCGACGTCTCTGTGGGCTTGCTGAGCGGCGTGGTCACGCATCCTCCTGGCCGAAGTGGCGGGCGAGCGGCGAAAGCTGCATCCGGGCTGCCTGCTCCCCCCAGATCCGGCGCTGCTCGTCGGTGCTCAGGTGGCAGGCGACGTCGTGGCCGGGCCCGACGGCGCGCACTTGCGGGACCTCGTTGACCGAGCGCCCGTTGGTTTGCGCCGCGTAGGGGCAGCGCGGGTGGAACGGGCAGCCGGACGGCACGTGGATCAGGCTGGGCGGGGTGCCGGGAATCGGTATCAGCCGCTCGATGCGGGCCCGGTCCAGGCGCGGCATGGAGCCGAGCAGGCCCCATGCGTAGGGGTGCGCGGGCCGGTCGAAGATGTCCTCGCTGGTGCCGTACTCGGCCATCCGGCCCGCGTACATGACCAGGATGTCGTCGGCAAGCTCGGCCACCACGCCGAGGTCGTGAGTGATGATGATGACCGCGGAGCCGAACTCCTGCTGCAGATCGGCCATGAGGTCGAGTATCTGCGCCTGCACGGTGACGTCGAGGGCGGTGGTCGGCTCGTCGGCGATCAGCAACTCGGGGTTGCAGCTCAGCGCCATCGCGATCATCGCGCGCTGGCGCATGCCGCCGGAGAACTGGTGCGGGTAGTCGTCCACCCGGGTCTGCGGGTTGGGAATGCCCACCCGCTGCAGCATGTCGACGGCGTGCTCCTTGGCCGCCTTCTTGCTGACCTTGTTGTGGATCAGGTAGGCCTCGGCGATCTGGTAGCCGACTGTGTAGTAGGGGTGCAGGGCGGACAGCGGATCCTGGAAGATCATCGCCATCTTGCTGCCGCGCAGCTGGCGCACCCGCGCGGCCGAGGCGGCGACGAGTTCCTCCCCGTCCAGCCAGATGGTGCCGCTGATGTTCGCCCTGGTGCCGTAGTGCAGGCCCATGATGCCCATGCTGGTGACGCTCTTCCCGGACCCGGACTCGCCCACGATGCCGAGCGTCTTGCCCCGGTCCAGGGTGAACGAGATGCCGTCCACCGCTTTCACCAGGCCATCGTCGGTAGGGAAGTGGATCTTCAGGTCGCGCACGTCGAGCATGGCGGACGTCAGCGGCGCCGACACCTCCGTCACCTCGGGCGCGGCCTGGCCCCCGGCACCGTTCGCGTCACCCGCCCTGCGGCTCCCCCTCCGGAAGTCCATTCAGTGCCTCACCCTCGGGTCGACCACCGCATACAGGATGTCCACCACCAGATTAGCGATGACGATGAAGAACGCCGCCAGCATAGTGACGCCCAGGATCTCCGGCAGGTCCTGGTTCTGGACCGCCAGGACCGTGAACAGGCCGAGGCCGTGCAGCGAGAAGGTGGTCTCGGTGAGGATGGCACCGCCGAGCAGCGCGCCAAGGTCCATGCCGAAGATCGTGATGATCGGGGTCAGTGCCGCGCGCAGCCCGTGCCTGACGATCACCGTGTGCTCCGGCAGGCCCTTGGCCCGGGCCGTGCGGATGTAGTCCTCGCTCATCGTTTCCAGCATGCCCGCTCTGGTCAGCCGGGCGTAGAGGGCTGCGTAAAGGAAGGCAAGGGTAACCCAGGGCAGGACCAGGTTCCTCGCCCACAGCAGCGGGTTCTGGTCAAAGGGCACGAAAGTCACGTTGGGGAAGATCGGCCACTTATAGCTGAACAGCTCCAGAGAGATCAGGCCCGTGAAGAAGATCGGCAGCGACACCCCGGCCAGGGCGACCCCCATCGAGAACCGGTCGAAGATGGTGCCGCGCTTGAGCGCGGAGATCACCCCGATCGTTACCCCGCCGACCAGCCAGAGTATCGCCGCCCCGATGGCGAGGGAGATGGTCACCGGCAGGGAACTCACCATCTGCGGCCAGACCGGTTGCTGGCTCTTGAAGGAGTAGCCGAAGCATGGCGGCGGGCAATAGGTGGTGCTCGTCCCGGAGTTGTAGTGCTCGCCGAACACAAGTCCCCGCAGGAACCTGCCGTACTGCACGTAGATGGGTTCATTGAGGCCGAGCTTCTGCTCGATCGCCAGCACCGCGGTCCTGGTCGGGTTGCGGCCGACGTACTGCACGGCGAGCTGGTACGGGGTCTGCCCCGCGAGCCTGGGGATCAGGAAGAAGATCGCGAACGTGATAATGCTGACGATGACCAGCAGGAAGACGGTGGCGATCAGCCGGCGGATAATGAACGCGATCACTGCACGCGGCGCTGGTGCCCGGCCGGGATTTCCCGGCCGGGCACCAGCGCTCTCACCTACTTTCCATGTGCGAGCGGACTACGGGCCGGGCTACTTCACTCCCAGGGTGCCGTAGTTGTACATGCCGTAGTAAGGCTGGACCGAGACGTTGGTCAGGCTGGGACTGCGGTACAGCAGCGCCTTGGAGTAGACCGCGGGCAGCATGACCGCGTCCTTCATGACCTGCATGTCGATCGCGTTGGCGATGGTGTTCTTCTCCGTCTGGGATATGCCAGGCGACTGCATCTTGGCCAGGTCGCCGTTCACCACCGGGTCGTTGAGCTCGCTGATGTTGGTGTTACCGGCCGAGGCGATCGCGTTGCCGTTGACGATCTCGTCGAACCAGCCCCAGGCGTCCGGCCAGTCAGCGCCCCAGCCACCGGTGGCGATCCCGATGCCGTGGCTGTGCATGTAGGCCGGCACGCCACCGTAGTTGCTGTAGTAGGTCGCCGCCGGGAACCCGTGGAGGGTCAGCTTGATGCCGACCGGGGACAGCGCCGCCTGCAGGGCCTGGGCAGCCGCGGTGTCTCTCGGGCGGTCACTGCGGTAGGCCATCCCGGTGCTGAACCCGCTCGGGTGACCGCAGAGCTTCAGCTGGTTCTTGGCGGCCGGGATGTCACCGTTCGGGTGGCTCTTGGCCGCGTACAGGTCGAACGACTGGTAGCCGATGATGTTCGGCGGCATCGCCGTGGACGCGATGGCGCCGCCGTACGGGCCGCCGTAAGCGTTCTGCAGCGTGGTCTTGTTCGCCGCGTACTCGACCGCCATCCGGCAGTGCACGTTGTTCATCGGCGGCACCTTGGTGTTGAGGTACTCGAACCACATGAACCCGCTGATCGGGTTGTCCGAGGATGCCTTCAGCGTCTGCGAGCCCAGGATCTTGGCGCGGGCGGCGGACTGTACTCCGGTGCCCGCCTGGTCCATCTGGATGTCGCCGGCTAGCAGGCGGTTGTCGATGTCGTTGGCGTTGACGTTCAGGTTGACGATGACCTTGTCAGCCAGCTGCTTCACCTGCGGGTCGGTGGAGGGGTTCCAGTTCGGGTTCTTCACCAGCGTGTACTGCTTGTTGATCTGGTAGCTCTGGAACATGTAAGGCCCGCTCGAGACGGGGTTGTTCTGGTAGTTCGCGCCGGTGTCCTTGCTCTGCGGCACCGGGGCGGTCTGCGGGATCGCCGCGATGTAGTTGAAGTCGGCGAACGGCTTGTTCAGGTGGAACACGACCGTGGTCGCGTTCGGCGTGGTTATCGACGTCAGGTCGACGCCCTTTTGCTTGTACGGGCCCTTGTAGGTCGCCGCGTTCCCGGCCAGCAGCACCTGGAAGTAGCTTGGCCCGTTCACCAGGACGTCCTTGGCGAACGTGCGCATGACGGCGTACTTGACGTCGGCCGAGGTGATCGGCAGCCCGTCGGAGAACTTCAGGCCGGACTTGATGTGGTAGGTCCACACCGTGTCGTTGCTGGTGCCGACGCCCGGTGCCGTCGCCAGCGCTGGCACGATCGTCAGGCCGCAGCTACCCGTGCAGGACTTGTAGGTCATCAGCGGCGTCGCGTACAGCCGCGTGAAGTTCCAGTTGAACGCGTAGTAGGTGTTGCCGGCGTCGGTGGAGTCCGGTCCGCTGCTGTTGTCGTAGACGATCGTCCCGCCCGTCTTGGTCGAGGGGTTCACGACCTTGGTGATCGCGGAGTTGAATCCCGCCGTGCTGGACGAGCCACCGGAACCGGTGGCGGTGCTGCTGCTACTGCTACATGCGGCAAGGGCAAGCGAGCCGGCCGCGGCGAACGCGGCCAAGCCCATGATTCTGCGTCTCCTCATCAGGTGGAACGCCTCCTGTCGTATTGGTTGCCGGCAAGGATCGGCATTGACCTACCGGCTGCTTCTCGGGTCGAGCGCGTCACGCAGCCCGTCTCCGAACAAGTTGAACGCCATGACCGTCAGGAAGATGGCCAGGCCAGGAATGATCATGTACATGGGGTCGACCGCGTAATAACCGTTGTTGACCGCATCGGAGAGCATCCCGCCCCAGCTGGGGGTCGGCGGGATGATGCCCACGCCCAGGTAGGACAGCGCGGCTTCGAACAGGATGTTCACCGGCATCAGCAGCGTGGAGTACACCAGGATCGGCGCCACCAGGTTCGGCAACAGCTCACGGAACAGGATGTACGGCCCGCGGGCACCCAGGCTGCGCGCGGCGTCCACGAACTCCCGCTCCCGCAGGGACAGGGTCTGGCCGCGGATGATCCGGCCCATGTAGGGCCAGGCGAAGAACCCGATCACGAAGATGAGCAGCCCGATGCGCAGGGAGTTGCCCGACAGGCCGAACGCCGATGACGGGACGACGCCGACCAGCGCGATCGCGAAGACCAGCAGCGGGAAGGCCAGGAAGACGTCCATGGCGCGCGCGATCACCGAGTCGAGCCACCCGCCGAAAAAACCGGCGATGATCCCCATGATGACGCCGATGCCGACCGCGAGCCCGGTGGCGAGGAAGGCGATGAGCAATGAGACCGACGCCCCGTTGACGATCCGGCTCAGCATGTCACGGCCGGTTTGCGGCTCCACCCCGAGGGGATGCGCGAGGCTGACCCCCCCGAACGGGCCGTTCGGGCGGCTGAAGGTCGGGTTGATCAGGGACGGGTGGTAGACGTTTGGGCTCTGGACCAGGTGCGGGCCGAAGATGGCGACCAGGATCAGGAAGACGATGAAGATGCCGCCGCCCATCGCGACCTTGTCGCGCTTCAGCCGCATCCACGCGATCTTGCCTAGTGATCGCCCCTCGATCGACTCCCCGCCGACCCCCTCGAGAATTGCTTCCGGCGCCGGGGACTCCGGCGTCATTTCAAGTGGCGCGGTCATAATGAGTGCTTCTCCAGGCTGTCCAGCCGCAAACGCCGCCCGTCAACCGGCCCGGGCGGGTTGCCTTCCCATTACCGGGAGAATGTCTCGGGCAGCACCCGCTGCGCCAGAGGACAGTGGGGGTCGTTCTGCGATTGTGACCTAATTAGGATTTTTCCGTCACAATGTGGTCGCGGCCCGCAGAGTTTCCTGTCATGGCCCGCTCTAGCAGGTAAAATCCCACTTCGTCCAGCGATTTCACGGTAATCAGCCCGGGCCCGGGCGATACCGGCACGCTGGGCACCGCGATCACCGGGCAGCCCGCCGCGCGGGCCGCCGCGATGCCGGTGGGCGAGTCCTCCAGCACCACGCACCCGGCCGGCGGCACCCCGAGCAGTGCCGCGGCCCGCAGGTAGGGCTCCGGATCCGGCTTGCCCCGCTGCACGTCCTCGCCGCATACGGTCACGCCGAAGCTCAGCCCGGTGACCTTGAGCACCGCGTCCATGATCGCCCGGGATGAGGCGGTGACCAGCGCACACGGCACGCCGGCCGCGTCCAGGGCGGCGAGCAGCCGGGCGGCGCCAGGCTGCAGGGGCAGCCCGCGGGCCAGCACCAGCCGGGCCATGCCCGCCACCAGCCAGCGCGCCACGTCCTCGCGCCCGGCCGTGACCGGCCCGTCCGCGGTGACCGGACCGCCCGCCGTAGCCGGCCGGCCAGCCTTGGCCGCGCCGTCGGCCTTGGCCAGCAGCCAGGAAACCGTGCGCTCCAGCGAGCCGCCGATCAGCGCCTCCTGGTCAGCCTCGCCCCACGGAGCGCCGAGCCGTTCGGCGACCTCACGCTCGACCACGAACCAGAGCGGCTCGGAGTCCACGAGCAGCCCGTCCATGTCGAACAGGACCGCGCGCAGCGCGGTCGCGGCGGGGCGCCGCAGCGGGCGCGGATCGCGGGCGGTCACGCGCTGAAGTACCTCGCCTCGGGGTGATGCGCGATCAGCGCATCGGTGGACTGCTCGGGGACGAGCTGGAACTCCTCCGACAGCACCACGCCGATCCGCTCCGGGCGGAGCAGCCGGACCACCTTCGCCCGGTCATCCAGGTCCGGGCAGGCCGGATAGCCGAACGAATAGCGGCAGCCGCGGTAGCCGACCTTGAGGACGCCGTCCAGCTCGGGCGGGTCGAACTGGGCCAGGCCGAGCTCCTCGCGCACACGGCCGTGCCAGTACTCCGCGAGGGCCTCGGTGAGCTGGACGGACAGCCCGTGCAGCTCCAGGTAGTCCCGGTAGGCGTCCTTGGCGAACAGCTCCGCGGTCGCCGCGCTGAGCTTCGTCCCGACGGTGACCAGCTGGAAGCCGACCACGTCTGGCTCCCCCGAGGCGGCAGGCCGGAAGAAGTCGGCCAGGCACAGGTGCCGGTCGTGGCGCTGCCGCGGGAAGGTGAACCGCTCCCGCTCGGTGCCGCTGCCGTCCTGCACCACCAGGTCGTTTCCCTCACTGACGGCCCGGAAGTACCCGTACACCACCGCCGCCTCGACCAGGCCCTCCGCCTGGATCCGGTCCAGCCACATCCGCAGCCGGGGACGGCCCTCGGCCTCCACCAGCTCCTCGTAGGAGGGCCCGGAGCTGCCCCTGGCGGGCTTGAGCCCCCACTGGCCAAGGAACGTGGCGCGCTCGTCGAGGAATGCCGCGTATTCGGCCAGGGCGATGCCCTTGACGATCCGGTCGCCGTAGAACGGGGGGACCGGCACGTCGTTGTCGATCGCGACGTCGGACCGGGCCGGCATCTCCGCGGGCTCGGTGAGCCGCAGCCGTGACCCCGGCTTCACCCGGGCCTCCCGCAGCGGGGGCAGCTGGGCGCCTGCTTCGCCGCGTTTGACGGCCATGAACGCGTCCATCAGCCGCAGCCCCTCGAAGGCGTCCCTGGCGTAGCGGACCTCGCCGCCGAACAGGCCGGCCAGGTCCTGCTCGACATAGGCACGGGTGAGCGCGGCACCGCCGAGCAGCACAGGCCAGGTGCGGGCCAGGCCGCGGGAGTTCAGCTCGGCCAGGTTGTCCCGCATCACCACGGTGGACTTGACCAGCAGGCCGGACATGCCGATGACGTCGGCGCCATGCTCGGTCGCCGCGTCCACGATCGCGGACAACGGCTGCTTGATACCGATGTTGACCACGTCGAAGCCATTGTTGGACAGGATGATGTCGACCAGGTTCTTGCCGATGTCGTGCACGTCACCGCGGACGGTCGCAAGCACGATGCGGCCCTTGCCCGACTCGGCGGACCGGTCCATGTGCGGTTCGAGGTAACCGACGGCCAGCTTCATGACCTCCGCGGAGGTCAGCACGAACGGCAGCTGCATCTGGCCGGAGCCGAACAGGTCACCGACCGTCTTCATACCGTCGAGCAGCACGTCGTTGACGATCTCCAGGGCCGGGCGCTGGCCCAGGGCTTCGTCCAGATCGGCTTCCAGGCCGACCCGCTCGCCGTCGATGATCCGGCGCTTGAGCCGCTCCCAGAGCGGCAGCCCGGCGAGCTCGGCCGCCCTGCTGGCCTTCAGCTCGGTCGCGTCCACGCCCTCGAACAGCTCGAGCAGCCGGGCCAGCGGGTCGTAGCCCTCTCTCCTGCGGTCGTAGACGAGGTCGAGCGCGACCTGCAGTTGCTCGTCACCGATCCGCGCGATCGGCATGATCCGCGACGGGTGCACGATCGCCGAGTCCAGCCCGGCCCGGACGCATTCGTCCAGGAAGACCGAGTTGAGTACGGCACGGGCCGCGGGGTTCAGGCCGAAGGAGACGTTGGAGACACCCAGCGTGGTCTGTACCTCGGGGTAGCGCTGCTTGACTGCGCGGATCGCCTCGATGGTCTCCAGGGCATCCCGCCGCGTCTCCTCCTGGCCGGTCGCGATAGGGAAGGTCAGGCAGTCCACGATGATGTCGCTGACCCGCATGCCCCAGTTGCCGGTGAGGTCCTCGATCAGCCGGGTGGCCACGGCCAGCTTCCAGTCCGCGGTCCGTGCCTGGCCCTGCTCGTCGATGGTGAGCGCGATCACCGCGGCACCGTGCTCGGCGACCAGCGGCATCACCGTGGCGATCCGCGACTGCGGGCCGTCGCCGTCCTCGTAATTGACCGAGTTCACCACCACCCGGCCGCCCAGCATCTCCAGCCCGGCGCTGATCACGTCCGGCTCGGTGGAGTCGAGAACCAGCGGGAGGGTGGAGGCCGTGGCGAGCCTGCTGGCCAGTTCGGCCATGTCGGCCGCCCCCGGCCGGCCCACGTAGTCCACGCACACGTCGAGCAGGTGCGCGCCGTCCCTGGTCTGCTGGCGGGCGATCTCCACGCAGTCTTCGAGGCGGCCGGCCAGCAGCGCCTCGCGGAACGCCTTGGACCCGTTGGCGTTGGTCCGCTCCCCGATCGCCAGGAACGCCGTGTCCTGGCGGAACGGGACGTGCTGATAGAGAGAGGAGACGCCGGGCTCGGACCGCGGCCTGCGCCGGGCCAGCGGCCTGGCCCGGATCCGGTCCACCACGGCGGCCAGGTGGTCGGGGGTGGTCCCGCAGCACCCGCCGACCAGGGACAGCCCGAACTCGGCGGTGAAGGAGTCGTGCGCGTCGGCCAGGCCGTCCGGCGTCAGCGGGTAGCTGGCCCCGTCCGCGGTGAGTACCGGCAGGCCGGCGTTGGGCATGCAGGACAGCGGGATCGGCGAGTGACCGGTCAGATAGCGCAGGTGCTCGCTCATCTCGGCGGGCCCGGTCGCGCAGTTCAGCCCGATCAGGTCGATACCGAGCGGCTCAAGCGCGGCCAGCGCCGCGCCGATCTCGGTGCCGAGCAGCATCGCGCCCGTGGTCTCTATGGTTACCGACGCGATCAGCGCCACGCCGGCCCCGGCCTCGGCGATGGCCCGCTTCACGCCGATGATGGCCGCCTTGGCCTGCAGCAGGTCCTGGCAGGTCTCCACGACGATCGCGTCCACCCCGCCGCGCAGCAGGCCCGCGGCGTTGCTCTGGTAGGTGTCGCGCAGATCGGCGAACCGCACGTGCCCCAGGGTGGGCAGCTTGGTGCCGGGCCCGACCGAGCCGAGCACCCAGCGCGGGCGCTCCGAAGACGCCCATGCGCCCGCGGCCTCCCGTGCGATCCGCGCGCCCGCTTCCGACAGCTCCCCGATCCGGTCCTGGAGACCGTATTCGCCGAGGTTGCCCAGGTTCGCGCCGAAGGTGTTAGTGGTGATGCAGTCCACCCCGGCGTCGAGGTAGCCGTCGTGGACCGAGCGGACGATGTCGGGCCGGGTGATGTTGAGGATCTCGTTGCATCCCTCGTGGCCGTCGAAGTCGCTGAGGGTCGCCGGGCTGGCCTGGAGCATGGTGCCCATGGCCCCGTCGGCCACCACCACCCGCTGCGCCAGGGCGGACCGGAGCGATTCCGCCAGTGTCCCGGCCTCCGGATTCGAGTTGCGGGCCTTGCGGTCGTTCCTCGTCATAGGGTTCCCAGTCTAAACGGCGGACCGTCCAGGCACCGTGAGCCATCGGAGCGGGCAGGATAACCAGTGATCATGATGGAGCACGTAGGCTGAGACCGGCATCGCCGGAAGGCGGCCCGGAGCAGGGAAGGAGGTGGCGTGCGATCGAGTTCAACGGAACCGGCAAGCTCACGGCACCCATTGTTATCGCTGCTTTCGAAGGCTGGAACGATGCCGGTGAGGCCGCCAGCGGGGTGATCACCCACCTGACGACCGCGTGGCAGGCAGAGCCGGTCGGCTCCATCGACCCGGAGGACTACTACGACTTCCAGGTGACCCGCCCGGTCACCGAGGTAACCGACGGGAGCACGCACAGCCTGGTCTGGCCGACGACGCGGCTGCTGACCCCCACCAAGAACCCGGCCGACCGTGATGTGCTGCTGGTCCACGGGATCGAGCCGAACATGCGCTGGCGCCGCTTCTGCACCGAACTGGTGGACGCGTTCACCGGACTCAACGCCGAAATGGTGGTGTTGCTCGGCGCGCTGCTGGCTGATTCGCCGCACACCCGTCCGGTGCCGGTGACCACAAGTGCCTCCGATCCGGCGCTGGCCGCGGGCCTGCACGCCTCCCCGTCCGATTACAAGGGCCCGACCGGGATCACCGGCGTGCTCCAGCACCAGTGCGCCGAGGCC
>DASXKD010000629.1:0-5029 GCA_036497045.1 Streptosporangiaceae bacterium | reverse complement strand
GGGCTGGCGGGTGACCGCCGAGGTCACCCCGCACCACCTGCTGCTCACCGACGACCTGGTGGCCAGCTATGACCCGGTCTACAAGGTCAACCCGCCGTTGCGCACCGCCGAGGACGTGGCCGCGCTGCGGGAAGCTCTCGCGGACGGGACAATCGACTGCGTGGCCACCGACCACGCCCCGCACCCGGTGGAGGACAAGGAGACCGAGTGGGCCGTGGCGGCGCACGGCATGACCGGGCTGGAGACCGCGCTGCGGGTGGTGCAGGAGGCGATGATCGACACCGGCCTGCTCGGCTGGGCGCAGGTCGCCGACCGGATGTCGGCCCGGCCCGCCGCCATCGGCCGGCTGGCCGGCCAGGGGCAGCCGCTGGCCCCCGGCTCGCCTGCGAACCTCGTCCTGTACAACCCTGCCGTCCGCGAGGTCGTGGATCCCGCGACGCACGCCTCGCGCAGCCGGAACTCGCCGTTCGCCGGCATGGCGCTGCCCGGCCAGGTGGTGGCCACGTTCCTGCGCGGCCGCCCGACCGTGCTCGACGGGAAGCCCGCCTGATGGCGGGCCCGACCGGGGCACCGCAGCGGGAATGGCCGGCGGTCCTGGTGCTCGAGGATGGCACCACGTTCCGCGGGACCGGGTTCGGCGCGCGGGGCGAGGCGTTCGGCGAGATGGTGTTCAACACCGGGATGACCGGCTACCAGGAGACGCTGACCGACCCCTCGTACTGCCGGCAGATCGTCGCCATGACCGCCCCGCACATCGGCAACACCGGGGTCAACGACACCGACCGCGAGTCCCGGCGGATCTGGGTGAGCGGGTACGTGGTCAGGGAGCCATCCCGGATCACCTCGAACTGGCGGGCCCAGCGCAGCCTGGATGAGGAACTCGCGGCCCAGGGCATCCCCGGCATCGCGGTCACCGGCACCCGGGCGCTCACCCGGCGGCTGCGCGACCAGGGCGTGATGCGGGCAGTGATCAGCGCCACCGGCGGCGCCGACCCCGAAGAACTGCGGCAGCGGGTGCTCGCCAGCCCGCTGATGGCCGGCGCCGATCTGGCCCGCGAGGTGTCCACCGCCGAGCCCTACCAGGTGAGCCCGCCGCCCGGCACCGAGACCAGGTACCGGGTCGCCGCGGTGGACCTGGGCATCAAGGCCGCGACTCCCGCGGCGATGGCGGCCCGGGGCTGCCTGGTCCAGGTGCTGCCCGCCACGGCCACGGCCGCCGAGATCCGGGCCACCGGCCCGGACGGGGTGTTCTTCTCCAATGGCCCGGGGGACCCGGCCGCCGCTGGGTACGCGGTCGAGGCGATGCTCGGCGTGCTGGCCGCGGGTATCCCCGTGTTCGGCATCTGCCTCGGCAGCCAGATCCTCGGCCGGGCGCTCGGCCTGGGCACCTACAAGCTCCGGTTCGGGCACCGGGGGGTGAACCAGCCGGTCAAGGACCTGGTCACGGGGCGGGTGCAGATCACCAGCCACAACCACGGCTTCGCCGTCGCGCCTCCCGGCGCCGATGAGGCCGGGCCGGTGTCCCTCGCGCCCTTCGGCACGCCGTTCGGCCGGGCCCAGGTCAGCCATATGAACCTCAACGACGGCGTGGTCGAGGGGATCCGGTTGCTCGACGCGCCCGCGCTCAGCGTGCAATACCACCCCGAGGCGGCGCCGGGCCCACACGACGCGGCGGGGGAGTTCGACGCGTTCTGCGCGCTGATGGAAGAGGCGCGCCATGCCCAGGCGTGAGGACCTGCGGTCGGTGCTGGTCATCGGCTCCGGGCCCATCGTGATCGGCCAGGCCTGCGAGTTCGACTACTCGGGCACCCAGGCCTGCCGGGTGCTCCGGGCCGAGGGGATCCGGGTCAGCCTGGTCAACTCCAACCCGGCGACGATCATGACCGACCCCGAGTTCGCCGACGCCACCTACGTGGAGCCGATCACCACCGAGGTGCTGGAAAAGGTCATCGTGATCGAGCGCCCCGACGCGGTGCTGCCCACGCTGGGCGGCCAGACCGCGCTGAACGCCGCCGTCGCCCTGCACGAGTCCGGGGTGCTGGCCCGGCACGGGGTGGAGCTGATCGGGGCCACCATCGACACGATCAAGGCCGCAGAGGACCGCAGCCGGTTCAAAGAGATCGTCACCGGCCTCGGTGCGGAGGTGCCCGCCAGCACGATCTGCCACAGCCTGGAGGAGTGCGAGCAGGCCGCGGCCGAGCTGGGCTACCCGGTGGTGATCCGGCCCTCGTTCACCCTCGGCGGCGCAGGCTCGGGCATCGCGCACGACGCGGTGGGCCTGCGCCGCATCGCCGGGACCGGGCTGGACGCCAGCCCGGTGAGCGAGGTGCTGCTCGAGGAGTCCATCCTCGGCTGGAAGGAGTTCGAGCTCGAGCTGATGCGCGACCGCAACGACAACGTGGTGGTCGTCTGCTCGATCGAGAACATCGACCCGATGGGCGTGCACACCGGCGACTCGGTCACCGTCGCCCCGGCGATGACCCTCACCGACCGCGAGTACCAGCACATGCGGGACGTGGCGATCGCCGTGGTCCGCGCGGTCGGCGTGGACACCGGCGGCTGCAACATCCAGTTCGCCGTCCACCCGCAGACCGGGCGGATGGTGGTCATCGAGATGAACCCGCGGGTGTCCCGGTCGTCCGCACTGGCTTCCAAGGCCACCGGGTTCCCGATCGCCAAGATCGCCGCCAGGCTGGCCATCGGCTACGCCCTCGACGAGATACGCAACGACATCACCGGGCAGACCCCGGCCTGCTTCGAGCCGGCCCTCGACTACGTGGTGGTCAAGGTGCCCCGGTTCGCCTTTGAGAAGTTCCCTGGCGCGAACCCGGAGCTCACCACGCACATGAAGTCGGTGGGGGAGGCGATGGCGATCGGCCGCAGCTTCCCCGAGGCGCTGGGCAAGGCGCTGCGCTCGCTGGAGAGCCCCGGCGCGCCGCTGCACTGGCGCGGCCCGCCCGGGGACCGGGCGGCGCTGGTGGCCGCCGCCGCTGTCCCGCACGACGGCCGGCTGTCCACGGTGCACCAGGCGCTGCGGGCGGGCGCCAGCGTGGCCGAGCTTGCCGCCGCGACCGGTATCGACCCCTGGTTCGTCGACCAGGTGGCCAGTCTTGAAGATCATGCAATACGCCTCGCGCGTGGCTGGCCCGCGGCCGCGGGAACCCTCCGCGCGGCCAAACGGGCAGGGTTCTCCGACGCCCAGATCGCGGAAATAGCCGGCACCAGAGAGGACGAGGTACGGCGCCGCCGGCACGAGCTGGGGATCCGCCCGGTGTTCCACACCGTGGACACCTGCGCGGCCGAGTTCGAGGCGCGCACTCCGTACCTGTACTCGACCTACGACGAACAGAGCGAGGTGCCCGCCGGGGACCGGCCCAAGGTGATCATCCTGGGCAGCGGGCCGAACCGGATCGGGCAGGGCATCGAATTCGACTACGCGTGCGTGCACGCCTCCTTCGCACTGGCCGAAGCCGGGTACGAGACCGTGATGATCAACTGCAACCCGGAGACCGTGTCCACCGACTACGACACCTCCGGCCGGCTCTATTTCGAGCCGCTGACCCTGGAGGACGTGCTGGAGGTGCTGCACGCCGAACAGGCCAGCGGGCCGGTCGCCGGGATGATCGTCCAGCTCGGCGGGCAGACGCCGCTGCGCCTGGCGCGCGGCCTGGCCGCCGCGGGAGCGCCGGTCGTGGGCACCAGCCCGGAAGCGATCCACCTGGCCGAGGACCGGGGGGAGTTCGGCGCGCTGCTGGCCGCCGCCGGGCTGACCGCGCCTAAGCACGGCACCGCCACCTCGTTCGGCCAGGCCAAGGTGGTCGCCGCCGGGATCGGCTACCCGGTGCTTGTGCGGCCCTCCTACGTGCTGGGCGGCCGGGGGATGGAGATCGTCTACGACGACGCCACCCTGGAGTCTTATGTCGCCAAGGCGACAGAAGCCAGCCCTGAGCACCCGGTCCTGATCGACCGCTTCCTCGACGACGCGATCGAGATTGACGTGGACGCCCTGTTCGACGGCGAGGAACTGTACCTGGCCGGGGTGATGGAGCACATCGAGGAGGCCGGCATCCATTCCGGCGACTCGGCCTGTGCCCTGCCGCCGATCACCCTGGGCGCCAGCGACATCGCGCGGATCCGGGAGTCCACCGGGGTGATCGCCCGCGGGGTGGGCGTGCGCGGGCTGCTCAACATCCAGTACGCGCTGGCCGCCGGGGTGCTGTACGTGCTGGAGGCCAACCCGCGTGCCTCACGGACCATCCCGTTCGTGTCCAAGGCGACGGCGGTGCCCGTGGCCAAAGCAGCCGCGCGGATCATGCTTGGCGCGACGGTCGCGGGACTGCGGGCCGAGGGCCTGCTCCCCGCCTCGGGGGACGGCGGCACGCTGCCCCAGCACGCGCCGATCGCCGTCAAAGAGGTGGTGCTCCCGTTCAACAGGTTCCGTGACGAGCATGGGCACGGGGTGGACACCGTGCTCGGGCCGGAGATGCGGTCCACCGGTGAGGTCATGGGGATCGACGATGCGTTCGGCACCGCGTACGCGAAATCCCAGGCGGCCGCGTACGGCACCCTGCCGGTCAAGGGCCGGGCGTTCGTGTCGGTGGCCAACGTGGACAAGCGGTCCATGATCTTTCCGGTGAAACGGCTCGCCGACCTGGGTTTCGAGATCTGGGCGACCCGCGGTACGGGTGAGGTGCTGCGGCGCAACGGAGTTCGTGCCACGATCGTCCGCAAGCACAGCGACGGTGCCGGTCCCGACGGGGAGCCGGACATCGTCACCCAGATCCTGGACGGCCAGGTCGACCTGATCGTGAACACGCCATTCGGCAGCCCCGGGCAGTCGGGGCCGCGGCTGGACGGATACGAGATCCGCACCGCCGCGGTCCGGCGCGGGATTCCGTGTGTGACTACGATCCAGGGCCTGGCCGCGGCTGTGCAGGGCATCGAAGCGATCACGCGTGGTGAGGTGGGTGTGCGATCGCTGCAAGAACACGCAAAGGCCCTCCGCGGGGAAGGGCGGGGGGGTTCAGGG